>CALJLK010000506.1 GCA_937982655.1 uncultured Sandaracinus sp.
GCGACCACGTGGTCGCCAGGATCCAGACGCACCTCGCCTGCGAGCAACTCTTTGCCCAGGGGTTTGCCGTCGACGGCAACTTCTGGCTCACCGCCGGCGGGCACGACGGTGAAGCGCACCCGCGGGATCTTGCCGGCCAGCTCGGCGGCGTACGCGCTCGCCTCTTTGCGCGCCTCCGTGCTCTTCACCGTCTCGGTCGACGTCACCGGCATCTCGGCGGCGGTGGCGGCGAGCTCTTGCGCCTCGACCAGCTTCGCGGCTCCAGCCAGCGCCCGCGCGAGCTCGAGCCGTGTGACCGGCGTGGGCGCGAGATCGTGGGCGCGACGAAACTGCTCGAGGGCCTCTTTGCTCTTGCCCTCTTTGGTCAGCCGGCGCGCCTCCGCGTAGGCGCGCTTCGCCTCCTCGCGATCCTTGGCGCTCGGCTCGGCTGCCAGCGCCGGCATCGTCACCGACCAGAGCATGACCAGGACCACGCCGAGGCCTGGGAGCCTGCGATATCGCCTATTCGATCGCGTTCTCATCGATGACCGGGTTGGTGGTCGGCTTGGTGGCCGGGGCGGGGCGGGGGGCCGCACCGGCAGTCGGTGGCTTCTTCACCGGAGGTGGCGGTTGCACGTCTGGTGCCGCGCTCGCACCGGGTGGCTCGGCCGACGTGGTCGCGGGCCGCTCCGACGCCGACGGAGAGGCCGATGGCTCGGGCGAAACGACAGGCGCCTCCGTCGCCGGCGTAGCCGCGCTCCCCGCGACCGAACCCGCCGGCGTGGCCTCGGACGAGGGCGTGCTTCGCGACAGTGCCCAGTAGCCGAGGGGCGCGAGCACCAGCAGCGCTGCGATCGCGGCAGGCCAGTAGCGCGCGCGATTGAGCGGGAGCTCGATCGTGCCCGTCGGAGCGCTCGCCTCGATCGTCGAGCTGACCGCTCGCTCGATCGAATCACCGCGGCTCTCGCGCGTCGTCCGAGCGTCGGTCGCAGACGCTCCGTGAAACAACGGGCCGAACAGCGTCGCCACGTCGGTGGCGGATGTCTCGAGCTCACTCTCGATCAGCGCCTCTTCGATCGCCTCTTTCAGGGCGAGCGCGCTCGGGTACCGCGCCGCCCGGTCCTTTTCGAGCGACCGAGCGATCACGCTCCGAAGCGGCCCCGGGACACGCTCGGGCAGCTCGGGCACCGGGCTCGGGCCGACGAGGGACGCGAGCCGACCGACGTCGGTCGCGCCCTCGCAGGGGGCCTTGCCGGTGATGAGCTCGTACGCGGTCGCCCCGATAGCCCACACGTCGGCGCGCCGATCGATGTCGGCCTCGGTGCGCGCCTGCTCGGGCGCCATGAACGCGATCTTGCCCTTGATGTAGCCGGTCGTCGTGTCGGCCGCGAGGCGCTCCTTGGCCTTGGCGATGCCGAAGTCGATGAGCTTGGCGTTGCCATGGCGCGACACCAAGATGTTCTGCGGCGACACGTCACGGTGCACGAGCCCGAGCGAGGCGCCGTCCTGCTCGAGCTCGTGCGCGGCATGGAGCCCCGCGCACACGTCGGCCAGCACGCGGAAAAGCGCGCGGATAGAGAGCGACTTGCCCGCCTCTTCGGCCCGGAACCGCAGATCGTCGAGCGAGTCGCCATCCACGAGCTCCATCACGACGTAGAGCGACCTCGGATCCTCTCCGACCTCCCAGATCTGCGCGACGTTCGGGTGCTGGATCCGCGCGACGAGGCGGGCCTCGTCGAGCAGCATGTCTTGGAAGCGCTTCTGCCCCGCGCGCGCCGGCCGCATCACCTTCACGGCCACGTCGCGCTCGAAGCCCCCGGGTCCCGCCGTGCGCGCGCGCCAGACGGACGCAAACCCGCCACCGCCGATGACGCTCACCAGCTCGTAACGACCGAGCGTATCTCCAGGCGAAAAGGTCGCAGCCAACGGCCAAATCTGGCCGAAATGTGGGCTGCTGGCAAACCTACGCAAGGGAACCCGGTGTTGCGCCCGGCAGCCGGCCTCGCGCTCGCGCGAGGAGCCGCATCTCTACCCGCACGGACGCCGTGATACGTTCGGCCTCCCATGGTCGTGGTCTCGCGAGCTCGCCTCGCCGCCTTTGCTGCGGCCTGCGGCGTGGCGTCGGTGGCGATATCCGCGCTCGCCCAGTCCGCAGAGCAGGATGCGCGGCTCGCCTTTCAAGCCGGCATGGAGGCGGAAGGCGCCGGCGATCGAGCGGCGGCCTGCGAGCACTTCAGAAAGAGCCTGAGCCTCGTGCGCGAGCTCGGCCCGCTCCGAAAGGTGGCGCGCTGCGACGCGGAACAATCACGCGTCGTGGAAGCCAAGGCGGCGCTGGAGGAGCTGCTCTCGCGGCTCCCCGACGACGATCCCGAGCGGCCGGCTCTGACCGCAGAGCTCGAGGCCGTCACGCAGAAGGTCGGCTCGATCACGATCACGCGGCGCGGCCCGACGACGGGGTTGCGGGTGCGGGTCGATGGCAAGCCGACCGACGCGTTCGACGAACCGCGACCGATCAACCCAGGCCGGCACCGCGTCGAGGTCGAGGCCGCCGGGGAGCCGCCCGACGTCTTCGACGTGACGGTCCCGACAGGGAGCTCGCTGACCGTCGAGGTACCCCGCGCCGCGCGGGCCACCGGTGAGCCGCAGCCACCGCGTGCGACCGGCCTGTGGATCGGCGGTTGGATCACGACCGCGGTGGGCGGCGCCGCTCTCGTCGGTGCTGCGGTCACCGGCGGCCTGGTCCTCGCCAAAGAGTCCGAGTACGACGACTGCACGACCGGCTGCAAGGATCTGCAGAGCGAGGGCAACTCGCTGCTCGTCGCCAACGGGGTGCTGTGGGCCGTCGGCGCGGCGGCCGCCGCCACCGGCGTCACGCTCCTCGTCATCGACGTCACCACCGCGTCGAACGAGCCGCCGTCCGTGGCTTGGTCGATCCGCGCCGCCGGACCGTCGCTCTCTCTCGCCGCCAGCTTCTGACCCTATTCGCAGCGCGCGCAGGGGCAGCGCATGGTGAATGCGTCGCGCTTGCAGAGCGCGGGCGCCGTCGGCTTCGTGACTGGCTTCGCGGGCGGCAACGACGGCACCGCCGGAGCTGCGGTCTGCGCGCTCGCCGGCGCGGAGGCGCTCGCGGGCGGATCCTGAGGAGACGCGCTCGCGGGCTCCGCGGCGGAACGCTCGTTTGGATGGGTAGCTTCGGAGGCGGCGGGCGCCGGCGCGGCGGCCGCAGAAGCGGTGACGACCGGCAGACGCTCTGTATCGGAGGAGCCCGAGACACCGAGCACGATCCCCCCGGCGGCGAGGAGAGCCCCCGCCACGGCGATGGCTCCCACCACGAACGAGCGGCTCCGCGCCGGGCCCGCGTTGCGAGCGACGGGTCGCGTCGTGATCACGCTCGGCTGATCCCGCGCCGGGCGAGCCGTCGTCGCGACGAACACCGGATCGAGCGGCACGGGGCCCTGCGCCACCGCGGCAGCGAGGTGCGGTGAAGCAGCAACCGCGGCGCGGAACGCGGCGAGCATCGCGGCGGCGTCGGGCCAGCGTCGGTCGCGGTGGAACGCGAGCGCTCGATCGACCACGAGCGCAAGCTGCTCGGGTACGAATGGCGCGACCGAACGGACCGGGGCGACGGGGCGTGTCGAGACGAGCACCATCGTCTCTTGCATCGTGGCCGCCTCGTGGACCAACCGCCCGGTCAGGAGCGTGAACAGGGTCGCCCCCAGGGCGAACACGTCGCTGCGCGCATCGACCTGATCCCAGCGGCCGAGCGCCTGCTCGGGAGGCATGAACGCGGGGGGCCCCATCGAGACGTTCTGCATCGTCATCCTCGCGCGCCCCTGGGTCTCCTGCACGCGCGCGATGCCGAAGTCGAGGACCTTGAGGCTACCATCCACGCAGACGAAGACGTTTTCGGGCTTGAGATCACGGTGGACGATCCCGCGCGCATGCGCGGCGGCGAGGACGTCGAGCAACCTGTCACCGAAGCGCGCGACCTCCGTTGCCGGCAGCGCACCGCCATGGTGGTCGGCCAGCGCGTCGAGGGTGAGCCCCGACAGCCGCTCCATCACGAGGTAAACGGTTCCGTCTGGCGTCACGCCGTCGTCGAGGACGCGAACCGTGCCCGGGTGCTCGACTCGGTTCGCCACGTATCCCTCGCGGAGGAAGCGCGTCCGAACGTCGAGGTTGCTGGCGATCTCTCCGTGCAACACCTTCACCGCCACGGGCAGCCCGTTGCGCGCGTGCTTGGCGGCATACACGGTGGCCGCGCCACCTTCTCCGAGGGGGTGTTCGATCTCCCACTTCTCGTCGAGGCGCGTTCCTCTCGGGAGCTGTCGAGACGGAGGCAGCATCGGTAATTTTTCAGTTTAGCCGGAACGCGGCCCGCTAGCATGAGCCAGATGGCCCGTAGCGTAGCTTCGCTCGTGCTGGTGCTGGCGCCCCTCGCAGGCTGCTTCTTGCTCGTCGAGTTCGAGGACAAGCCTGGAGCGAGCGCGGGCGGCGGCTCGAGCTCGAGCGATGCATCGAGCACGTCGAACGGCACGAGCGCGGCTTCGGGCGGCGGCGGCGGCACCGGCGGCGGGGTGCCCACATGCCCCAGCCCGGGAGCCGTCGCGGGAATCCTCACGGGTCCGTCCGTCGAGCTCCGCGCCCTGGCGAGCGACGGTGAAAAAGCCTGGATCGCCGGCGTCTGGGACGGAGGCGGCTCGATGGCATACCGCGCCATGCCGGGAGGCGGCTGCGCCGGCGAGATCGCGCTGACGGGCGAGGCCGCATCGAGCTTCGTCGCGCAGATCGATCTGAGCACGCTCGAGCTCGACTGGTGGGCGCACGTGGCGAGCCGTGCGCCGGCGAGCGCGGACATCGACGTAGCGGTCGCAGGCCAGACGCTCTACGTCGCCGCCAACATCGCGGCGGGGTCCGAGCTGCTCGGCGTCGCACAAACGTCCGCCGGCTTCGGTTGGGCCGCGGTCGATCGGTCTCGAATCCAGGTCGACGCGGATGGCCAAGCCACGTTGCCCGGCGCTCCGACCGTCTGCACCGGCGGCGACGCGGCCGAGGTCGACATCGGGGCCCACACCGGGGGCGCCGTCATCGTCGCCTCGGCCCTCGAGACGAGCACCCTCGCCTGCGAGGCCCCATGCGGAACGACGTCGCCAAACAGCGATCACGACGCGTTTCTCTTCCACGTCGGCGCGAACGGCGCCTGCGCCGGCGGGCCTCACCCGATCGCGCCCGGTCACGATGAGGACGGCCTGGACATCGTCGCCTTTTCTCCGTCGGCGTACCTCTACGGCTGGCGGACCGCCGACGAGCGCAAGGGGCGCTGGGGCCCGCTCGCCTCGAGCGCGGTGAACACGCCCCCCGTGTTCTCCCCGAGCTCCGACGACGAGTTCTCTCAGACGATCGGCGACGCAGCGGTTGGGCTGTCGAGCGTGCGGGTCGCCGGAACGGAGGCCTACTCCGTCGCCGCAACCAGCCTGTGGCAGGCCTCGCACCACCGGATCGAAGTCTGGGAGTCGGTGAGCGGAGCCCCCTTCGAGGTCGCCTCGACCACACCCGCCGACCGAGACGTTTACCTGGGTGCCGCGAGCTTCGACCCGAGCGGCGCGCTGTTTCTCGGCGGCGCGGTCGACGAGCGCATCCCGCTGTCCGACGTCTTCACGGCTGCGCTGGAACCGGACGAGGCGATCCCAGGCTGCCAGAGCCTCGGCCCGGCGAGGGCCTGCGGGGACGCCTACTGGGTGGAGATCGATCCGGCGCTCATGACCGCGAGCGCCGGCGAGCGCTGGTCGCGCGCCGGTCACCAGGAAGTGCAACGACTCGCCGCGTTCCCGAGCGCCGTCGTGGTCGCGGGTCGGTTCGCCGACGGCCTCATCGTGGGCACGACGGAGGCCATCGGCTCCGGTCAGGGGGTCTTCGTCGCGTCGCGGCCGCGCTGAGGCCCGACGCGCGAGCCCCGGGGCGACCGCGCGCCCGGGTCCTACTTGGCGTCGCCGCGGGCGTAGATGCTCGCGACGTAGTCGAGCACGTCGCGCGCCGAGACCTCGTTGTAGCCGAAGTACTTCATCATCCGGGTCTTGATGATGTCGATCTTCTCTTGCGTCTCCTTGTCGATGACGTTGGAGACGAGGGTCTGGAGCTTGATCGAGTCCTTTTGGTCCTCGAAGAGCTTGAGCTCGAGGGCGCGGCGCAGCCGATCGTTGGTGTGCCACTCGAACTTCTTGCCGTCGACGGCGAGAGCGCCGATGTAGTTCATGATCTCGCGGCGGAAGTCGTCTTTCCGGTTCTCCGGGATCTCGATCTTCTCTTCGACGCTGCGCATGAGGCGCTCGTCGGGCTCGACGTCCTGGCCGGTGAAGCGGTCCTTGACCTTCTCTTTGAGGACGTAGGCCTTGATGGCGTCGATGTAGTTGGCGGCGAGCTTCTCGATCGCCTCTTCATCGGCGCTGATCGCGCGCTGGACCTCGTTCTTGACGATCTCTTCGTACTCGCGCTTCACCATGCCGATGCACTCGGCGTAGCGCTTCTTCTCTTCGTCGTTGGTGATGAGCGAGTGGTGCTTGAGGCCCTTCTCGAGCTCGGCGAGCACCATGAACGGGTTGATCGTGCCCTCGCCCATCTCGTTGACGAGCGCGTTCGAGATCTTGTCCTGGACGTAGCGGGGGCTGATGCCGCCCATGCCCTCACGCTGCGTCTCTTTGCGCAGCTCCTTGACGGTGTCCTGGGTGTAACCGGGGAGCACCTTGCCGTCGTAGAGCTTGAGCTTCTGCAGGAGGGTGAGGTTGTGCTTCTTCGGGTCTTCGAGGCGCGTGAGCACGGCCCACATCGCGGCGACCTCGAGGGTGTGGGGCGCGATGTGCTTGCCGCGGATCTTGTCCTTGTTGAAATCCTTGTCGTAGATGCGGATCTCTTCGGTGATCTTGGTGATGTAGGGGATGTCGATCTTGATCGTGCGGTCGCGCAAGGCCTCCATGAACTCGTTGTTCATGAGCTTCTTGTACTCGGCCTCGTTCGTGTGACCGATGATGACCTCGTCGATGTCGGTCTGCGCGAACTTCTTGGGCTTGATGCGGTGCTCTTGGGTCGCACCGAGGAGATCGTAGAGGAACGCGACGTCGAGCTTGAGGATCTCGATGAACTCGACGATGCCGCGGTTGGCGACGCAGAACTCGCCGTCGAAGTTGAACGCGCGCGGATCCGAGTCCGAGCCGTACTCCGCGATCTTGCGGTAGTTGATGTCGCCCGTGAGCTCGGTGGAGTCCTGGTTCTTCTCGTCCTTCGGCTGGAAGGTGCCGATGCCGATGCGGTCCTTCTCGCTCAGAATCAGGCGCTTCACTCGGACGTGGTTCGCGATGACCTTGCCCCAGTTCCCGTCGTAGCGATCCATCAGCTCTTTGAAGATGAATCGGCACGCGGGGTTCAGCTCACCCACGATCTTCACGCGGTGACGATCGCTGCCGAGCCGGAGATCCGCGATCGCCTTCTCGCGCCACTCGATGGGGATGAGCCGGAGCGGCTCGTCGTGCATCGGGCAGGGGAAGACGTCGTCCTCGCCGGCGAGCCCGGTCTCCTTCAGGTTCGTCCACTCGTAGGTGTAGAGGGCGCCCTCGGAGGTGCGCGAGTAGGCCTCGATGCCCTTCTTCAGGAGGCGCGCGATCGTGCTCTTGGAGGAGCCGACCGGGCCGTGGAGCAGGATGATGCGCTTCTCGGGGCCGTAGCCCTGCGCGGCCGCCCGCAGCACGTGCACGAGGCGCATGAGCGGGATGTCGAGGCCGAAGACACCGTCCTTCCCGTCGTCGATCGGATCGCGGAAGAAGGGGTAGCGCACGAGGCGCTTCTTGTTGTCGATGTACTCCTCTTCCCCGTAGCTCACGATCATGTCGTAGAGCCGCTGGTACGCGTTGCGCGTGACCTCGGGGCGCTCGCGTACGAGCTGCAGGTAGTCCTCCAGGCTGCCTTCCCAATGCAGGTCCCGGTACTGCTCGTAGTCTTGGAGCGCGCCGATGCGCTCGACCATGCTGCTCACGCGTACCTCCCGTTCGGGTGTCGACCTAGGCTGTGCCGACCGAAGCTGTGCCACCGAGGCTGGGGGCGTCGCGGTCGACGAGGAACCAACGTTCGAGATCGCTCTCGATTCGCCGAGCCAGACGCGCGGCCCCCTCACGGTACCAAGTCGCACGCGCGACCACCATCGCGGCGTGGGGCTCACCGAAGACGAGCGCGGGTCGGAGGGTGCCTTCCCGTCGGTCGCGAAGGCAGGCACGGCTCGCCGGAAACGTCGACGAAATCGAGGGAACGATCGCGTGACGACCGCACGCGACTCTTGTCTGACGGCGGTGCGTTCTTTAGGATGTGTTCCTGCTCACTCGCGCGATGAACCACCGGCTCCGCAGCATCGGCCGCCTCGCCTCACCGCTCTCGCGGTACGCGACGTCGCTCGCACGGATCGGGTCTCGGATCGCGACGATCGCGACGGTGCTCCTGCTCTGGTCGGTCGCGGTGAGCGGCGTGGTGCCCGACCGCGAGGCCGCGTCGATGCCCGCGCGCAAGGACACGCGCGGCAAGCCCTCCGAGGCGCCGATCGGCTCTCAGTGGGTGCAGGTGCGCGAGCATCGCCTGCGTGGGGTGCGGGTGACCGAGGTCGTGCTCGGACGCGCGAGCCTCGACGACGAGCTGCCCATGGTCGTCTACCTCCACGGGCGGGGCAGCCGACCGGAGCTCCCGAAAGGCGACCACGAGGACACCACGCCGGTTCGCATGGTCTTCCCGTGGGCGCCCGATCGTCTGGGCGACGGCTACTCGTGGTTCCCCGTCTCGATCACCGAGAGCTACGACCCGAAGGTGCTCGGCTTCCACATCCAGCGCCGCGCCGATCAGCTCGCGCACGTGATCAAGCGCCTGATGTACACGCGGCCGACCGAAGGGCGCGCGCTCGTCGCCGGGTTCTCGCAGGGAGGCATGCTGACCTTCGGCCTCGCGCTGCATCACCCGGATCTCTTCGACGGCGCCTACCCCATCGCGGGTTGGTTCCCGCTGCACCTCGTGGACTCCGTGATCGATCCGACGCGGCGCTACCCGGAGATTCGGGCGCTGCACGGCGACCGCGATCCCGTGGTGCCGATGCGACAGACCCGTGCCGTGGTGGAGCGGCTCGCCGCGCTCGGGCTCGACGCGACCTTCGAGCCACACCAAGCGCGTCGGCATCACACCACCGACGCGATGAGCCAGCGCCACAAGGACTTCATGCTCGGCATCATCCGGCGGCGTCGCCAGGTCGAGCTGGACCTCGAAGCGACCTCGACGGGCTGAGCGCTCCGCGACGTGGTCCGTCGCCCTCTCGGTCCCCATCGGGTCCGTGCGACGACACGTGTCCATACGTCCGTGCGACGACGTCCGCACGCCGACGCGTGCCTTCGTGCGCCGGTGCCTCTTTCCTTTCTCGGATCGCGACGCACTCTCCGGCCCGCGCCGGCGACGCTTCGTCGGGCATCCTGCGCACCCGCGATCCCATCCTTCGTCGTTCTTCGCTTCGAGGCTTCGTCATGTCCCTCTCGCTCCGAGAGCTCCTCAACCGCGCACGTTGGCGCGACGGCGCGCTGCACGCGCTCGAGCTGGTGGTCGTCCATCGCGGCGCGCCCGGCGATCGCCGCGTCGTGTCCGGCGCGCGCGTCACCGACGTCGGCGCGGGCGGGGTCACGATCGCACCCGAGCGCGACGACGAGGACGAGACGTTCTTGCCCTACCACCGCTTCCTCGCGGTGCGCGGCGCGGACGGCGCGCTCTGGGACAAGGAGCTGGGCGTGCTCGCCGCGCCGTCGGTGGACGTCGACGCGCCGAGCACGACGAGCACGGCGAGCGCGGCGAGCCCGATCGCGGACGAGCCCGAGGGCCGCGAGATCGCGGTGCGCCACGAGGTCGTCCTCCGCGAGGCAACGGCGCAGAGCCCGCTCGCGACCAAGTCGGCGGGGTCAGCCGCCGACCTCGTGGTCGACGGCAGCGCGGGCGAAGGGGGCGGACAGATCCTCCGTACGTCGCTGACGCTCTCGATGCTGACGGGGCGTCCATTCGCGATCGATCGCATCCGCGGCAAGCGCAAGAAGGGCGGCCTGCTGCGTCAGCACCTCACGTGCGTGAACGCGGCCGCCGCGATCTGCAGCGCGAAGGTCGAGGGCGCGACGCTCGGCTCCCCGAAGCTCACGTTTCGGCCAGGCCCGCTGCGGGGCGTCGAGAAGAGCTTCGACATCGGCAGCGCGGGCTCGGTCGCGCTCGTGCTGCAGACGATCGCCCTCCCCTTGGCGTTCGCGGACGGTCCCTCGACGATCACGATCCGTGGCGGCACGCACGCCGCGTGGGCGCCCATCGTGCCGTTCCTGGAGCACGCGTGGCTCCCGCGCGTGCGCGCGATGGGCGCGGAGCTCGCGATCGAGCTGCGCAAGGCGGGCTTCTATCCCGCGGGCGGAGGCGAGATCGTGCTGCACGTGACGCCGGCGAACACGACGCGCAGCACCGACGGCCGACTCCTCGACGAACGGTCGCTCGCCCCGCTGCACCTCGCGGCGCCGCGCGGGACGCTGACGCTCGAAGCGGAAGCGATCGTCTCCGACGTGCCGGAGTCGGTCGCGCGCCGCGAGCTCTCGGCGCTCGCGGAGCAGCTCGACGACGAACGCATCGTGCTGCGCAGCGCCACCGTGCGAAGCGTGGGTCCGGGCAACGCGCTCTGGCTCGTCGCGCGCGACGAGGAAGGGAACACCAACGTGTTCTCCGCGCTCGGCGAGCGTGGTGTCTCGGCGGAGGACGTGGCGCGCGAGGTCGCGCAGCGCTTCCTCGCGTGGCGCGCGAGCGGTGCGGCGGTGGAAGAGCACCTGACCGATCAGCTCCTCGTGCCGATCGCGCTCGCGGGCGAAGGCCGCTTCACGACCGACGTGCTCTCGCTGCACACGACGACGAACGTCGACGTGATCGAGGCGTTCACGGGACGGCGCATCCGGAGCTTCGATCTCGGCGACGGTCGCTTCCGCGTGATGCTCTGACGCTTCGACGATCGAACGTTCGCAGACCACGAGCCGAGGTGCACACGCGAACGCGCCTCGGCTCGTCTGGCCTTCACGCGTCGGCACGACGTCGCGCGACGGCCTCATGCGTCGGGATGCACCACCACGTTGCCGACGTGGCGGCTCTCCCACTTCGCGCGCAGCGCGTCCTTCAGCTCCGCGAGCCCGTAGGTTGCGTCGACGCGTGGGCGCAGGCCGCCCTTCACGAGCGCCAGCACCGCGTCGAGGCGCGTGCGACGCAGCGCGGGATCGGCGTGGGCCGCGATCGCGGCGGGCGAGCCGAGGACGTCGATCGACTTCATCAGGATCAGGTTCGTGGGGAGCACGTTCGGATCGCGGCCCTCGCGTGCGACGAAGGGGGTCGCGCTCCAGCCCACGAGCACGAACCGCGCTCCGAACGCGCACGCGCGCAAAGCTTCGGTCGACACCTCGCCCCCGAGCGCGTCGTAGACCACGTCGACGCCGCGGCCGCCCGTGAGCTGCTTCACTTCGTCCTTGAAGCGTCGCGGCGCGCCCGACACGTCGGTCGTGCGGAGCAGATGATCCGCGCCGAGCTCCTTCACGATCGCGAGCTTCTCCGGGGTGCGACCCGCGGCGATCACCTTGGTCCCGAGGTGGTGCGCGATCTGCACTGCGGCCAGCCCGGTGCTCCCCGTCGCGCCGAGGATCAAGACCGACTCGCCCGGCTGCAGCCGCGCGCGATGCACGAGCGCGTGCCACGCCGTCTCGTGCCCACCGAGCAGACACGCGCCCTCCTCGAACGAGAGCTCGGGTGGGAGCGCGACGAGCGCGGACTCCGGTGCGACGGCGAAGCTCGCGAAGCCGCCCCATTTGCGGTGCGCGCCGAGCGAGCGGGGACCCGTGAGCAGGCCGTCCGCGATCACACGGTCGCCGACCTTCCACTGGGTCACCGCGTCGCCCACGGAGACCACCTCACCGCTCCACTCGAGCCCCGGCGTGTAGGGCGGCTCCGGCACGTGCTGGTACTGACCGCTCGTCATCAAGAGATCGACCCAGCCGACGTTCGCGGCGCGCACCGCGACCACCACGTCGTCGGGTGACGACGGATGCGGCAGGGGCTGGTCCTCGAGCACGAGCGCTTCGAGCGCGGCTTCGGGGTTCGGAGCGAGAACGGAGACGACGGCGCGGCGACCCATGCGCGCGAACGTACACGACTCTCCGAGCGGCGCGGATCTCGCCGAGCACGCCGAGCACGCCCGAGACCCTGCGACGCCAGCAGCCCGTCGAAGAACCGCGTTCTTCAACGGAGCCGCGTGTTTTGGGGGAGGCTCCGGTGGACTTGGCCCACTGGAGGGGGTCTGCTCGTAAGACCCCAGAAAGAAGAGGCAGTTCGTGGAAGGACTCGAAGAGCTCTTCGACGGGCTGCTGGGCCGGGGAGCGCGCACCTCTCCACGTGCACGAACGAATGCCGCGCGGTACTGCGTCCGATGCGCGTCTCGCTCCCCTCGCTCCTCCTCTTCCTCGTGGCGTGTGCGACCTGCCCGGAGCCGCGTCCCGTCACCGCCGACCCCACCTCGCGCGCCGGCGCCTCACCCGCGGACACCGTGGACGACGCCGCGACGACGGTAGGACGCGAGCCGATCGACGCGGTGCTCGACGACTGGCACGCGGCCGCCGCGGCCTCGGACCTCCCGCGCTACCTCGCGCACTTCACGGAGGACGCGATCTTCCTCGGCACCGACGCGACGGAGCGTTGGACGGTCGAGCAGCTCCGCGCGTACGCGGAGGCACCCTTCGCGGCCGGTCGCGGATGGCGCATGCGCGCGGTTCGACGCGACGTGGTGGTGCGCGGCGAGGTCGCGTGGGTGGACGAGGATCTCGACGCGGTGAACCTCGGGCCCGCGCGTGGTCGTGCGGTGTTGGTGCGCGAGGCAGACGGCGTGTGGCGCATCGCGCACTACGACCTCGCGATCACCGTTCCCAACGAACGCTTCGAGGCGGTGCGCGCCGCCATCGCGGCCGAGTGAGCGGGTGGCCACGCTCGGTGCGAGCCGCATCTCCGCAGCTTCTCCAAGGGTCTGTCGCCAGACCCTCCCCCACGGGGCATGAAGCCCCGAGGGGCCCCCTCCCACGAGCCTTCGCTCACTGCGTTCGCCGCGCGCCGTCCAGTAGGGCGGCTTGCGGAATTGGCCGAGCTTCTAGGCGCCATCGCAACGGGGTGAGCTCGTGCGCTACGATCACGCCCCATGATCGCGCTCGATGGTTCACCTGCAGGCTCTCTCATCGAACCTCACGCTGCCGCGGAGGTCGCGTCGTGAGCGGCTATCGAGAAGACGGCTCCGAGGATCGTTCGGTCCTCGTCGTCGCGTTCGCGCGCAAGCTCTTCGGGCTCGATCCGCGCAACGGGAGCGTGCTCTGGGAGAACGCGCTCCAAGGGCACGGCGAGGTCGAGGTCGTCATCGCGCACGAACGCGTCTTCGCGATCACCTGGACCCACCTCCACGCGTTCCACTACCCGAGCGGTCGGCCCCTCGGAGAGGTCGCGTTGCCCGGACGCTACAAGGGGCGACCGGGCGTCGTGCTGGAGCGCGGCTTGCTCTACGTGAGTGGCTCGGGCGAGGTGACCTGCTTCGACCTCGACGGACGCGTGATCTGGCTGCAGCCCTTCACCGGCAAGGGCGTTGGACGTGTCTCCCTCGGC
The DNA here is from genome assembly GCA_937982655.1 of uncultured Sandaracinus sp. Lineage (GTDB taxonomy): Bacteria > Myxococcota_A > Polyangia > Polyangiales > Houyiibacteriaceae > JACKEH01. The sequence goes on from CALJLK010000506.1 coordinate 13,690, forward strand.
TTCCCGGGGAACGTGCGTCAGGCGGACGACGTCGGCTCGCAGTGATCGGGCGCAGCGAGCGACCCATACCCACTCCGCTTCGCGCGGCCCGTCCGAATCAATTGAGAATCGGTCCGTCGTTCTTTCCGAGTCCCCACTCGATCAGATCGAGCAAACCCACGTTCAACAACGCGAGCTCCTCCGGGCTGAGCGGGTGGTGCCCGAGCAGGAGCGACTGCACGTAGAGCATCGGGATCGCGAGGCGGAGCGCTTCGTCGTCGTCGGTCCGGGCGAGGCGCCCGACCAGCGGGCTGTTCGCGTTGAACACCAGGTAGGCACGCGCGTCGCGGGTGTCTTCGGCGACCGCGTCGAGCAGCCCCGCCCAGAGGCCGTCGTCGCCGGTGGCGCGTTTGCTCTGCGCGACGCTGCGCTGAAACGTCGCGTCCTCGCCGCTGACGTAGAGCACGGGGAGCTCGCGCGGCTCGAAGCGTTTGAGGTCGACGCCACAGCGGTGGGGCGCGAGCACCTCTTCGGCGACCTGGAGCAGCGCCGCGAAAGCGTCCGAGCCTTGGCCGACCTCACCGAGGATCTCCGAGAGGTCCGTCGCGTCGACCGACTCGATCGTGAGCTCGGGGAAGACCTGCGGCGCACGCTGCAAGAGATCCGCGTCGTAGGAATATCCCGCGTTGACCACCACCACGCCTTGGGCCGCCGCGACCTGCGCGATCTGACGAAATACGTCCACGCTCGCGGCGTAGCGGATCGTCGATTGACGCTTTCGCAGCGAGCCGAAGCTCATGCGTCCGAGGCTCGTCTCGAAGGGAAGCAGATCGAGGAAGAGCGTGAGCAGCTCGTCGTCCTGCGAAGCGAGCGCCTTGATCGCGCGATAGTGGAGCGTGATGAGCAGCTCGAGGCGCTGCGGGTCGTGCTGCTTCAGGTGCAGGAGGTAGTCGCGCAGGGCCTGACCGAGCGCGTCGCGCGTGGCTTGTAGCCCGGCGTCTTCGTAGAACGACTCGCGCGACGCCGTCGGCCGCAGGCTCTGCGCGTCGAGCACACAGGTCACGAAGAAGGCCCAACGCGGCAGGAGGTTGTCCGCCTTCTCGCTGAGCAGCATGCCCTTGAGGTAGACGCGGTGCGCGGGCGGCGCGGTCGGGGGCGGCGAGTAGGGCAAGACGAACGCGAGGCCTTCCACGCCACCGGCCGCGGTCTTCAGCGGGAGCACGTCGAAGAACGGGACTTGTTCGCCGAGCACCTTGCGTCCGAACTCGAGCGCCGCCTCGCGCGCGTCGCTCGCGCTCTCGAAGGTGCGGCGCCAGGGCGGCGGCTCGTCGTTCACACGCTCCGTGCCCGAGCTCGAGGTGATCTCGACCGGAAACGGCAGCAGAGCGCCGAACCGCGCCGCGAGCTCTGTCACCTGCGCGACGTCGAACCACTCGTGCGCGCCAGGCTTCGCGACGAGGTGCACCGTCGTCCCGATCGGCGCGTCGGTCTCGAGCTTCTCGAGGACGTACGATCCATCGGCGCGTCCGCGCCACGAGATCGCAGGGCCGCCCTTCGCGCTCTTCGTCAGCACGCTGATCTCGTCGCTCACCACGAACGCGCTGAGCAGGCCGATGCCGAACTGCCCGATCAGCTCGCGACGCCGCTCTTCGACCTCTTCGCGCTTCGACGACGCGCCGATGGTCGCGAGGAAGCGGTGCACCTCGTCCTCGGTGAGCCCGATCCCGTCGTCCTCGACGGTGAGCATCGGCGTCGCGCCTTCGCCGATCGTGATGCGCACGCGGCCTTCGCTCGCGTCGCGCCCTTCGTGCTGCGCGCGCGCGCGAATGGCATCCGTCGCGTTCTGCAGGAGCTCGCGAACGTAGACGCTCGGGCTCGAATAGAGGTGGTTCGACAGGAGATCGATGATCCCGCCGAGGTGGATTTGAAAGCGGTGCTCGTCCACGGAGCGCGCAGGGTACCGCGCGGGCGTTCGTCGTGCGTACGCCGGATCGAACCCCTCCACCGGCGCTCTCGGCCGACGAAGGACGCCTCGTGCGGGCTGCGCGCACGGCGCCGAGGTCCGCTCAACGACGTACCGCGCGCAACGTGCCCGCCTGCACGAACACCACGTGGTCGTCACGCCACGTCACGATCGAGCTCGGCGCGTCGATCTGTGCGGCGCTCGCGGGCGTTCCGTCGCCCGCGTAGCCACCCATCCCGCGCGTGCCCGCGATCGTCGTGATGGTGCCTCCCGAGATCAGACGCAGCCGATCGTTGCCGCCCTCGGCGAGCACCACCGAGCCGTCCGCGAACGCCGCCACGAAGCCCGCTTCGATCTCCGCGGAGGTGCCGGCGATGCCTTCGCTCGTCTCGTCCGTTCCGGTACCCGCGAGCACGGTGAAGCTGCGGTCGGGACGCACTCGCAGCACCGCGTTCCGGTGGCCGATGTAGCTCGCGTTGTCGATCTGCGCGACGACGATCACGTCCTCGCTGCCCGGCACCGGCGCCATGAAGAGCGGGAAGTTGAAGATCTCGTACGGCGGGGACGAGTAGTTCGCCGCCACGAACGTCCGGATCGTGCCGCTGGTGTCGACCACACGGATCGGGCGCGGGTCGGGCGCCGGGATGTCGGTCGAGAAGTAGACGAGCCCGGAGTCGCTCACCGCCATGTCGACGATCGCGCGGATGTTCGCGGAGAGCGCAGGTCCGTCGTCGCCCGTGTAGCCGCACGTGCCCGTGCCCGCGAAGGGGTGCACGGTGCCGAGCGTGAGGTCGACGTACCAGACGGAGCAGCCTCGCTCGAAGTAGACCCGCGGGCGCATCGGATCGCCGCCAATCGCGGCTCCGCTCGAAGCGAACGACACCGCCGTCGCGACCGCTCCGTCCGTCGGCGCGACGCTGCCGCCGCCGAGCACACGCTCCGTGCGCCCGTCCGGAAACACCCGAAGCACGGTGTTGTTGATCGCGAACGCGAGCCCACCGTCGAAGAGCGTCGAGACCTCACCGACGTTGCTGGTGCCGCGCACGTCGCGCGCAGGGCCAGGGATGCCGCCCGCAGTTGCGATGCGCGCGCCGTTGAGGAGCGTGAAGATCGTGCCGCTCGCGGGCGCGGTGCCGGTCAGCGGCACGTCGATCGAGACCGCGCCGGGCGAGGAGAGCGTGACCGTCTCCACGCCGAGCCCGAGCCCCGCGCGGATCGCGAAGCTCGTTTGTCCGGTCGGGTCGCTCGCTTGGCTGTAGCCGATCGAGCCGTAGAGCGAGCCGACGTTCACGCCACGCGTCGTGAGGTACACCGCGCGTCCGGAGAGCGGCGCACCGAGGCGATCCTCCACCGCGACCACCAGCGGCTGCGCGAAGGGCGTGTGCAGCGGCGCGGATTGCCCACCGCCCGACACCACCCGCAGCACCGGACAGCCTGCGCTGCAGTTCGAGTCGTTGCAGTCGATCGCGCCGTCGCAGTCGTTGTCGAGCAAGTCGTTGCAGGTGAGCTCCGAGGCCGCCGGAAACGCGGTCGCCGCCGCGTCGTTGCAGTCGGTCGCGTCCGCCACGAAGCCGGTCGGTCGTGTGCACGCCTGCATCGACACGCTCGCGTCGCCGAAGCCGTCGCCGTCCGCGTCGCGGTACCACGTCGTCAGCGTCGCGCCTTCGTCGATGCGCCCATCGCAGTCGTCGTCGTTGCCGATCGTCGTCGTGCAATCGTCCGCGCGCCCGGGGCTCTGGTTGCTCGCGCCGTCGTTGCAGTCCCCCGTGCGCGAGGCGTGACCTGCGGGTGCCGTGCACGCGAGCACCGCACTGCCGGTTCCGTAGCCGTCGCCATCGGCGTCCGGGTACCACGCGGTGAGCATCACCCCTTCGTCCGTGCTCGCGTCGCAGTCGTCGTTCACGCCCGGCAGGCCCGTGCAGTCGTCCGCCGCGCCCGGGTTCACCGCCACGCGCGACTCGTCGCAATCGCCCGCGCGGTTCACGTGATTCGTCGGCGCCGTGCACGCGACCACCGCCGCGCCGCTTCCATATCCGTCACCGTCGGTGTCGCGGTACCAGCTCGTCAGCATCGCCGCTTCGTCGACGCGACCGTCGCAGTCGTCGTCCACCAGCGGCATGCGTGTGCAGTCGTCCGGCGCGGCCGGGTTTCGCATCGCGCTGTCGTCGTCGCAGTCGCCCGCGGTCGTGACGCTTCCGGCCGGAACCGTGCAAGCCATCATCGCGGGGCCCGCGCCGTACCCATCGCCGTCGCGGTCCACGTAGAAGGTGCGCGGCGCGACATCCTCGTCCACCGACACGTCGCAGTCGTCGTCGACCCCGAGCGCCGTCCCGCAGTCGTCCGGAACGCCCGGGTTTCGCGAGGCATTCGTGTCGTCGCAGTCGCCGCCGAGCACGCTCGTGCCCACCGGCTGCACGCAGCCCTCCGTCGGTGCGCCCGCGCCGTAGCCGTCGCCGTCGCCGTCCAGGTAGAAGACCCGCGGCGCGAGCGTCTCGTCGACGCGACCGTCGCAGTCGTCGTCGACTCCCGAGAGCGCCGCGCAGTCGTCGAGCTCGCCGGGGTTCACGCGCGCGTCCGTGTCGTCGCAGTCGCCCCCGCGCGTCGCCGTTTGCGCGTCGCCCTGACAGGCCACGATCGCGTCCCCGCTCCCGTATCCGTCGCCGTCGAGGTCCGCGTAGAACGTCAGCGCGTTTCCACCTTCATCCACTTCGCCGTCGCAGTCGTCGTCGACCGAGACTTGTCCGCCGCACGCGTCGGATTGCCCGGGATTCGTGGACGAATTGAGGTCGTCGCAGTCCGAATCATCCAGCGTACGACCGGACACGATCGCGCAGCTCCGCACCACGCTCGACGCGTCGCCGTAGCCGTCCCCGTCCATGTCTCCGAACCAGTCGCGCTCCGCCGCGTCCTCGTCGATCACCCCGTCGCAGTCGTTGTCGAAGAGATCGCAGAGCTCGAGCGCCCCGGGCGCGATCGTCGGATCCCGATCGTCGCAGTCCGCGAGCTCCAGCCCACACGCCGCGTCCGGCACCCCGTCCCCGTCGTCGTCCTCGAAGTCTCGCGCCCCGAGCTGGTAGTCCGGTCGACCGTCGCAGTCGTCGTCGATCGCGTTGCACCGCTCGCGCGCCGTCGGCGCGATGTCCGCGTCGTCGTCGTTGCAGTCCCCGATCCGGATCGCCCGACCGTCCGGCGGCACACACGAGTCCACCGGCAACGCGTCCGCGTTCACCACGCCCCACCCGTCGCCGTCCGCGTCCACGTACCAAGGCACCGCGACGGAGTTCTCGTCGATCGTCCCGTCGCAATCATTGTCCAGGTCGTCGCAGATCTCAGGCGCGGTGGGTCGCACCGAGGCGCGGGTGTCGTCGCAATCCCCCACCACGGCGGCGAACCCAGGAGTGCCCGGGCACGCGAGCGCGGTGGCCTCACGGATTCCGACTCCGTCGTGATCCGCGTCGCGGAACAGCTCGATCAACAACCCTTCGTCCACCACGCCGTCGCAGTCGTTGTCGAGCCCGTCGCACACCTCCGGCACCGACGGATTCGTGCCGCGTCGCGCGTCGTCGCAGTCGAGCCCACACGTGGCTCCGTTGCAGCAACGATCCGACGCATGACCGTCTCCGTCGACGTCACGGTCCCCCACCGTCGTCGGATCGCAGTCCTCGTCGAAGCCCTCCGGATCGCACACCTCCGTCGCACCCGGATGACGCTCCGGATCCGTGTCGTCGCAGTCGTCACCGCCACAACGCGCGTCCGGGCTCCCGTCGCCGTCCGCGTCCGGACAATCGTCCAGGCATGCGTCCGCGCTCTCGTTGCACGTCGCGCCGCCTTCGCACGGTGGCGCGCCCGCGACGCAGCCGAGCAAGTCCGCATCGACCGCCCCCGGCATGCAGCGCTCGGCGCCGTTGCAGTACACGCCGTCGTCGCATTGGCTCGACGCGGTGCACGTGACCGCCCCGTCGACGTCGACCGGCGGCGCGTCGTCGCCACATCCTGCGAAGAGCGCGATCCCGAAGATCACGCGAAGACCGATCGTCCGCATCGAAGCTCCCCTTGCCCGAGGAGATTCTACGCACATCGACTCGCGCTCTCGAAGGCTTTCTCGTCAGGAAGTACCGTACGAAGCGGCCCGACACATCGCCGAATTCTCGACACGTTCCGCAGCAACCACCGCGCTTCTGACGACGAATCGCGCCGCGGCGTACACCTTCACGATTTGAATCCGACGTCTTTCTGGCACCTTCGCACACTCGTCGAACCTTCGACACCCCACGAATCCGGAATGTGACGAACCTTCGACACGCGCTCGAACACCGATCACGGACTCGGCGGCGTCACCGCGCCCGATCGCACGCGCGCGAGGTCGAAGCGTTCCCGCAGGGTGTCGCGATCGATCGGCGCGTCGTCGTCCGCGAGCCCGAGCGACCACGCGAGCCAGCCCAGCACGCGCTCGGCGCTCCAGCCCGCGTCGCGGTAATCCGCCACGCCCACCGCGCCGTGGCGCTTCGCGAGCCGCATCCCGTCCGGACCGAGCACGAGCGGCACGTGCAGAAGGTCCGGACGCGACCAACCGAGCGCGTCGTAGAGCGCGAGCTGCTTCGAGGTCGCGGCGAGCAAGTCGTCGCCGCGCACCACCTCGGTGATCGCCTGATCGTGATCGTCGACCACGACCGCGAGCGGATAGGCGAAGAGCCCGTCGCTGCGACGCAGGATCGGATCGCCCGCGGTGCCGGGTCGCGGTCCCTGGAGCACGTCGACGAAGCCCGGACCCCGCGTGTCGAAGGTCTCGCCGATCGCGAAGCGCCACGCGGGCGAGCGATCCGGATGCGAAGGATGCGCGCGGCAGGTCCCGGGGTAGACCGGCTCCTCGCCGTGCGGTGCCTGCGCGGCCGCGTCTTGGAGCTCCTTGCGCGTGCAGGTGCATGGGTAGACGCGCCCGCGCGCGCGCAGCGTCTCGAGCACCTCCGCGTATCGGTCGAAGCGTTCGCTCTGCCGAATCGGCCCTTCGTCCCAGTCGAGCCCGAGCCACTCGTGGTCGCGCAGGATCGACGCTTCGCTGCCCGGCTTCACGCGCGGCGGATCGAGGTCCTCGATGCGCATGACGATGCGCCCTCCCGCCGTGCGCGCGCGCAACCACGCGACGAGCGCGGTGCGGGCATGGCCGAGGTGCATCGCGCCGCTCGGCGTGGGCGCGTAGCGGGTGCGGTAGGTCGAGGCGTCGCTCATCGACCCCGCGAGCGTAGTCGGCGGGCCTCGGGTACGCGATCCGCGCTCCGCCGATCCGCACCGCGGACGCAGAGAGGCCACGATGTCGTCCCGCGGAGCTTCGGCCCATCGGACTCTCCAGCGACCGCCTGGGACGACCTCGCGACCACGCTTTTCCCTTTGGAGGCGGCCTGGGACCGCCCTACGCTCGGCGTTCGGATGAAAGCGCCCCCTCGGAGGGTTGAGCCCGCGGGCTCCGCGCACCGCGAGCCCCGCACGCAGCAGATGGAGCAGCAGCTTTGACCTCGCACGCGCCGACTTGGATCGCGCTCTTCGTCGCCGGACTCCTCACCCTCGGCACCGCCGCCATCGCTCAGCGCGGACCGGCCACGATCGGCGTGGAGGACATCCGCCCGGGCATGCGCGGCTACGGCCTCTCGGTCTTCCGCGGCACCGAGCCGGAGCGCTTCGACGTCGAGGTCGTCGACGTGCTGCATCAGTTCCTGCCGGGACAAGACCTCATCCTCGCGCGCACGCCGCACCCCGTGCTCGATCGCGCGATCGCGGTCGGCGGCATGAGCGGCAGCCCGATCTACTTCGACGGCAAGCTCGCCGGCGCGTACGCGTACGGCTGGACCTTCGGGCTCGAGCCGGTGATCGGCATCACGCCGATCCGCTCGATGCTCGCGGAGATCGATCGTCCGTTCCGACCGACGTCGTTCCCCGGCGCGCGACCGCTGCCGGAGCGACCGACCGAGCGCACCACCCGCGCGCCGCGCCGCGCGAGCCTCGACGGATTGCCGCCCTACCTCGGCGCGCGCGTCGACGCGTTCAGCACCTTGCGCGCGCACCGGCAGAACGCGGTGACCACGCCGCCGCTCGGGCTGCAGCCGGCCGCGACCCCGCTGATGCTCGCGGGCTTCACGCCCCGCATGGCGCGCGTGCTCCAAGAAGAGCTCGAGCCCTACGGCCTGCTCCCGATGCAGGGCGGCGGTGGCCAAGCGCCCCGCACCGGCGCGCCTCCGAGCTTCGTCGACGGCGGCGCGCTCGGCGTGCAGCTCATCCGCGGCGACATGGCCGCGACGGGCATCGGCACCGTGACCCACGTCGCACCGGGCGGACGCCTGGTGGCGTTCGGGCACCCGATGATGAACGGCGGCGAGAGCGGCCTGCCGACCTGCACCGCGCGTGTGCTGCACGTGTTCCAGAGCGTGGCGCGCAGCTTCAAGCTCGCGGAGGCCATCGAGCCCTACGGCACCCTCATCCACGATCGACAGCCCGCGATCGTCGTCGATCGAGGCCTCGCCGCGGCGACGGTCCCCGTGCGCATTCGTCTGAACGGCGTCGAAGGCGCGCCGCAGACCGAGTGGAACGTCGAGGTCGCGAGCCAACGCTCGCTCACCCCGCTGCTCGTCTTCTCCGCCCTCGGCAACGCGCTCGAAGCGAGCGCCGCCGATCAGACCGACGTGGTCTTCACCGCGCGTTACTCGGTCGGCATCGAAGGCCACGGCACCGTGCAGCTCGAGGATCGCGGCTACATGGCGGCCGGCCCCGGCGACTCGCGCGCGCTCTCGCGATTGCGGCTCTTCGATCTGATGGAGGTCGCGTACGGCAACCCCTTCGAGCCGAGCCGCGTGACCTCCGTCGACCTCGAGCTCGACCTCCGCTACGCGCGTGACGTCGCGATCATCGACGAGGCCTGGATCGCGACCCCCGAGGTCGATCCGGGCAGCGACGTCGAGGTGCACGTGCGGCTCGTGCGCTACGGCGCGCCGAGCGAGATCCGCACGATGCGCGTGCACGTGCCCGAGAGCGCGGCGGGCGAAACGCTCACCCTCGAGCTCGACGGCGGCAGCGCGGTGGAGGACCCGCGACCGGACGCGCGCAACGTGCAGGACCTGCTGCGCATCGTGCGGCAGAGCTACCCGGCGACCACGCTCGTCGCGAGCTTGAAGCTGCCCGCGCGCGGGCTGCGTTTCCGCGGACACGTCGTGCAGTCGCTGCCGCTCGGCGCGCTCGACTCGCTCCAGCGCACGAGCGGCTCCGGCCCTGGGCAGCCCTTCCAGACCTACGTGCGTCGCACCGAAGACCTCGGGCAGGTCGTCGCGGGCGCCACGCAGCTCACGCTCCGCGTGCGCGAGACCCCACGCGAACGAGCCAGCCGATGAACGCGCGCTCCCCCTCTCCGTCGTCGGCGAATCGTCCATCACGAGCGACCGCGACGACCACGCTCCCCTCACGAACCACACCGATGCTCCGACGCCTCTCCGTCCTCCTCGCGCTCGCCACCGCCGCTTCGTCGGCGTTCTTCCTCGCGAGCCCCGCCGACGCGGTCTCCACGCGGCACTTCACCCTCGACGACGCGACCGAGCTCGCGGCCGGTGAGCTCGAAGGCACCATGGTCTGGTCCACCGGCCAGGTCGTGGTGGGCGCGCAGGTAGCGCGCGTCGCGCTCGAAGGCGCCGCGCTCGCGTCGTCGATCGTGCGTGGCCCGGACGGCGCGCTCTACGTCGGCACCGCGGAGGCGGGGAAGATCTTCCGCGTACGCGGCGAGAGCGTGGAGGTCTTCGCGGAGACCGGACAGCTCCTCGTCTCCTCACTCGCGCTCGCGGGCGACACGCTCTACGCGGGCACGCTGCCCGAAGGTCGCATCTTCGCGATCACCCTCGCGGACGGGGCGATTCGCGAGCTCGCGCGTCCCGAGAACGCCGAGCACGTGTGGGCGCTCGTGCACGACGGTCGTCAGCTCTTCGCGGCCACCGGCCCCGAGGGCAAGGTCTTCGCGATCGACGCGCGCGGGAACGCGTCGGTGTACTTCGACGCCGACGAAGCACACGTGCTCTCGCTCGCGCGCGACGGCGAGGTGCTCTACGCGGGCACGAACGACGACGCGCTCGTGTATCGCCTGCGTGGCCCGGGGCGCGCGGAGATCGTGCACGACTTCCCCGGCAACGAGGTCACCTCGATCGCGGTGCACCAGGGCGCGCTCTACGTGACCGCGAACGACATGCCGGCGCCGCGTCCGATCACCACGAAGACCGCACGCTCCAGCGCGAGCGAGCCGCCGAACCCCGGCAAGGGTCGCCTCTACCGCGTGGACGCGGAGGGTCGTGTGGAGCGCCTGCACCACGACGACGGCATGCACTTCACGACCGTGCGCGCGACCGCGGACGGCACGCTCTACGTGGGCGGCGGCAAGGACGGACGCGTGCTGCGCGTGACCCCCGACGCGCTCGTCGCGACCTACGTCGACGTCGACGAGCGGCAGGTGCTCGCGCTCGAGGTGAGCGGCGACCGACCGGTGTTCGTGACGGGCGACTCGGCGGCGCTCTACCGCGTGCAGCCGCAGCAGGCGACCGAAGCGTTCTGGACCAGCAAGGTGCTCGACGCGGAGTTCTCGGCGCGCTTCGGGCAGCTCACGTGGCGCGGCGACGGGCGCGTGCAGTTCCAGACGCGCAGCGGCAACGGCGCGGAGCCGGACGCGACCTGGACCGAGTGGTCGCAGCCGATCACCTCGCCCGGCCCGATTCGCAGCCCGGCCGCGCGTTTCCTCCAGATCCGCGCGAAGCTGCTCGAGCCGACCTCGGTGCTCCGCGCGGTGCAGGCCTACTATCTGCCGCAGAACCAGCGCACCGCGATCTCGCGCGTGGGCACGAAGGCCACCAAGCGCACGAGCGACGAGCCGCCCGGTCCGAGCACGAACGTCGAGCTGACCTGGGACGTGCAGAACCCCGACGACGACTCGCTCCGTTACCGGCTGCGCTACCGCGCCGAGGATCAGGATGTGTGGCGCCCGATGTTCCGCGAGGACGTGCGCGTGACGAAGAACGAGTACCGCTGGGACACGAGCGGTCTGCCGGACGGTTGGTACGTGGTCGAGGTCGAGGCCTCCGACGAGCTCGCGAACCCCGCACCCAACGTGCTGCGCACCACGCGTGCGTCGGAGCCGCTGCTGGTCGACAACCACCCACCTCGCATCGAAGGCATCGCCTTCCGCGACGGGCGCGTGAGCGGTCGCGCGATCGACGCGCTCGGTCCGATCGCGCGGCTCGAGGTCGCGATCGACGGCGGCGACTGGTTGCCCGCCTACTCGGAGGACGGCCTGCTCGACACCCGCGACGAACGCTTCGCGATCCCGATCGAAGGCCTCGCGCCCGGCTCCCACGTGATCGCGGTGCGCGCGTACGACGCGGCGGGGAACAGCGTGAGCGCGGAGGTCGTGACGACGGCGCGGTGAGTTTGGGTCGCGTCGACACGACACGCACCTCTCGAGCTCGGTCCGCGCAACTACGGGAGAACCGATGAAACCGCCTATCGCGTTCGAGGAGGTGGTGGGCGCCGTGGCAACGGACGAGCTCTTGGCCAGGCTCTCGAAGGCTTACGGGACCGCAACTCCGGATCACGATGACGACCGCGAGCAGTTCTCGTTCCTGTCTTCTGGGATGTACGTGCTCGTCGACGCGTCGACGAAGCGAGTCACCTCGTGCGCGCTCTTCTCGAGGGCGGGCAGCCGATGGACCGGCGAGCCCTTCTCGTGGGACCTCCCTGCGGATCTCGCATTCGGGATGGGTCGCGAGGAAGCTCGGCGGTTGGCCGGGACTCCCGTGGACTTCAATGACCGATTCCGCTGGGACCGTTGGGACCTCGGCACCTTCGTCGTGCGCGCGGGGTATACGACCGAGGGTCGAATCGTAGCGATCGATCTACTGTCGGGTTAGAGCGCGACCGGAAGTACGGTCCTCCAAGGGTGAGCAATGAGCCACCACGATCGATGCGATGGGACGATGAGCGCTCTCGGTGACTGCAGCACCGCGCGACTCGCGTCGCTCTGCCATCGTTCTGCGATTCGCCGCGTCGTCGTTCTCGTTCTTTTCGCGACGCCGTGTGTGCTGGCTGAAGCTCGTGCTCGGGATCCGGGCACGACGATCGACGTCGGCAGGGGTGTTCTGTGTTGGTCCCAGGGTAGCAACGTCGTCTGCAGGACTGAATGGGGGGCCGTTCGCAGGTTCTCTGTTGGTGCTCGCGTCTCCCATCTAGACGTCGTTGGAACCAGAGTATGTGTCGGTCAGAATGGCATCCGCGAGGCCAATCGATGTTGGACAGTCAGCCCAGATCCGCCCCGCGAGATCGGTGGCGAGACGTCAGTGTGCGAAATCGTGCAGAGTGGACAAGAGGTCCGCTGTATCCAAGGCGGGGCTGCGCGCCTGCGTCGTTCCAGTGCGAGGACTGATGGGGTTTCTGCCTCTGGCGAGTACAGTGGATGCGCGTGGTCCCGGCGCCACGTCGAGTGCTGGGGATTCGCGCCCACACCTCGTCTAGAAGGGAGTGTAGGCATCGAACAGTCAGAGCACTGGCGGGCCGATCTCGACTCTGAGATCGTTCACGTAGACGTCGGAACGGCGGGCGCCTGTGTCCTCGACCGCGCCGGTGACGTGTGGTGTCTCGGGCTTTCCCCTGCACTCACCACTGACAGGAGCCAACTGTACGTAGGTCCTACGCGCCTACTGACCGGAGTCGCGTCGATGGGGTCGAGTTTCGCTCGTACTAGTCTGCATGTGTGTGTGACGAGAAGCGAAGGGGAGTCTCCCGTGTGTTACGTATTTGTCAGAGGTCGCGGAGAGAGAGATTCCGCGCTCTAGCGGCTCTCCTGTGCGGAAACAAGTCGACGATCGTACTACGGTTGTCCAGTCCACGGACGGCGACACCCGCGGGCGGTGACAGCGAGTGAGAGGATACGCGACCATACTGGTGCTGGTGACAGCGTGCGGCGGCGAAACTGTCGGCATCGCCGGGCCGATCGCCGTCGTGACTCAGACAACGGGTGAGGTGGCAAGCACGCTAGAGACCTCTTCGCTCCGAACCAGGTTGGTCGTAAAGAGCCGATCCGATGACGTCATGCAGGCACTCACCGCGAGGAGGCAATGCGAAATCATCGTGGACGATCAGCCTGCCGCAGTGTTGTCGTTTGGTGACTGGATGACTCTAAATGACCGTGGCATCTTCACTGCCGAAGCCGTGACACCGCGCGGATACGATCTGTGTACGGAGGCATCGCGCTTTGCGGGAGGCGTGCGCGTCATCGTCGATTGCTTCTCGCATGTTGTTTGGTCCGGTGCGTTGCGCGAGTTGTGCTTCGCTTCCCGGTGAGAACACGGGCCAAGCCTCCGGCCAAGACGGCGAGCCGCTCCCCGCGCACGCGATGAGCCTCGAGCCGTTGACCTCGCCCACCACGCAAGACGTCGACGTCTCGTACGTGTTCGACGCCGAGCCCGACTGGGACGGCATGACCGCGCCACCGGTTTGATTGGGTCATCGGGACAGGCAAATCGGAGTGAGGTATTCTACCTCTACAACGAGCGAGCGGCGACGAGACCGTCCTCAGGATCTGGTGGGGAAGAGGTTTCGCGAAGCCGACGATTCTCAGCCTCCTCCGAACCGGAACTGGTGCGCATCAGCCGGTTGCTCGTATCCACCGGGAGGAGTCCGTGATGCCGACGTGGCTTCGGCTTGGGAAGATGGTTTTCTGGTCGGCGGTGTGGGGCTGTGCTCCGCGCGGATCGCGAGACGAACCTTTGCCGGCGGGTGATGTTCTGTGCGCAGCAATATCCGAGAGGGACGCAGACGGGTACTGCCGTGGGACCCTTGACCCTCGTGATGAGTATCGGGT
>CALJLK010000507.1 GCA_937982655.1 uncultured Sandaracinus sp.
CGTCGGCTTCCACGACCACGATCACGATCACGCAGGACGCGCGATGCACGAGCTCAACTACCACCACCTCCGCTACTTCTGGGTCGTCGCCAAGGACGGCAACCTCACCCGGGCAGCCCGCGCGCTCCGGGTCTCGCAGTCCGCGCTCTCCGCTCAGATCAAGCAGCTCGAGGCGAGCCTCGACGAGCCGCTCTTCGTGCGCGAGGGGCGCGGGCTCGCGCTGACGGAAGCGGGACGGATCGCGCTGCGCTACGCGGAGGAGATCTTCACCAAGGGGGGCGAGCTGATCGCGACCTTCGAAGCGGGTCGGGCACCGCGCGAGCCGCTCTCGGTCGGCGCAGTGGCTACTCTCTCGCGCAACTTCCAGGAGTCGTTCCTCGAGCCTTTGCTCCGCGCGCCCGACGTCACGCTGCGTCTGCGCTCGGGCGGTCTCGAAGATCTGCTCGTCCGACTCGACGCGCACGAGCTCGATCTTGTGCTCTCCAACCGGCCGCCCTCGCGCACCACCGAGCGTACGACGACGCTGCGCTCGCGTCTGCTCGCGCGCCAAGCGGTGAGCGTGGTCGGACCACGGCGTCGACGCGGGTTTCGGTTCCCCGAGGACGTGCACGGCGCGCGGATGATCCTGCCGGGGGCGGAGAGCGACGTGCGGAGCGAGTTCGACGCGCTCTGCGCGCAGCTCGGGGTGGAGCCACGGGTGCTCGCGGAGGTCGACGACATGGCGACGATGCGCCTCCTCGCGCGCGACGCCGACGCGCTCGCGCTCGTACCGTCGGTCGTCGTGCGCGACGAGCTCTCGAGCCGCGCGCTCTTCGAGCACGGCGTGGTGCCGGGGCTCTACGAGAGCTTCTACGCCATCACCTCGGAGCGGCTCTATCCGCACCCGTGGCTGCGCACCTTGCTCGCGCGGGACGAGCGCGAGCTGCTCGCACGTGGGGAACGGGGGGCGAAGAGACGCGCGTCGAAGTGATCGACGACGAGGACGGCCTCGCGAGCATCTCCGTTTCGGCGCATGCTCCGCGCCCGTGAGCGCTCGTTCAGGCAAGACGCTTCGCGTGGTCGGTCTCGTGCTCCTCGTCGGGGCCGTGCTCGGAGCGCTCGGCACGTGGCTGTATCGACGTGAGAATGGGCCGCGCGTCGACGCGCTCCATCCGGTGCGTGGGCCGCTGGTGCAGACGCTCGTGACCACGGGCCGCGTGGTGCAGCAGCGACGATCGAGCGTGGGTGCGGTGATCCAGAGCACGGTGGCGGAGGTGCTCGTCGACGAAGGCGCGCGGGTGGAGGAGGGACAGCTCCTCGCGCGGCTCGCCGACGCGGAGCCAGCAGCCGCGGTCGCCGAGGCGGAGGCGGCGGTCGAAGAGGCGGAGGCGCGGATGCGCGGCGTGCGCACCTCGGGGCGTCGCATCGCGGCGGAGGCGGTGGACGCGGCGCGCGTCGACGCGGAGCAAGCGGAGGCGGAGTACGAGCGGCAGCGTCGTCTTCACGAGAGCGGCGCGGTGAGCGAAGCCGCGCTCGATCGTGCGCGCCAGACGCGGGATCTCGCCCGAAGCCGTCGGGTGAGCGCGTCACTCCAGCTCGCGCAGTCCGCGCCGAGCGGGAGCGAGACGGCGGCGGTCGCAGCGGCCCTCGCGCGCGCACAGGCGCGGCTGCAACAAGCGCGGGCGGCCTTCGAGCACACGCGGCTGCGTGCGCCCTTCTCGGCGACGGTGCTCGCGCGCGACGTGGAGCCGGGCGAGGTGGTGAGACCGGGCGAGGTGCTCTTCGTGCTCGCGGGCGACGCGCCGCTCGAGGTGACCATCAGCCCCGACGAGTCGAACCTCGCGCGGCTGGCGATCGATCGACCCGCGCTCGTCTCGCCCGACGCGTTCCCGGATCGACGCCTGTCCGCGAAGGTCGCGCGCATCGCGCCTGCGGTCGATCCGCAGCGCGGCACGGTCGAGGTCACGCTCACCCTCGACGAGCCGGCGGAGGAGCTTCGACCCGACATGACGGTGTCGGTGGAGGTCGAGCTCGGCCGCGCGGAGGACGCGCTCGTCTTGCCCACCGACCTCGTCCGCGACCTCGCGACGGACTCGCCCTACGTGCTCGTCGCGCGCGATGGAGTCGTCACGCGTGTCGACGTTCGGCTCGGGCTGCTCGGCGATTCGATCGTGGAGATCGCGGAGGGGCTCGACACCTCGAGCGTGGTGCTCTCGCCCGAGCTCACGCTCGAGGAGGACGATCCGGTGCGCGTGCGGCGCGTGCGTCCGGCCACCGCGTTCGAAGCCTCGTCCGGACCGAGCGGCGATCCGCTGCGTGGCGTCGAAGGCGCGCTCGGCGAGCGATGAGGCGAGGACGATGAGATTGGCGCTCCATCTCGCGTGGCGCTTTCTCCGCGAAGGGCGCGCCCAGTCGATCCTGATCCTCGCGGGCGTCACGATCGGCGTCGCAGCGTACGTCTTCGTGTCCTCGATCATCGCGAGCCTGCAGCGCGATCTCTTGAGCCGAACGCTCGGCACGCAGGCACAGATCGTAGTGTCGCCGCCCGAGCCCGAGGCGCGTGCGCTGCGCGAGGACGACACGCTGATCGCGCGGCGCGTGGAGCCACCGGAGCCGCGGCGTCGACCCTTCGACGGTTGGTTGCGGCACGTACGCGCGCTCGAAACGACCGAGGGCGTGAGCGCGGTCTGTCCGAAGGTGGCGGGGCCCGCGCTCGCGGGGCGGGGCGCCGCGGAGCGCGCCGTGCTCGTGGTCGGCGCGGATCCCTCGCGGCTGCGGGAGATCGTCGATCTCGCGTCGAAGATGAAGGACGGCGCGTACCGCACCGGCGGCGATCAAGCGCTCGTGGGCGACGGGCTCGCGGACGAGCTCGGACTTCGGCTCGGCGCGCCCTTTCGCGTGACCACCGATCGCGGCCCCACGACGCTGCGCGTAGCGGGCATCTTCGACAGCGGCGCGGCGAGCCTCGACGACGGATGGGTGGTCACGTCGCTGCGCACCGCGCAGACGATCACGGGGCGCCCGGGCGACGTGACGGAGCTCGATCTGCGCGTGGACGACGTCTACGAGGCGGAGTCCATCGCGGCGTCGATCGAGGCGCGCACGGGGCTCGAAGCGGTGAGCTGGATGGAGCGCAACCGTGACCTGCTCACGGCGCTGAAGAGCCAAGATCAGTCGAGCACGATGATCCGCGTGTTCGTGATGCTCGCCGTCGCGATGGGCATCGCGAGCGTGCTCGTGGTCAGCGTCGTGCAGCGGCGCGGTCAGATCGGGATCCTGCGCGCGATCGGCGCGTCACAGCGGCTCGTGCTCGGGGTCTTCCTCCTGCAGGGCGCGATCTTCGGGGTGATCGGCGCCTTGTTCGGGGTCGCGCTCGGGGCCGCCTTCGCGAAGGGGCTGGGCAACGTCACGCTCTTCGCGATCGAGCTCGAAGCGTCGATCCTGATCGGCGCGGCGTCGATCTCGCTCGCGACGGGGCTCGTGTCGGCGCTCTTGCCCGCGCGGCGTGCGGCGCGACTCGATCCGGCGGCCGCGATCCGAGGGGACGGATGATGGGCGCGGAGGTGCGGAGCGACGCGATGCTCGAGCTCGAAGCGGTCAAGAAGAGCTTCGGGGAGGGCGAGGCGCGGGTGGAGGTGCTGCACGGGATCGATCTTCGTGTGCGACGCGGTGAGCTGGTCGCGCTCGTGGGGCCGAGCGGCTCGGGCAAGAGCACGTTGCTCAACCTGATCGGGCTCCTCGATCGTGCGACGAGCGGTGTGCTGCGCGTGCAGGGGCGCGACGTGGCGCCGCTCGACGACGTTGCGTTGACGAAGCTGCGGGGCGAAGCGCTCGGGTTCGTCTTCCAGTTCCATCACCTCGTGCCCGCGCTCTCGGTGGTGGAGAACGTGATGATGCCCGCGGCGCTGAAGCGCGGTGGCTTCGACGCGGCGATGAAGGCGCGCGCGAACGCGCTGCTCGAGGCGGTCGGGCTGAAGGGACAAGGCGAGCGGCTGCCGCGCCAGCTCTCGGGCGGGATGCAGCAACGCGTCGCCGTCGCGCGAGCGCTCATGAACGATCCGCCGCTCGTGCTCGCGGACGAGCCGACGGGAAACCTCGACACGCAGAGCTCCGACCAGGTCTTCGAGCTCCTGCGTGAGCGGCACCGCGAGCTCGGCACCGCGTTCGTGATCGTCACCCACGATCCCACGCTCGCCGCGCGCTGCGAGCGGGTGGTGCGCCTCGTGGACGGACGTGTGGTGGCGGATGGAACGCCGGACGAGGTCCTCGAGGACCGGCGCGCGCGGAAGGCGTGAGCATCGCGTCGTACGATCGACGCGCGTCCGACGAGCGACGAGCCTCACGGCTCATGGCGCGACGCGCATCAGGGTCAACGCGGACCCTCCGGCGTCGACCGCGAGGAAGCTCGCGAAGTCGGGGCCGAAGCGGCCTTCGAAGCGGCGACCGGCGACGACTACCGCGGCGTCTCCGTTCGCGCAGCGAAGCTCCGTCGTCGCTTCGCCGACGAGCGCGCCGACGAAGCGGGTCGCGCCTTCCTCGGTCGCGCTCCGCACCGACGCGCCGTCGAGGGTTCCCGTCCACGTGCCCTCGAAGTTGCACCTGGGAGAGTCGCGCAGCGCGAAGGTGGCCTCCCACGCGCCGGTGGCGGTCGAGTCCGCGACGCGGAGCGAGCGCTGCGCGAGCTCGAGCTGCGCGCTCGGATCGCTGTCCTCGCTCGTGACGCCCGTGTCGTTCGCGCGCGGAAAAGCCTGGGCGCCCTCGACGACCGTCTCGCAGCGCATGTAGCCCGAGGTGCCCGCGCCGTAGACGATCGTCTCGCCGCACCGAAGCTGCGCGCGGCAGGTCAGCTGGCTTCGGAGGTCGTCGGGGAAGAGCGCGAGCTCGCAAGCGCGCTCGGCGAACGGGAGGTTGCCCTCGCTCGACTGCAGGTCGGCCGCGAGACGCCACCGCGCGTGCGGCGCTTGGGTCGCGCGGAGCTCACGTGCGCGTGGAGACTGCGCGCCGATCTCGCGGGTGGCGTCCGGCAAGCCGCGCTCGTCGACCGCGAAGCGGAGCTCGAAGGGGCTCGCACCTTCGGCCCAGATTCGCAGGGCGCTTCGCTGCGAGACGAACGCGATCTGCGGTCGTGGCCCCGAGCGCGTCCCGGTGTCGGAGTACTCGACGAGGTAGACGTCTCCCGCGGCGGTGGTGCGCGCGAGCGCGGAGCTCGAGGTCATCGTCACCGCCATGCCGACCTCCCACGACGGGTCGTACACGATCACGTCGAGACACCGCACGCGCAGCGACGCCACGTCGGCCCTGGTCAGCTCGGTCTCGATCACGCAGCCGGCTCCGACGGGGAGCTCCGGGCGGCCTTCGCTGGACGTGATCACCGCCGCGAAGCGCACGGGAGTCGTGGGGGGCGGAGGGAGCGGCGTGAGGTTCGGGGGCGGCTCGGGAGGCGCCACGGCGGAGACGGGAGTCGACGGGTCGGTCTGCACCGCGAGGAAGAACGCAGCGACGCCTCCGAGCATGACCATGCCCACCGCCAAGGCGGCGATCATCGGCGCTCGGTTCGTCGGGACGGGCGGTGGAAGCTCACCGACCGCTTTGCGCAGCCGATCGACCTCGCCGCGCAATCGCGCGAGCTCGCGCTCGTCGTTCGCGTCTTTCTGCTCGTGTCGATCGAGCTCCTGCTTCGCCGACGCGAGGTCTTGCTCGAGCTGCTCCTTGCGCGCTCGCAGCGCGTCACGGTCGTCACGAAACGCCATGTCCCCTCCTCTTCGATCCTTCGGGCGCGCGTTCCTCGAACGTCGGGCGTCGCGGTTGCTCGAACGTTCGTGTCTTCTTCAACGCGACGCGAAGCGCACGATGCGATCGACCACGCCGGGCGCGAGGGCACCGACCTTGTGCAAGAGCTTGCTGTTGGCGTCGACGAGGATCGCGAAGCTCCGTCGGTCGAGACCACGCAGCGCCGCGTCGACGACCTCGTCGGCGGTGTAGAGGCGCGAGAGCTTGTAGATCGGTGGCACCTTCGCGAGCTCGCGCACCATCGGGGTGTCGCCGGGCGGCGGGCAGAGCACACGCACGTCGACGTTCGTGCCGTGCAGCTCGTCGCGCAGCGCTTGGGCGAAGCCGACGACCGCGAACTTGCTCGCGCAATAGCCCGCGAGCTCCGGGAAGCCGCGCAGCCCCGCGACGGAAGCGACGAAGAGGAGCGTGGCGCGACCGCTCGCGCGCTCGAGCTGCGGCAAGAGCGCTTGGGCGACGTGCACGGAGCCGAGGTAGTTCACCTGCATCATGCGCGCGTGCTCTTCCGCGCCGAGCTCCTTCACCGGGCCGACGCGCAGGATGCCCGCGCTGTTGACCACGTGCGCGACGGGGCCGATGGCGTCGCGCGTGGCCTCGGCGGCGTGCCAGACCGCGGCGGCATCCGTGACGTCCACCGCTTGGACGTGCACGCGCGCTGCGCCGAGGAGCGCGCGTGTCGTCTCCAGCCCCTTCGCGTCGCGATCCCAGAGCGCGAGCGTCTCGCCGCGCTCCGCGAGTCGCTGCGCGAACACCCGGCCGAAGCCGCTGCCCGCGCCCGTGATCACCCAAGTGCCCTTCGCACGCTGCATGGGCGGGGAGAGTACGCGGTGCAGGGGACGTGGGCGATGGCGATGTGTCGACGATGCCCGTCGTCGACGAGGTTGCGTCACGAGCGCGTTCAGCTCGCGCGTTCAGCTCGCGCGCGCGGCTTCGCGCCGCTCCAGGTCTGCGAAGCGCTCGCGCGTTCAGCTCGCGCGCGCGGCTTCGCGCCGCTCCAGGTCTGCGAAGAGCTCGCGCAGGGTGCGCGCGAGATCGTGTGCGGTGAAGGGCTTGGAGACCATCGGGATGCCGAGGTGATCGTGCGGGGTGCTGTCCTCGGCGTGGCCAGTCACGTACACGATCGGGAGGTTCGGTTGAGTCTCGCGCAGGCGCAGCGCGAGCTCTGGACCGCCCATCGTCGGCATGACGACGTCGGTGACGACGGCATCGACGTCGTGATCGCTCACGTGCACGAGCGCCTCGGGCGCGGAGCCGACCGCGTGCACGTCGTAGCCGAGGGTAGCGAGGCCCTCCGCGACCGTGCGCCGCACTCCGTCGTCGTCCTCGACCAGCAGCACGCGCTCGCTCCCGCGTACGTCGTCGACCGCGCGCGGTGGCGGCGACGAATGCGGCACGCCTTCGACGCGCGGCAGATACACCACGAACGTCGCGCCTTCGCCGGGTGCGCTGATCACGTCCACGTGGCCGCCCGCTTGGCGCACGAGGCCCCACGTCGTCGCGAGCCCGAGGCCGGTGCCCTTGCCGACCGGCTTGGTGGTGAAGAACGGCTCGAAGATCTTCGGGAGCACCTCGGGGGGGATGCCGCGCCCGTCGTCGCGTACGAGCAGCGTCACGTAGCTGCCGGGGCGCAGATCCGGTCGCGCGCTCGCGGCCTCCGCGTCGAGGTTTCGGAGCCCGAGCTCGATCTCGAGGTGGCCGTCTTCGTCCATCGCGTCGCGCGCTTTCTCCGCGAGGTTCAGCACGACCTGCTCGAGCTGGGTCGGATCCATGCGCACGCAGCCGACGTCGGTGTCGGCGCGCACCTCCACGACCATTCCGTCGCCCACGATGCGCTCGAGCATCGGGCGCATCTGCAAGAGCACGTCGCGCGGATCCAGAACGCGAGGGGCGACCGGCCGTCGACGCGCGAACGCGAGGAGCTGGCTCGTCAGACCGGCGGCGCGACGGGAGCCCGCGATGATGTCGTCGAGCAGCACCTCCACGTCGCTGCCCGGCGCGGGTGCGACGATGCGTTTGACCAACACCGCGCCGTTCAACATCGCGGTCAGCATGTTGTTGAAGTCGTGCGCGACGCCGCCCGCGAGCCGACCGATGCTCTCGAGGCGCTGCGCGCGACGCAGGCGCTCTTCGAGATCCGCGCGCTCCGCCAGGTCGAGCGCGAGGGCGGCGTAATCGGCGAGGGAGGCCACGAACGAAGACTCCTCGGGGCGCCAGGGCCGAGTGCCGCCGACGTGCTCACAGCAGATGATCCCGGCGACGCGTCCGTGCGAATGGATGGGCGCGTCGAGGAGCGCGCCGATGCCGAGCGGCTCGAGGTAGAAGCTCCGGAACTCGCAGGTGCGGGGATCGGTGTGCGCGTCGTCGGCCGCGAGCGCGCGGTCCTCCTCGATCGCCGCGAAGTAGACGGGGGCGTCCGCGCGCGGAAACACCGCGCCGTGGGAGTGCGCGCGACGTGAGCGCTCGAAGAGATCGTGCAGCACGAGCCGCCCGCCGTCCTCGTCGAAGAGCCAGATCCCGACGCGCTCCACGCCCAACGTTCGCGCGGCGGTCTCGGAGAGCTCGCGGAAGGCGCGGTCGCGATCGGTGCTGCGCCACACCGGCGAGCGCGCGAGCTCGGCGAGCGCGCGACCGTGCGCGGCGAGCGCGGCGTGGCTGCGTTCGAGCTCGTCGTGCGAGCGACGGCGCTCCGTGACGTCGGTCGCGGTGCCGAGGAGCGCGATGGGCGTCTCGCCCGCATAGGTCGCGCGGCCTCGCGCCTCGATCCAGCGCTCGCCCTCCGGGTCGTCGACGCGCACCTCGCAGCGAAACGCGCGTCGCGTCGCGATCGCCGCGCGAACCTCGCGGTCGAGGGTGCAGCGATCGTCCTCCGAGACGCGCGCGAGCAAGTCCGCGTTCTCGGTTGGACGCGTGGTGAGACCGAGGAGCTCGACCAGCCCTTCGCTCACCTCGAGCCCTCCCGTGCGCAAGTCCAGACGCCAGGCGCCGAAGCCCACGTCCTTCATCGCGCGTTCGAGCCAGGGCCCCCCCTGCTCGGTACCCAGCTCGGTACCCACGAACCCTCCACTCACGTGACGTTCGTCTCGAGGCCGACGGAAGGACGACGTCACGTGCGTCGACCGACTGATGCGATCCGCCTCCTTCCCCTCGAGGGAGGCGTGAAGCTCGAGGGGCCCCCACCCCGAGCATCTGCCCGCGCTCCTCGGTCGCCCTGAGCTCAGCGGCTCGCGAGGAAGCACGCGCTTCCAGATGCTCTCGGTCTAGCACCACGTCGCGTCGGTTGGGAAGGGTGTGCGTGCACTCCGCGTGCGAAGGCTCTTTCGATCTTCCGCGTGGCGAGTAACGTGCGCGAGCGAGCGCCGACCACGCGCGCTCTTCTGGTGCGTCGAAGCTCGCGAGCACGTCTCGCCTCGTACGCACCGGTTCGTCGGAGCTCGTCGAGCTCGGTTCGAGAGAGAGGAACGACCATGCTGCGATATCGAATGCTCGGGAAGTCCGGTCTGCGCGTCTCCGAGCTCTGCCTCGGAACCATGAGCTTCGGAGACCGTTGGGGCTTCGGTGCCGACGAGACGACGAGCCATCGCGTGCTCGACGCGTATGCCGAAGCGGGCGGAAACTTCCTCGACACCGCCAACAAGTACCACGGCGGTCAAACCGAGGAGATCGTCGGGCGTTGGCTCGAAGGAAAGCGGGATCGAATCGTCGTCGCGACGAAGTACACGCTCTCGATGGACGGAACGGATCCGAACGCGTCGGGCAATCAACGCAAGAACCTCGTGCGCTCCGTCGAGGCGAGCCTGAAGCGGCTCGGCACCGACTACATCGACCTGCTCTGGGTCCACGCGTGGGACGACCAGACGCCCTACGAAGAGACGATGCGTGCGCTCGACGACCTCGTGCGCGCGGGGAAGGTGCTCTACGTCGGCGTGAGCGACACCCCGGCGTGGGTGGTCTCGGCGGCGAACGTCGCGTCGGACCTGCGCGGCTGGTCGCCCTTCGTGGGCCTGCAGATCGAGTACAGCCTGCTCGAGCGCACGCCGGAGCGCGATCTGCTGCCGATGGCGAAGCACTTCGGGCTCTCGGTGCTCGCATGGGGCCCGCTCGGCGCGGGCGTGCTCACGGGCAAGTACACGCGCGGCGGCGAGAACGACACCCTGCGTCGCCAGGCGAACGAGCAGCGCGGCCGCACGAGCGAGCGCGCGCTGACGATCGCCCGCGCGGTGGACGAGGTCGCGGACGCGATCGGCGCCACGAGCGCGCAGGTCGCGACGGCCTGGGTGGCCGCGCAGGGCTACGGCTTCCTGCCGATCGTGGGCGCGCGAAAGGTCGATCAGATCGCGGACACGATGCGTTCGAGCGAGGTGAAGCTCGCGCCGGAGCACCTCGCGAAGCTCGACGAGGTCAGCCGCATCACGCTCGGCTTCCCGCACGACTTCTTGCGCAGCGGCTACGTGAAGGACCTCGTGCACAGCGAGGTGCGCGATCGGGTGGACCGTCGGGATTGAGACGGGCTTCGGTTCGCGCCGCCCGCGACGCTCAGGCTTCGAGCGCCCCCGTCGCTCAGGCTTCGAGCGTCGGGATCACGTCGCGCAGCGTCTTGGCGAGCTGCGTCGGTGCCACGTCGATCAGTCGCTTGCCCACCTTCGCCGTCACCCGCGCCTGGGTCGCCTCGTCGAGCGCGTCGTCGAGCAGCCCGAGGAAACGTGGCTCGGCGACCAGCACCAAGTGATCGAAGCGTCCATCGACGCGCGCTTCGCGGACGAGCGTCGCGAGCTCCTTGGCGAAGCGACGCGCGACCGTCTCGCTCGGCGACTCGTGTGTGGCGAGCGTGTGCGGGTGATGCCCGCTTCGCGCTTGGACTTGCCCGCCGTGGTCGGTCGCGATCTCGGAGTCGTGCAGGCGACCTTCCGGATGTTCGACCGAATGGAGGAGCGCGAGGTGTCGGCCGGGAGTCGAGTAGACGCGCGCGTGAGCGCGGTCGGCACAGAGAACCCACGTGTTCATGGTCGCGGAGAGAGCAGCTCGCGTGCCACGTCGTGCGGTGCCGACTGTCGTGGAGTTGCCCGCGATGCGAGCCGGGATCACGCACCTCTTGCGCGCACGCGGTGCGCGACGCGCGAGGAAGATCGCGACGCGCGAGGCGGCACGCCTCGGCGTCGTCGCAACCGTCTCGCGTCGTTCCGCGTCGCGTCGGAGCGAGGAGAACGTGGGCAGCAGACGAATGCGAATCGTCGAGCCGCGTGCCCTCGTGCCACGCTGCCGCCATGCGACTCGAAACCGAACGGCTCTGGATGCGCGACTACGAGGTCGAGGACGCCGGCCCGACCCTCTACTGGCACCTCGATGCCGAGGTGATGCGCTTCATCCCTCGAATGCATCAGCACGATCTCGAAGGTCATACGAAGCTGCTCGAGTGGGTCGTGGCGAAGTACGCCGCGTACCGCGAGCGTGGCCTCGTGTGGAGCGTGGTCGTGGTCTTCGAGCGCGCGTCGGGGCGTCCGATCGGGACGGGGTTGCTCAAGCCGATCCCCGACCCGGACGGGAAGGATCTCGAAGAGATCGAGATCGGTTGGCACCTCGCGCGCCACGTGTGGGGCCGCGGCTACGCGACCGAGCTCGGCCGCGGGCTCATCGAGGCCGCGTGGAAACACACGGACCTCTCGCATCTGAACGCGATGATCGATCCGGAGAACCCGCGCAGCCTCGCGGTGGCGCGCCGACTCGGCATGGACGACGCGCCCCCGATCGAGTCGCAGTACGGGACGATGAAGCGCTTCGTGATCCGAAGGCCGAGCTGACGGCGCTTGGCGCGCGTCCAGTGTCGAGCCGCGCGCTCACCATGGCCGAACCGCGCGCTGCATGGCCTCGTCCCTCGCGGCGGAGGCACGTGCAGCGCGCGCACGTCCGACCGTTCAGGGCACGAAGCGGAAGCGCTCGACGGCGGCCGCCACGACCTCGGCCTCGGTGAACGGCACCGGGCGCACCTGGTTTCGGCGCCAGAGCTCCATCTCGTTGCGATGGAAGGGGCTGTCGGGATCTTCGCTGTTGCCGCCCGGGAGCGCGTTCACGGCGCGGGGGCCTTCGGGGGTCATCTCCACCACCAGGCGCTGCTGCGGACCGGAGCCGTAGTCGCGCTGGAAGAGGCTGAACATGCCGAAGCCGCTCGCGTCGACGACGTCGCGATCGCCCTGGCGCGGGAAGCCGTTCGGGAAGGTCGGATCGCCTGGCACCGGGATCGAGAGCGGGTCGTCGCCGAGCAGGCCGACCGGCACGAGCGCGTCGAGCTGCACCGTGTGGAGCAGGCCCCAGCGCCAAGTGTCGACGTCGGCGGAGTCGAGCTCGTCCTCCAGCGACGCGAGGGCGGCGGCCACCGCGCGGAGCATGCGATCGCCGCGCGACTCCACGGTCTCCGTGCGCAGATCGTCCCAGTACACGACCTCGCTCGTCTCGGTGTCGTAGCCCACGAGGCTCGTCGGATCCGTGAGCATGAGGATCATCGTGGTGCCCGCGCCGTTGTTGCGGTTCGTCATTCCGTCGAAGGCGCCGTCGCGCGCGAAGTCGTATTCGTCGTCGAACGTGAGCTGCATGAGGTGGCCCATCGTCGCGTTGAAGATCGAGGTCGCGACGGAGTCGGCGATCTCGGGTGCGCTGGGCGAGCCTTCGACCGCGGCGGGGGTGGCGAAGCTGGTCCACGCGGCGAGGCGAGCGCGCGCGTCCTCGATGCGATCCATCACCGACGCGAGCTCGGTCACCGCGGCGCTCAGATCCGGATGCGTGCCGGGGGTCTCGCGCTCCGCGAGCGCGCGATCGAGCTCGGTCACGATCGCGGGCGTGAGGAAGCGACCGAAGGGCGACTGCGCGTCGTTCTGCAGCTCCGACATCTGCTGCACCGTGATGCCGCCCGCTTCGGTGAGCGCTTCGAGGCGCTCGGTGATGCGCGCGAGGCGGTGGCCGCGATCGAAGTCGCAGCCGATGTAGAAGTCGTCCGCGGGATCGGCGGGATCGACGCCGTCGAGCACGTCGCCGTTCTCGGTGACGCCGACCGGATCGGCGTTGGCGGTCGCGATGTAGCCGCGCTCGGGGTTTCGCTCGTGCGGGAGGTAGCGCTCGTCGAGGTCGGCGTCCGTCCACTCCATGCCGCCGGTGCCGTCGAGCGCGTAGCAGGGCAGGGTGCCGGTCAGCGCTTCGTGGTCGTAGGTGAGCGCGCCGTCCTGCCGGACCGGGATGCGCACGCCGCTCGTGTAGTAGATGGAGCCTTCGCGATCGACGACCACGAGGGTCTGCCCGCCGACCTCGAACTTGCGCCACGCGTCGCGCGCTTCGTCGACGTTCGCCGCGCGGTAGAGCTCGAGGAAGGCGCCCGCTTCGTTGCTCGGGGTGTCGCCGGTCCACTTCACGGTGAGCGCCTGCTCTTGGCCGGGCCCGCAGGTGGGCAGGTCGGCTTCGGTGCACGCGCGACGCGTGTCGGGGACGATGAGGCCGTGGTGCGGCACGCGCTGGAAGACCACCGTCGTGCTCCCGCCGGTGTCGTCGAAGATCTCTTCTTCTTCGGCGACGATCGCGATCTGCTCACCGTCGAGCTCGACCGTGCCGAGGCCGGCGTTGGGCGTGATGATCTCGAGGTAGACGTCGGAGACGTCGTAGCCGCTCGTGGTCAGGCCCCACGCGACGCGATCGGTGAAGCCGAGGATGTTCACCGGGGTGCCCGCGATCATCTGACCGGCCGCGTCGACGTCGCCGCCCGCGCGCTTCGTGTTCACGTGCGCCATCCAGAAGAGCGGCGGGCTCGTGAGCGAGAGGTGCGGATCGTTGGCCATCATCGGGTTCCCGCTCGCGGTGTGCTCACCGCTGACGACCCAACTGTTGCTGCCGCGGAAGCTGTCGCCGAAGAGCTCGGTGAAGCGCGCCTCCTGGCGCTCGAAGAAGGCCATGCCCGCGTCGAGCACGTCCGCGCGGATGCCGGGCAGACGCGCGAGCGAAGGACGCGGCGGGCGCAGCGCGCGGGTGCCGGAGTCGGTGCCGACGTTCGGGAAGCCGTCGCGGTTGTAGACCTCGCGCGCGGGGCGGAAGGGGAAGAGGTCGTGGTAGGCGAGGGCGAGGCGCGCGATCCGCGGGTCGTCGGACTCGCCGTCGTAGTTGCGTCGCCACGCGGCGAGGCTCTGGCTGCGCGAGAGATCCCCGAGGCCGTCGTAGCTGAGCGACGCGGCCTGCAGGCGCGCGATCGCGAGGGTGTCCTGCGGGGTCCAGTCGCGGATGCGATCCGCGCGCAGGATGCTGTTCACGCCGCGCACGAGCTCGGCTCGGCCTTCGCGCAGATCGCCGACGTGCTCGTTCACGCCGGCCGCGTAAGCCTCGAGGAGCGCGCGCTCTTCGGCGGAGAGCGTGGCGAGGATCGCCTCGGCGTTGCGGCGGTGTCCTTCGAAACGCGCGTCGCGATCCACGTTGATGAGGTCGGGGCTCAAGCTGCCACCGAACTCCGCGAGCGTGCCCGTCGCTTGGCGCCGCACGAAGTCCATCTGGCCCATGCGGTCGCGCGCTTGGAGGTAGCCTTGCACGCGAATCACGTCGTTCAGCTCGGCGCCGTAGACGTGCCACATGCCGTGCTCGTCGCGCACCGCGTCGACCGGGCCCGAGAGCTCCTCGATCGTGCGCTGCTCGGTGACCGGTAGGTCCTCGATCGTCTCCGGCGGACCGGCGTCCTCCACGGTCGCGTCGGTGCCCGCATCCATCGCGGGGGCGTCGTCGTCTCCGCACGCCACGCCCAGGAGCGCGGCTGCGATCAGCAGTCGTCGAAGAAGCATTCCAAACCCTCGTTCGTCGTCGTGCGACGTCCGCGAGCGCACCCCTGCGACCGCGGAACCTCGGGCTCGCACGCGCTCGGCGACGAAACCCGAACCGGATTCATCGCACGGCGCGGCGAACGAAGCGAGCTTCGCGAGCGGACCGTAAGGAGTGATCGATGCGTCCGGTCGACGCGTGCGGTCGCGAGGCGTGCGGTCGATGCGTGCGGTCGATGCGTGCGGTCGATGCGTGCGACCGATGCGTGCGACCGATGCGTGCGGTCGAGATGGCTCGCTCAATGCGGGCGCAGGAAGAGCTCGTAGAGCGTCAGCCCGATCTCCGCGACGATCAGCAACACGATGTACCACTCGACGCGGAGGCTCCGCTCGTGGTTGCGCAGATCGAGCAGGGTCTGCGCGGTGCTCGCGACCAGCACGAGCTTGCGATCGAGCGCGGCGTGTCGCTCGCGCAGCTCGTACTCGTCCGCGAGTCGCTGGTGCAGGCGCTCGAGCTGCGGCGCGTCCCAGAGCGCGTCCGGCTTTTCGCTCACCTCCACGCGCCCGACCGTCTTGGTCTGCACGAGCAGCGCGCGGCCGATGTGCGTCGAGAGCTCGCCGCCCGGCAGCTTCTTCTCCGTCCCGCGCGCGAGGTTCTCCGCGAGCGGCTCCACCGTCTCGAAGGCCTCGCGCACCGCGCGCTCGAAGTCTTCGAGCACCACGCTCTTGGCGAGCACGTCGGCCACGATCTGCACGCGCGGCAGATCGATCGTCGCGAGCGAGAGGCCGCCTTCGGGCAACACGCGGTCGCCGTTCTCCGCGTCGACGACGATCGACAGCTCCTCGATCGCGGGCTTCGCGAGCGGGTCGTGCACGAAGCTCGCGAGGTGGCGGAGGAAGCTCGCCTCTTCGACGGTGGAGACCCCGAAGAAGACGACCACGCCGTAACGAAAGAGCACCGCGGCGCCCTCCGCACCGGCTTCGATCACGAGCGGCTGCGTCGCGAGGCGACGACCTTCGAGCGAGCGCGTGTCGAGGCGCTCGCCGAGGTAGAGGGCGCGGGCGGTGGTGCGAGACTGAGCGAAGAGCGGCAGCACGAGCGCATCATGGACGGGGCGACGCGCCGACGTCGACGGCTCCTTCGCTTCGTCACGGGTT
The DNA here is from genome assembly GCA_937982655.1 of uncultured Sandaracinus sp. GTDB lineage: Bacteria > Myxococcota_A > Polyangia > Polyangiales > Houyiibacteriaceae > JACKEH01. The sequence goes on from CALJLK010000507.1 coordinate 15,702, forward strand.
CGGTGCACCGTGCGCGCCGTCGTCCGCTCCACGGCGCCTTCACCCCTTCCTTCCGCCCGGTGTGCTTCCTTTCGCTCACGCGGCTCCCCGCCGCTATGCTCGCGCGCCCTCATGAGCCCCGCGACCGAAGCATCGTCCTCTTCGTCGACGAGCGCGTCGACCCCGAACGAGTCGACCCCGAGCGCATCCTCGCCCCCCCACGAGAAGCCGCGCTGGATCGATCGCCGCTGGGCGCTCCCGCTCCTCGTCTACCTCGTCTGCGCGAGCGTCTACGTCGCGCTCCTCGGCTCACGGCGCTTCGAGACCAGCCCCGACAACCACTACGCGCACCTCGCGCACTCGTGGCTGCAGGGGCAGCTCCATCTCCCCTACGACCCACCCGGCACCAACGACTGGGCCTGCTACGACACCGAGACGCGCGACCTCTGTCCGAACGGGGTCTACCGCTTCGGCGACTCCGATCGCTACCGCTGGTACGTCTCGTTTCCGCCCTTTCCGGGCGTGGTGATGCTCCCCGCGGTCGCGATCTTCGGCGTCGATCTCCCAGACCGCTTCTTCTTCGCGCTCCTCGCGGGGCTCGGCCCGATGCTGCTCTTCCTCGTGCTGCGCCGCCTGCGCGAGACCGGTCGCAGCGCCCGCACGCTGCGCGACGAGCTCCTGCTCACGGCGCTCTTCGCGTTCGGCACGGTCTTCTTCTTCGTCGCCGTCCAAGGCACGGTCTGGTTCTCTGCCCACGTGGTCGCGGTCGCGTGTTTGGGCTTTTACCTGCTCTTCGGCCTCGACGCGCGCCGCCCGATCCTCGCGGGGCTCGCGCTCGGCTGCTGCTTCCTCACGCGCCCCACCACCGCGATGCTCGCGCTCTTCTTCGCGGTGGAGGCGCTCCGCAGTTCGCGCAAAGCGAGCTCGCCAGAAGACGAGCCCGACGCGTATTGGATGCGTCGTCTGCGGATCTTCCTGCGCGGCGTCGACTGGAAGCTCGCGATCCGAAAGAGCGCGCTCTTCGCCGCGCCCATCCTCGTCGTGGGCGCGCTCGCGATGTGGCACAACGCCGCCCGCTTCGACGATCCCTTCGAGTGGGGCCACTCGTACTTGCAGATCCGCTGGCGCCCACGCATCGAGACGTGGGGCCTCTTCAACTACCACTACGCGGCCAAGAACCTCGCGGTGTTCGCGGGCTCGTTGCCCTGGCTCTCCGCCGAGCCGCCGCACGTGCAGATCAGCGGCCATGGCCTCGCGCTCTGGTTCACCACGCCCGCGCTCTTCTTCGTGCTCGCGCCGAGGCGCACGAGCGGCCTGCACGTCGCGCTCTGGCTCGCGATCGTGCCGGTGATGCTCCTGAACCTCGGCTACCAGAACAGCGGTTGGGTCCAGTTCGGCTACCGCTTCGCGCTCGACTACCTGCCGCTCGTCTTCGTGCTCCTCGCGATCGGCGCGCGGCGCTTCGGCGTCGGCTTCGCGCTCTTGCTGCTTTGGAGCGTCGCGGTGAACGGCTTCGGCGCGGCGACCTTCGATCGTGCGGGTCAGTACTACGTGATCGGCGATCAATCGAACGATCTCTTCCAACCGGATTGACGCATTCTCTTCGGCGTTTCCTGTTTGTGAACCCGGCGTGAGCGCGGTGTGCGCAGGGCGTGAGCGCGGTGTGAGCGCGTTTCTTCTTTCCTACGGCGCGCGCGCTTTGCGATGCTTCGCCCGCCGCGTTCTCGCGGCGAGGGGGAGAGCTTCGATGCCGCGACACGTGACGGATCTTCGGGCCGAGCGCGCCACGCTCTCGCCGCCCATGCCGAAGCTCTTGCTTCGCACCTTCGAGACCTACTTGCCGCACGTGCTCGGCGTGACGGATCCGAGCTACGCGGATCTCGTGGCCGCCGCGACGAAGCGCTTCGACGCGTACATCCGGGCCATCCCGCCCGACGAGAAGGTTCGCGAAGAGATCGTGCAGCTCTTGTTCCTCACGTACTTGTTCGGCACCTTCAGCGGAGGGGTCCCGCGCGCGCCGTGGCGTCAAGACTTCGCGCGCCGCGAGGCGTTCGTGCGGAGGCTCTACACGTCGGACGACACGGGCATGGATCGTTTCGCCGACGCGATCCGCGCGCTCTCGAAGATCTCGAAGACGGCAGCGCGCGCGTCGATCCGCGACCTCGCCAAGAGCCTGCGCGAGCTCGCGGGCCTCGCCTTCTACTCGAACCCTGGCACCGATCCGCGCGTCACCGGCTACGACGCGATCTGGAAGCGCAGCTATCCGTCGCGACCGGACGTGGACGTGGTGCGTCTGCGTCAGACCGGGCAGCCCGACCTCTTCGATCCCGGCGAGGTCGCGTCGATCTTCCAGGAGCACCACCCCTACGATCGCGGGCGCCTCTTCGCGAACGACGGACGGCCGAAGGTCGCGGTGATCGGCTCGGGCGCGGGCGGCGCGGTGGTCGCGGCGCGCCTGGCGGAGAGCGGCCAATACGACGTCGCGATCTTCGAGTCCGGTCCGCGCATGACGCCCGCCGAGTATCCGCTCGACACCTTGGTCGGCATGGCGCGGCTCTTCGAGGGCGGGTTGATGACGCTCAGCCGCAACCTCGACATCCACCTCCTGCGAGGACGCGTGGTCGGTGGCGGCACCGTGATGACTTCCGGGCTCTCGGTGAAGATGCGCACCGAGACGATGAGCCGCTGGTGCAGCACGAGCGGCGAGCTCGCGATCGGCGTGACGGAGGCGGAGCTCGAGGCTGGGTTCGCGAAGGTGCACGCGATGCAGCGCATGGGGCGGCTCGACGATCTTCCCGACTCGCTGAAGACGAGCGTGAGCGAGCTGCTGAAGGACGGCGCGGACGCCATGACCGCGGCGGGTGAGCCCTCCTACGTGTTCAATGCGGACAATCCGCAGAACAACGTGATGATGCACGCGGGGCAGGCGCCCGCGGGGCGACCCGATCAGAACGGCGACTACTGCTTCGGTTGCGGCCTCTGCAACTACGGGTGCCACTTCGGCCACAAGCTCTCGATGGATCTCTCGTACCTGCCCTACGCGGAGTCGCACGGCGCGAAGATCCATCCGAACCTGCCAATCGAACGACTGGTCGGCGACGTGGTGGGCGGGCGCTTGAAGATCACGCACCTCCAGCTCGGACGCGGGCTCGGACGCGTCGCGGTCGATCACGTGGTGCTCGCGGCGGGCGCGGTGGGGACGCCGGCGCTCTTGCTGCGCAGCGTGAAGGCGGACGGCTCGTGGCGTGCTCTGCGCGTCTTCGACGAGGACGACGGACACGTCGGCAAGGGGCTCGGCTTCAACTACGGCTCGGGCGTGGTCGCCCGTTGGAAACCCACCGACGCGGCGAAGCTCCTCGCGCGCGCGCAGCTCCGTCAGGACCCGACGGGCGGACCGTTCCCGGACACCTTCCCCAAGCCCGGTCACCTCGGCTTCCAGATTCGCTACGTGGGCACCAAGGCCGGCGATCCCGACTTTCGGATCGCGATCGATCCGAAGAAGGATCCGCTCGGGCGCGGCGAGCATTTCGCGCGCTACGTGCTCGAGAACGCGTTCGTGCCGCCGAGCTTGCTCTCGAACGTGGTGCCCGGCGTCGGCAAGGCGCACCTCGACTGGATGCGCGACTACCGAAACCTCGCGATGTGCGCGACCACGATCGGCTCGCCGCAGACGGGCCGCGTGCTCGGCGACCGAACGGTGGTCTACAAGCTCAGCGATGACGAGATGACGCTCAACCGCGACGCGCTCGCGTCGATCGTACGGCTCTACTTCGCGGCGGGCGCGGAAGAGGTCGGGCTCGCGGGCGTGCGGGAAGATCCGAAGGACGACGCGGCGCCGCCCGGTGAAGGTCTGCGGCTCCTGCGAAGCGAGTTCGGACACCTCACCGAGACGCAGATCGCGAGCAAGCTGAAGCCGGTGTTGAGCTTGCCGGAGCACATCATGTTGAGCTCCGCGCATCCGCAGGGCGGTTGCCGAATGAGCGTCGATCCGGATCGTGGCGCGGTGGGTCCGGATTTCCGTTTGTTCGGCGCGGACAACGTCTTCGTGAGCGACGGGAGCCTGTTCCCTTCGACGATCGTCGTGAACCCGCAGTGGTCGATCGCGGCCCTCGCGGAGGTCGCGAGCACGCGCATCCAGGCCACGATCGGGGCTTGAGCGCGTCGGCAACTCGAGACCACGAACGCGCGAACGGCGCCCTCCGAGTGGAAGGCGCCGTTCACGTCGCGCAATCGCCGAGCCAGAACCGTGAATCGAAACCGGTGACTCAGAAGCGGTGGATCGCACCGACGCCCACGCGGTCCGGTCCGATCATCGGCGCGACCGCCGTCGCACGATCCTCGTCGCCGCCGAGCACGAACATCAGCACCACGCCGGTCACCGCCGCCGCCGCGCCCACGCCGAGCAGGATGTCGGTCACGAGGCCGAGCGTGCGGGCGCGATCCGCGTCGGAGTCGTCGCTCGTCGTCGCATCGCCCGCCGCGCCGAGCGCGAGGATGCCCGTCACCGCGCCGCCCACGAGGAGCGCACCGCCGCCGGCCGCGACTGCGATGCCGATCGTCGAGACGCCGCCGCCCTCCTGGGGCGTCGTCGGATCGGGCACCACCTGGTCGCTCATCTGGACCGTGACCTCGACCTGCGCTCCCGCGGTGACCGCGACCACCGACTCGAAGGGCTGGTAGCCCTCGGCTTGCACCAGCACGCGGTACGAGCCGGGCGGCACCGCGATCGGATCGGGACGCGGAAGCCGCGCGCGCTCCGTGCCGTCGATGAGCACCACCGCGCCGTCGGGACCACCACGCAGCACGATGCCGGTGCGCGCCAAGCGTTGCTGGATGGCCGCCGCACGAATCCGCGCCGCGGGGACGTCCTCCGCGTCGCTCGGCGCGGCCGCGAGGAATCGCTCGTAGGCATCGAGCGATTCCTGCAGTCGCCCCAGGCGCTCGTACGCCTGCGCGAGGTTGAACTGGAGCAGCGGCCGCGGGTCGAGCTCGTAGGCGGCCTGCCACGCCTCGACCGCGCCTTCGAAGTCGCCCGTCTCGTAGGCGCCGCGCCCGCGCTGGAAGAGCTCGCGCGCGTCTTGGGCCGACGCGGTCGAGACGAAGGGAGAAGCGAACGCTCCGAGCAGGAGCGCCGCGACCAGGAGCATCACGTTGCGCATCAGCGGCACCCCATGCGGCGCGACTCGTTGGTGCGCGCTCCACAGCGGTAGTAGCCCCACGCGCAGCCGCGCGAGCCCGGCGTGCAATCCGGGGTGCACGTGGTGCGGGGCGGGCAGTAGCACGGGTCGGTCGTGCGCGAGCTCGGTCCCGCGCAGAGCAGCGTGTGGAAGAGACACATGGTCGAGGTGCTGCCCGAGCACTTCGTCGGCTCGCTCGGGCACTCCGTCCACGTGCTCGTTGCGCCGCACGCGGGCGCGGTCGCCGACGTCCAGCCGCGATCGCCCGAGCAGCGGAGGAAGCCACGCGAGTCCCACACCGGCGTGCAGGAACCCGTGCTGCTCTGGCCCACGAAGGACGAGCTCGTCGAGTACTGATAGTTCGCGACGCCGTTGCAGTCGTAGCTGCCGTAGCGCGCGTCGTCGGTGGAGGCGCCGCTCGGGATCGCGGGGTGCGCGCTCGTCTGATACGCGGTCTGTCCGGGGAACATCGTCGCGTTCATGTCGTTGCAGTCGGACGTCGCGGGAGTGGTCGGCGGGGTGAGTGTCCACGCCGTGCAGCCCGCCTGCGGTGCGGGGGCGGGACACGCCGAGGTGCCACCCACGCCGCTCGCCGCGAAGCCGTCGCCGTCGCAGTCGGGGTACCAGATGGCGTTGCCGGAGGTCGCGGTGCCGTCGCAGTCCCAGTCGCGCGCCTCGCCGCATCCCTCGGGCGCGTCGGGGTAGACGTCGGCGCGCTCGTCGTCGCAGTCGTCGCCGCACTCGCCGAGCTCCGTCGAGGCGAAGCCGTCGCCGTCCTCGTCGATCAGGGTCTCGACGCATCCGTCGGCCTCTTCGTCGCACACGCTCGTGCGACACGCGTCGGCCGGCGTGCATTCGATCGGTGTGCCCGCCACGCAGACGTGCGCTTCGGTGTCGCAGGTCTCGACGCCGTTGCAGGCGAGCGCGTCGTCGCAGTCGCCGTTCGTGGTGCAGGAGAAGGTGCAGTCTCCGTCGCAGCCGTCGCCGTCGACGTCGTTCTCGTCGTCGCACTCTTCGCCGCTCGACACCTCGCCGTCGCCGCACCCAGAGGCGGCGCAACGAAGTGCGTCGCCCGACACGCGGCAGACGCCGTCGTCGATGGTGTCGGTGGTGCACGCCGCGTCGACCTCGAGCGGCGTCCCCGGGGCGCAGACGTCGTCGTCGCCACAGGCCTCGACGCCGTTGCAGGGCTCGCCGTCGTCGCAGTCCGCGTCGCGACACGTCTCGCCGCCGCCGTCGGAGCCGCCGTCGGGATCGGGACCGCCGTCGTCCCCCATGCCCGCATCCGTCTCCGGATCCTTGTCGTCGAGCTTTCCGTCGATGACGACGGAGCAGCCCGTGATGGCCCACGCCACGACCAGCGTGGCGGCGATCCTCGTATGCAAGACGTCCCTCCCTCGCGCGCGTGGCGCGCTCGTGATCGAAGCACGGTACAGGGGTGGGCGCCACCGCGCGATTCGCGTTCGAGCCCCGAGGCGTGAGCCGTCCGTGGGGATGGAGTCGAGTCGGTCGCGCGGCACCTGCGCGGTTACGGAGCGTTCGCGCGTGACTGCGCAGCATCTGCGCGAACGCCTACGCGCACGATCGCGTGCGCAGCGATCGCGTGCGCACGACGCGCACGATGGCGATCGCAGACCGAAAGCGTCGTCAGCGAACGACCGCTTGGATCTTCGCGATCAACACGTCGAGCGCGACGCGGTTGTCGCCGCCCTCCGGGATGATCAGGTCCGCCCAGCGCTTCGAAGGCTCGACGAACTGCAAGTGCATGGGCCGCACGGTCGCGTAGTACTGCTCGCGAATCGAGTCGAAGGTCCGCCCGCGCTGCTCGATGTCGCGGCGGATGCGGCGGAACGCGCGGATGTCCGCGTCGGTGTCGACGAAGATCTTGATGTCCATCTGCTCGCGGAGCGCGGGCTCGGCGAGCACGAGGATGCCCTCGACGATGATCACCTCACGCGGCTCCACTCGGCGCGACTCGCGCGCACGGGTGTGGGTCGTGAAGTCGTAGAGGGGCGAAGCGACCGCCTCACCCGAGCGCAGCGCCTTGAGGTGCTCGGCGAGCAGCGAGGTCTCGAGCGAGGACGGATGGTCGAAGTTGAGCAGGCAGCGCTCGTCGTACGTGAGGTCCTGACGGTCTCGGTAGTACGAGTCGTGCTCGAGCCGGTCGACCTTCTCGACCGGGAGCGCGGCCTGGATCTTCCGGGCGATGGTGGTCTTTCCGGAGCCGGTGCCCCCAGCGATGCCGATCACGAGCGTCATGCGACGGCGTCGATAACACGGACGAAGCCCGAAGCGCAGCCCCATCGGCGCGAGTTGCGCTCGGCTCGGTCGGGCCGGTGAACGCAGGAATTTTGCCCTCGCAGGCGTTCGCTCTTTAGCGTCGGGCCATGCGCGCGCTGCCGATCCTCGCTCTGGCCCTCTTCTCCGGGTGCGTCTTCAACAACGTGAGCGCCGAAGAGAAGCTGCGCGACAGCGTGGTGGGGCTCAACGAAGAGATCCGGTGGAACCGCCTCGATCTGGCGACCGCGCGCGTGGCTCCCGAGTTTCGCGGGGAGTTTCGGCGCACGCACGCGGACTGGCATCGCGGCTTCGAGCTCGCGGATCACGAGATCATCGACGTGCAGACCGCCGGCGAGGATCGCGAGCGCGCGACGAGCTTCGTGACCTTCCGCTGGTACGACATGCGCACGATGCTGCTCGCCGAGACGACGGTGAAGCAGGAGTGGCGCCGCACCATCAACGGCTACTGGCTGATCTCCGAGGCGGTGACGGACGGCAACTCGCGCCTGCTCGAGATCCCCGAGCGCCTTCGCGCGGACGAGCCCGAGGAGGGCGAGCCGACCGAGGAGACGTCGTCCGAAGAGGATGCCGCGAGCGCGCGCCGCGCGATCGAGACGTCGACCACCGTCGCGTCGCTCGACTGAGCTCGATCGGCTCGTCAGGCTCCGCTTCCCGAGCGTCCGTCGCCAGGCTCTCGCACGCTGCCGGAAGCCCCGACGAGCCGAGTCTCGCCTTCGCACGTCGGCTCGGTGGCGCGTTCAACGCCGCGTGCCGTCGAGCCCGCCGTAGCTCGCGAAGAGCGGAAGGATCCACCCCGCCGCGAGCCCGATCAACGCGCCCACGATCACGTCGCTCACGTGGTGTCGCCGCGCGAAGAGGCGCAGGAGCGACGTCGTGGTCGCGATCGTGGTCAGGGTCGCGCACGCGATCGCGCCGCCGATTCGGCGCTCGCCGTAGATCGGTGCGTGGCGATGCGCGGTGCACGAGAGCGCGGCCGCGGTGAACGTCGTCGAGGCGTGGCCGCTCGGGAAGCTGCGGTTGGCGTCGCTCTCGCGGCACGGCTCGGGTGGTCCTTCGTGATCGCAGGGCGGACGGCGCCGACGAAGGCCGTACTTGAGGGTCGTGAGCAGCAAGCTCGCGACCGCGAAGCTGCGCACCGTCACGACGGCGAGCTGACCGGCGAAGCCTTCGTGGTCGCGCCACGCGACGAAGGGCTCGACGAAGACCGGCCCGAGCGCGGCGGCGCCGATCATCAAGAAGTCGCTGGTGAGCGAGAGCCGCCGACGTCGCTCCGCAGGCGGCGTCATGGTCGCGAGCATCGCGCGGTCGACGGGACCCATCGCGGTCCATCCAGGCTCCTCGTCGTTCACGGCGAGCGCGATCGTGAGCGCGCCCGCGAAGCCGACCGCCGACACGCCGGCGTCCCAACCGTTCGCGCGGCGCCAGTCCTCGTGCCACTCGAGGCGCTGTGCGTGCACGGACGGCGCGAAGACGAACGCGAGAGCGAACGCGACCAGCCCCGTGCGCACGGCGCCGACGGTAGCAGAACCGCGCGTGTGTGCAGTTCCGGTCGAGTCGCTCGCCCGCCGTTCGGTCACGCCGCGACGGTGCCCAGCGCGTCCGCGAACGTGCGCGCGTCGGGCGGACGTGCGTCAGGATCCTTCGCGAGCGCGGCGCCGAGCAGCGCGTCGAGCTCGCGCGGCAGCGGTCGCGGGGCGAGCTGGCTCGCGGGGAGGGCAGGTTCGCTGAGCAGACGGTGGTACGCGCGCGCCACGGTGGGCTCGAGGAAGGGCGGCGCGCCAGTCACCATCTCGTAGAGGGTCGCCGCGAGCCCGTACACGTCGGTGCGCACGTCGAGCGCTTCGCCGCGCGCTTGTTCGGGCGACATGTAGAGCGGCGTGCCCACCGCGGCGCCCGTCACCGTGATGCGCGACGAGAGCGCGTCGTCGATCGGCTTGGCGAGACCGAAGTCGAGGAGCACCGCGCGCTCGCCCCGCGCGTCGCGGGCGAGGAAGACGTTGGCGGGCTTCACGTCGCGATGGAGCAGGCCAGCATCGTGCGCGGCGGCGAGCGCGTCCGCGATCTCGCGCGCGATCGTGCTCGCCTCCATCCACTCGAGGCTCCCGCGCTTGCGGAGGCGATCTTCGAGCGTCTCGCCTTCGAGCCGATCCATCACGAGGAAGTCGAGGCTGCCGTGCTCGAAGGTGTGTCGATCGAAGTCGTGCACCGCGACGATGCCCGGATGACCGAGCGCGCTCGCCGCCCGCGCCTCGCGCTCGAAGCGTTTGAGCGCGTCGACCGAGAGGCGCGCGTCGGGGAGCATGGTCTTGAGCGCGTAGCGGCGCCCGGTGCGGACGTGGCGCACCTCGTAGACGTGCCCCATCCCGCCCGCACCGAGGAAACCTTCGACGCTCCAAGTTCCGGCGAGCACCAGACCGAGGGGCAGCGTGCCGGAGGGGAGGGCGCCGACCTGCGCGGGTCGAGCGATCGGTGACACCGCGCTCGCGACTCGGGTGTCGGCCATCGCACGCGCGGATCGATCCGCGTCCGCGCTCGCCTCCGCCCGGCTCGTGCGCGGGTCGTCGACGAGCACGCCCCGTGACGCTGCGTCGAGCACGAGCAGCTCGGCCGCGTGACGTGAGATCGAGAGCGCCTCCGCGACCGCCTCGGAGCTCACGTGCGGATGCTGCCGCGCGAACGCCGCGAGCTCGCGGAGCTTGGCGAGCCGTCGCTGCGTGCGGATGCCTTGCGCGAGCAGGAGCAGTCCGACGAGGAAGGGCGCCGCGCCGCCCGCGAGCGCGCACGTGAAGCCCGCGCGGCGATCGGGCGCGGTCTCCCCGACGGTGGTGAGCACGCCTCCGATCACCGCCCAGAAGCCTCCGAAGAGGATCAGCGCGATGCCCGCCACGAGCAGCGCGACCCAACGGAAGCCGAGCTTCTTGTCGGTCGCGGCCCACGCGGTGAGGGAGACGTGCACGCGCGCAGGATACGTCGACCTTCGCTTCGCGTTCCCTCTCGCGTGAGCGCTGCGGCGTGACGCGCGTCACGGGCGGCCTCACCCGAGAGGGGCGAGGCCGACCCGACGCGCGTGACGATGCCCGCCCTTCAGCCGTCGCACGCGCGGAGCGTCGCGAGGTCGGGGGCGTCGCGCATGCACTTCAGCTCCTTCACCCACGGGATGAGCCCGAAGCGAGGCCTCCTCGCGGCGTCGACGAGGCACTCCGCGCGCGCTTGCGCGGGATACTCGCGCCCCGTCGCGGCTGAGGTGACCGCCGCGACGTTGTCGCAGACGGACTCGGGCGAGGGTGGCGAGAGCCAGCCGAACCAGAAGATGCCGCCAGCGAGCAGCACGAGGCCGACGAGCGATCCCAACACGATTCCGATGATCTTCAAGGTCTTCATGACGTCTCTCCTGGGAGCGCAGGGCCTGTCGACGCCGAATCGCCCGAACGCTGGGGGATCGACGACGACGCGTGCGATGCGTGGCTCCGACCGCGTCGCACGAGGGGGAGCGCGGCGGTGGCGCTCGCGAGCGATCACGCGCTCGGGCGAAGCGATCCGCAGATCTCGCGCAGCAGCTCGAGGCGATCGCGTGGGCCGGTGCACTTCACGCTCTTGCCGGCCGCGAAGGTGTGCACGGTCTGCAGGACGCCTTGCGGTGAGAGCACGATCTCGAACTTGCCGTCGCGTTCGGTCGCCTCGGCGACCGTGCCGCCGAACATCGTGGCGGTGCGCTGTGCGCCGTCGAGGCTCGACTCCGAGATGCCTGTCACCTGGACGTTGATCTCGTGGAGACGGCCGAGCGCCAGCGAGTACGTCGTTCCCGTCGCGCCCGCTTGGAGCGTTCGCGCGCCCTCCGGGATCTTCAGCGCCACGCCCATGTCGGCCACCGTCACCTCGGTGAGGGTGATCGCCGCGGGCGCCGTCGGCGTGCGCACCGCGGCCTCGGCCGTGCGTTCGGCCGCCTCCGCGCCTTCGCGCATCGCGCGCTCGAAGGCCAGACGGTCCTCCTCCGACGGGCCACAGCCGATCGCGAGCGCCATCAGGATCCCCAACTTCACGAGCTTGTCAGCTTCCTTGAGGGTCTGTCGCCAGACCCTCCCCCACGGGGCGTGGTTCGAAGCGGAATCGTGCACAACGGAGCGGACGCAGTCCGCGGAGGTGCACGATTCCGCGAGACGGTCGCGACCGCGCGCAAGCGCGGTGCGACAAAGCCCCGAGGGGCCCCCTCCCACGAGCCTTCGCTCGCTCCGCTCGCTGCGCGCCGTCCGGTAGGGCGGCTTGCGGTGATCGGCCATCAGCTTCTTTTCAGTCATGCGTGCTCTCCTCGTTCGCCTGCGGTGCTCCGCAGCGCGAGGAGGTCTACGCGGGGCCTCACGTTCGCCCCCGTGAAACGGGATCAAACGCGATCAAACGGGATCAAACGCGAGCGGCGCGTGCGCATCACGAACCTCCGGTCCGCGATCCGAACACCGTCACGACGTGTGGATCAGAACGCTTCGACCGCCGCGCGCGGGTCGAGCCGGTAGCCGCCTTCGACCGTCTCGATCACCGCGCCGAGCCCGAGCTTGCGCAACGTCGACACCGCGACGCGCACGCGCTGCATGCCCGCTTCGGCGCTCACGCGTTCCCCCGGCCAGCCGGCGGCGAGGAGCGCGTCCCACGGCAGCGTGGCGCTCCCGTGCGCGTCCACGAGCGCGCGCATCACGCCGCGCAGAGACTTTCGGGTCCCGAGATCCAGGCGCTCTCCGTCGACCTCGATCACGCTCGCGTCGTTCGCGACTCGCAGCGACACACGCTCGTCTCGCGGGGTCAGCTCCGCCAGCAAGCGTGCGTCGCCGATGCGCTCGGCGAGCCGACGCGCGCGCATCGTTCCCGTCGCCCCGTCGCGCACCACGTGCAGGCGCGCGAGCGACGCGAGATCGCCGAGCGCCTCCGCCTCCTCGACGAGCTCCCCGACCACGCGGAGCGTCGCGTCCTCGCCGAGCTGGGCGAGCACCACGCGCGCCGCGAGCCGGACGAGGCGATCTCCCGAGAGCGCGCGTCGGGCGGCCTCGCGCGCGCCCTCGGCGTCGCGTGTTCGAAGCGCCTCCGCGCGCACGAGCGCGCCCGAGGGATCGTCCGGCAACGCGTCGAGCCACTCGCTCGGATCTTCGCCGCGCGCGACGGCGAGCTCGACCCCGGCACGCGCGACCGATCCGCGCGGGTCGCCCTTCGACTCTCGCGCGTGCGGCGCGCGCTTCGCGAGCAGCAGCCGTGCTCGAGCCAGCGCGCGCTCCGCGCGTGGGAGGTCACCGAGTCGCAGGTGCACGCGCGCCGCGATCGCGCTCGCGTCCGCGAGGAGCGCGAGGTCGGCGCCCGAGCGCGCGGAGCGATCGAGGGTGGGCTCGAGACGCGCGGCGAGCGCGTGCAGGGGACCTCGCACGAGCAGCAGCGGCGCGAGCCCGATCAAGCCGCGCAACGCGGTCTCCGCTTCGTGCGAGCCGGGCGCGTGTCGTGCGCGGAGTCGGTCGAGCGCGACGAGCAGGTTCTCGCGCTCGGCGAGGCGCCCCTCCAGCGTCGTCGTGTCGTCCCAGCCGGTCTCGAAGAGCCGCGCGAAGTGCTCGGCGTGACGTGTCTCCGCCGCGCGCAGGCGCGCTTCGTCGCTGCGGGCGCGCACGAACGCCGCGAAGGTGCGCAGCAGATCGAGGCGGCTGTCGGCGGCCTGCAACAACGAACGATCGCGGAGCTCTTGCAGCACGTCGAGCAGCGGCGGCGCCTGCGGCGGCAGGCGCACCACGGCCTCCGCGGTGTCCACGTCGAAGCCGCCCGCGAACACCGTGAGCTGCGCGAGCGCCTCGCGTTCGAAGAGATCCAGCGAAGCCCACGACGCCTCGAACGCCGCGTCGAGGCCACGCGTGCGTTCACCTCGCTCGCGCACCGCGAGCGCGCTCGGCGTCTCGTCGAGGCGACGAGAGAGCGCGGCGAGGCCGAGCACGCGCGTGCGGGCCGCCGCGAGCTCGATCGCGAGCGGCAGACCGTCGAGCTGCTTCGCGATCGTGTGGAGCCACGGCCGCTCCGCGTCGTTCGCGCCTCGCCCCCGCACACGCACGAGCCACGCGTCGAGCAGCTCCGCCGCCTCGTCGTCGGACAGCGGATCGAGCTCCACGAGCAGCTCTTCGACCAGGCCGAGCCGGCGCCGCGAGGTCACGAGGAGCGGCACGTCCACGAGCTGCGCGAGCTCCGCGACGAAGCTCGGCGGGACGTCGTCCGCGTCGTCGAGCACGAGCCCACGCGGCGAGCGGACGAGCGTGCTCGCGACCGCGCTGCGGACCTCGGCGCTCGCGGAGACTCCGAGCGCGATCGCGAGCGCGTCCCACGCGCGGTCCGCGTCGTCGATCGCACGCAGCGGCACGGTGGTGGAAGGCTCGTCGAGACGCGTGGCGAGCCGGCTCTTCCCCACGCCCGCCGGACCGAGGAGCGTGATCAGCGCGCCGGGCATCCACCGCTGCGAGAGCTCGACGCGCTCGCGCGCACGTCCGACGAAGGGTGCCTCGGCCACGCGCGGAGCATACCGTCGCGCGGCGAGGTGGTGGTGCGATCGCGTCGTGATCGCGTCGCGTGATTCTACGACGCGTGATCGATCGCGAGACGACGCTGCACACGGTGGCGACGATTGGACACGACGCATGTCGTCCCAATCGTCGTCACCGCGCGCGACCGTCTACGCTCGCAGCGCCTCCAGATCGCGGAGCAGCTCGCTCAGGGCGATCGCCGGCAGGTCCCCGAGAACTTGCACACGCTCCCGCTGCCACACGTAGCCGCTCTTGCTCACGTAGACCGCGTGCAGCGTCTGCTCCGGAAACTCCGTCACGGCGCCCACGATGATCCCGGGCTCCAGGTCGAGCACCGCGGTCAACGGAAGCCCCGGCAGCTTGCGCTCCATCCACCAGATCCCGCCGCCGTCCTGCGGGTCGCCCCGCCGCCAGCCGCGCGACTCGAGCCCGAGCACGCGCCCGGTCGGCACCTTCACGCCGTCGAAGCGTTTGAGCTCCTTCGCGCTCGCCTCGTCTGGCGTCAGCTTGAACGTCTCACGCGCCAACTGCGCGAAAGGTTGAAGGATCTCGTAGTCCGCGAGCACCTGCCCGAACGCTGCGGCGTCAGTCGCGGGCAGCTCCATCACGTGCACCACGCCGATCTTCGCATCGGGCGCGAGCTCGAGCGGCTCGTCGTTCGCGTCGGCGAAGCTCCGATCTTCGGCCACGCGGAAGGTGCGCCCGAGCGTCCCGCCGCTGGCGTTCTCGACGCCTTCGTACACGCCCCAAATCAAACGACGAACCAGGTGCGAGACGAGCGGGTGATCCACCAAGAATGTCTGGAAGGTCGCGAGGTCCCACCGTCGTCGATCCACCATCGCCAGCTCGAGCCGCGAGACCTGCTGGCTCGCGATGGTCTTGGCGTCTTTCTTCAGCGCCTTCCAGATGTCCGTCGCGGCCTTCGACTTCTCCGCGTCGTCCGTCTTCTTCGGCTTCGGCAGATCGGTCAGCGGCTTTCCGTCCGCCTCCCGCACGAAGGGCCGCAGCGCCTCGTCGAAGCCCACCCGGAACGAACGCTCCCCGAAGTCGAGGGTTCGCGAGCCGTCGTCGTCGAGCCCGAGATCCGGCACCAGACGATCGGCGAGCTCCACCGCGGAGAGCCCACGCGCCTCCGCGATCGCGGCGATCTTCTCGCGCGCCTTCTTCTGCAACCCCTTGAACTTCAGCTTCTCCGCGATGCCGTTGAGGTGCATCAGCGCGACGTCGGTCCCGATCGCGGCGAGCACGTCGAGGCCCGTGACCGCTCGCGCATGTGCGCTCTCGCCCGGCCAGGCACGCACGAGCGGCACGAGCTTGCGCACGCACGCGTCGTCGCCGAGCCAACCGAGCTGCAAGAACGCCCAGCCCTCCTTGCTCGGCCAACCGGCGAGGCTCCACGCTTGGAAGAGATCCCACGCGAAGTCCGCGAGCGACTCCGCGGTGCACGCGTCCTTCACCCGAGCGACGCCCGCGTAGGGCTCGGCGAGCTCCTTGCCGATCGCGAGCATCGAACCGAGGTGCTCCACCGCCGAGAGCGGCAGCGCCTTGCCGTTCTTCAGGACGGGCCGAGCGAACGCGCCCGCGGACCAGAACGAGGGCATCGCCGGCATCTTGCTCGGCAAGAGATCGAGCTCGTCGAAGTCGAAGACCGAAGCGAGCGCGCGACCGACCTCCGCGCCGAGCGCGTCGGCTTCTTCTTGGATCACCGCGCGATGCCCGTGGGCATCGAGCAGCCGCAGCACGGCCAACGCGGCGTCGCGTGCTTTGCCCGCTTTGCCGAACACGATCGGCAGCACGCCCGCTGCGGCGTAGCGCGGGTGCGCGAGCAGCCACTGCTCGGCGTCGGCACGGAGGGTCTTCTTGCCGAGCGAGTTGGCCGCCACGACCGCGAGCTCGACGTCCCCGAAGGGCCGCAAGAGCTCGAGCGCCTGCCCCGGATCGTTGCCCGCCCACAGGCGCAGAACGGGCAGCGCGTCGGCTCGGTGGACGGCCGCGAACGCTTTCATCCACGACCCGCTCGAGGTCCACTGATCGATCGACCGCAGATCGAGGAGCCGTATCACCGTCGTCATCGGAAGCCGCGCGAACGGCTCGGTGTACGGCCGCCTCCAGTACTGCTGGGCCAGGAGCGTTTGCAGGGCAGCTGCGGCTTCCGGTCGTGCCGAGTCTTCTCCATCGATATAACGCTCGATCGCCGTCCGCTGCGCTGGAGTGCCCTTCTCCCGGTACGAGCCCAAAAGCTGGTCGACGAAGTCGCGTGTCGTCATCGCCGTGCGATCACGAGGCAACCACTCGTCGTACTGCCCTGGTGCCCACGCGAGCTCGGGCGCGAGCGCGCGCGCCGCGAGCCCCTTGATGGTCGGCGGGCCCGCCTTGCGCGTGCCGAGCCAACGCGGCGCGCGCAGCACCTCCGGCAGCTCGTCGACGCTTGCTTCTTCCTTCGGCGCGTTCGCGGCGAGGAGCTGCTCGACGAGCTTGCGCGGCGCGTCCGGAAGCGCCTCGATCGCGGGCTGCAATGCGTCGCCTTCGCGGCGCACCAGCCCCTTCAGCAGGCCCACGATCGGCTCCACCGCCTTGCCGCGTCCGAGCGCGAGCGGAGCGAGCGCCTTGAGCCCGACGCTCGGAGAACGCGCGAGCGCCTCGCCCACTGCGGACACGTACTCCTTTTGGTCCGCGCGCTTCGCGAGCGCGGCGAGCGCAGCAGCCGTTCCGATGCGCGCGAGCGCCGACGCCAAGGAGCGCGCATCATCGGAGCCTGCCGCCCTCTCCGCGAGCCCGTCGAGCACCGGTACCGCGTCGGCGCCTTGAAGCGCGAGCGCAGTGAGCACCACCCGCTCGAATGCCGCGGAACCGTAGTGGTGGAGTCGGAACGAGTACGTGTTGCTCGCCGACTCCACGAGCTCTCGCGCGATGGCGGCGTCGCGCAGCGATGCCAGCAGCGCTGGGCGACCTTCGCCGTGGCGGCTCCCGCTCGTGAGCACGCTCCGCGCGCGCTCCTCCGCCCAGCCGCGCTGGTCTGGGAAGGTGAACGCGAGCCCGACCTTCGCTTCGTCGGAGGCGCTCGCGTAGAGCTCGGCCGCGATCTTCACGATGTTCGCGTAGGCCGTGTCGTCGAGCGCGGCGACGTGCTCCCGCAGCCGCTCCCACGGGCCGAGCAGCCCGACGAGGATCCCCTGACGGTTCCCTTGTCCACGCTGGGCGAAGACGTGGATCTGCTTGTTCGCGACGGTGCCTGCGCTCCAGGTCGCCGAGTGCACAGCACATCGCATCGCATGCTCGACGCCTCCCGTCGCGACCCACACGTCCACGACCTCGCTTTCGAGGTGATTCTGCAACATCGTTCCGGTCCAGTCCGAGAGCGCGAGCAGCGCGCCTTCGACGTCGAGCTCCGCGGGCGCGCTCGGTGGTGTCGCGCTCTTCAGCCGCTCGACCGCCGCCACCACCGCGGGCTTCGGAACGAGGGTGCTCACGTCGTGCGGTCCGAGGTCGGCGAGCTTCTTTCCTTGCGCGGAGAGCCTCGCCCAGCTCTTCGCGAGCTCGATCTTCGGCGCGGCCGACGAGAAACCGCGCACCGCGAGCACGAGCTTGCGCGCCGCGTCGTCCCACACGACCTCGCCGACGTTCGCGGCGGGCTCCTTCGCGCCCACGCTCGACGAGGACGAGGTCGGACTGGACGAGGCGGCCGACGACGGCGCCGTCTTCGCGCTCGCCGCGCTCGCCGCGCTCGTCGTCGCGCTCGAGGTCGCCGCGCTCGTCGCGCTCGAGGTCGCCGCGCTCTTCGTCGTCGCGCTCGTGGGGCTGGCGGCCTTCGCGGTGGACGCCGCGCTCTTCGTCGCGCTCGTCGGCGCCGCAGGAGCGCTCGCGCTCGTCGCTTCCCCGCCTACCTCCGAGTAGCCCTTCTTCACCTTCTCGGTGACGAGCTTGTCGTGCTCGGTCTGCGCCTTGGCGGCGGTCGGGAACGACTTCGTCTGGCTCTGTCCGCTCGTGCCGATGCGCCCCCAGCGCACCTCGAACGAATCCCCCGACAGCTCGATCTCCCAGAACTTGCTCGACTTGCCCTCGACGAGCTCGAAACGCCGCATCACGCACCCTCCCTCGCGCGACGGGCACGCGCCGCGCGCGCGAGACTCTACGTCGAAGCGCGCCCGAAGATCCCCGACGTTCTCGGCTCACATCGTCGTCGGACGTGGCGACGAGGGGCGCCACAACGCAGCGGCGCCTCCCCAACCCGCGAGCGCGAACGGCCCGAGGAGGAGCGCGGCGTCGGGCCACGACGTCTGGTCGGCCGCGCCGTAGAGCCCGCCCGCGCCGAACCCGAGGCAGAGCAACGTCGCGAAGCCGAAGAACGACGTGCGGGTCCACACCGATCCCACGATCCCGCCTGCCGCGAACGCGTGCAGGCCGACGAACGCGCCGAGCAGCGAGACCTCGGGAGAGACCGTCGTCTCCAGGAACCAGCCCACGCCCGCGAGCGGGAGGCCGAGGCCGATGGCGAGGATGAACGCGCCGAAGCCGCGCATCGCGATCGGGATCACCACGAACGCGACCGCGGCGAGGAAGAGCCCCGCGAGGTCGAGCATCGCGAGCGCGAAGAGCGATCCGGTGCCGTGCCACGCCGTGAACGCGAGGGTGCGCGCGCCGAGCAATCCGATCCACACGGAGAGCAAGGCGACGAGCGCGCGAGCGTGGGGCGTCGGGGAGGGAGCGGACACGTCGTGTGGCTCAGCGATCAAGAGTACGAAGTGCGCATCCGCGTCGGCTCTTCGAAGCGCCGCAGAGTGAGCGAGCGTATCCGAACGGGAGCGCATGCGTCCCGACGCCGGGTCCATTCGAGGTCGATGCCTCCGAGGCGTGTAATGCTCGAAGTCCTAGCGCGTCGGCCCTGCATGACCGCCACGCACGTGACCGCCATGCACTCCACCCACACCGATCCCGCCGCCCAGCTCCTCGTCGACCAACACCGCGCGCTCCTCGCGTTCGTGCAGTCGCGCGTCGGCGATCGCGCCCTCGCGGAAGAGATCCTCCAGGACGCGTTCGTGCGCGCCCTCCCGAAGCTCGACACCATCCGGGAGCAGGAGTCGACGCTCGCGTGGTTCTACCGCGTGCTGCGCAACGCGGTCGTCGATCACCACCGCCGACGCGCGCGGACCACCGCGGCGCTCGAGGCCTTCGCGAGCGAGATCGAGGCGCACGTGGAGCCGACCCCGGAGGTCGCGGCGGTGATCTGCCAGTGCGTCACGGAGCTCGCGGGCTCGCTCGAGCCGAAGTACGCGGAGGCGCTGCGTCGCATCGACGTGGAAGGCGTCGCGGTGAAGGACTTCGCGACCGAGATCGGCATCACCGCGAACAACGCGGGGGTCCGCGTCCACCGCGCGCGGCGTGCGCTCGCGGAGCGGGTCGCTCGCTCGTGCGGCACCTGCGCGGAGCACGGCTGCGTCGACTGCTCCTGCGGTCGCCGCGACTCCGCGTGACACGCATCACACTGTGCGACACGAGAACGTCACACGAAACGGGGCCGAAACGCTGGGTTCGGGCGTGCAACTCGTCTTCGTTCCGTCACATTCGGCCCGCCATGCGTGTCTCGCTCTCGCTCGTCACGTTCGTCGCGGTCCTCCGCTCGAGCGCCTTCGCACAAGCGCCCGAGCCCGTTCCCGCGAGCGATGCCTCGGACGGGGTCGAGTCGGGAGCCGAGCTCGAAGCCGCAGTCGAGGCGACGCCCGAGGCGCCGCTCGCCGAGCCCGACGAACCGCCGCCTGCTCCGGCGGCCTACGCCACGGCCGCGAGCGACACGATCGCGACCGAGCCCACGGCGTCGTCGGACGCCGTCGCGAGCGACGCGGCATCGCAAGCGCCCATCGGCGCCTCGCCGATCGCGGAAGGTCTCGACGCGGAGTTCGGACAGGGCATCACGCTGCGCAGCGACGACGGCGACTTCTCGCTCACGATCCGCGGCCGCATCCAAGCGCGCGCGCAGCTCCTCCACACGCCCGAAGACGACGACAGCGAAGAAGACACCGACATCGGCTTCCTCATCCGCCGCATGCGCCTCGTCTTCCTCGGCCACCTCGGGAGCCCGAGCCTCCAGTTCTACATCCAGCTCGGCTTCGCGCCGGGCGATCTCGAGAACCCGCCGAACCCGATCCGCGACGCGGTCATCACGTGGCTCCCCACGCCCGCCTTCGGTCTGCGCGTCGGTCAGACCAAGGTGCCCTTCAACCGCGAGCGCGTGATCAGCTCCTCCGCCCTGCAGCTCGTCGATCGTTCGATCGTCAACGCGGAGCTCAACCTCGATCGTGACGTCGGCATCCAGATCTTCCACAACGACGTCTTCGGGCTCGGCGGTCACTTCGGCTTCCAAGCGGGCGTCTTCGGCGGCGACGGCCGCAACCGCCTCAACCAGGACTCGGGCCTGCTCTACGTCGCGCGCGTGCAGGTGCAGCCGACGGGGCGCTTCGACGACGCCTACTCGGAGGCCGATCTCCTCCGCACGAGCACCCCGCGCCTCTCGTTCGGCGCCGGCTTCGCCTACAACCAAGACACCCACCGCCGCCGCGGCACCCACGGCGCGTTCTTCCAGCTCGACGAGGGCTTCGACGTGCTCCACGCGGAGGTCGATCTCGCGTTCAAGTGGGCTGGCTTCTCGCTCCTCGCCGAGCTGCTCTGGCGTCGCGCGATCGACGACGACGTGAACGTCGGCATCGTCGACGGTGAGACGATCGAAGAGCGTTTCGGCTCCGCGCTCGGGGTGATGGTGCAGGCGGGCTACCTCTTCCGCGGCGGTTGGGAGATCGCGGCGCGCTTCGCCGACATCCGCCCGACCCACGACGCGAGCGGACAGCCCGAGCAACGCGAGCTCCTCGGCGGCCTCGGCTGGTACATCCTCGATCACAACCTGAAGCTGCAAGGCGACTACGGCGTGCAGTTCGCGGGCCCCTTCGACGACCTCACCCACCAGCTCCGCGTCCAGCTCCAGCTCTTCTACTGATCCGCCAGAAGAGCGGAGCGACGAGCACGCGCGACGAACACCTTCATGGTGGTCGTAGACGTTGTCGTTGTCGTGGTCGTCGTCGTGAACGGCGACGGCGACGAAGACGAAGACCCGGCGGCGCGACGCGCACGTCCCGCGTACTTTCCCGACGAGCCTTGCCCGCTGCCCGTCCGCTGATAGGGTTCGCGCGCTCGCGATGCCGGCCCTGCTCGACCACCGCTTCCTCTTCGTCGTCGGCAAGGGCGGCGTGGGAAAGACCACCGTCGCCGCATCGCTCGGGCTCGCCGCCGCCCGCAAAGGCAAACGCACGCTGGTCGCGCTCGCCAACGCCAAGGAGCGCCTCTCCTCGCTCTACGAGTGCCCGCCCATCGGCGACAAGATCGTCCACGTCGCGCCGAACCTCGACGCGGTGAACATGACGCCCGCCTCGGCGCTCGAAGAGTACGGGATGATGGTCCTGAAGATCCGCGCGCTCTACGAGGCGGTCTTCGAGAACCGCTTCGTGCGCGCGTTCCTCCGCGGCACCCCCGGCATCGAGGCCTGGGCGATGCTCGGCAAGGCGTACTTCCACGCGGTCGGCCACGGTCCCGAAGGACGCGGCGACTACGACCTCGTGATCCTCGACGCGCCGGCCACCGGTCACGGCCTCGACATGCTCCGCGTGCCGCAGGTGATCGTGGACGTCGCGCCGCCGGGCCTGCTCCGTCGCGAGGCCGAGCGTGCGCTCGAGCTCTTCCGCGATCCGAAGCGCGCGGGCTGCGTGGTCGTCACGTTGCCCGAGGACATGCCGGCCAACGAGACGCTCGAGCTGCACGCGGCGCTCGTGAACGATCTGCGCCTGCCCGTGCCCGCGCTGGTGGTGAACCAGCTCCTGCCGAAGCTCTTCTCGACCGAGGAGCGCCCGCTCGTGACCGGCTTGCCCGCCAAGCTCGCCGAAGGATCGCCGATCGCGAGCCTCGCGACCGCGGGTCGCACACGCGCGCTTCGAGAGGCGGTCCAAGAGGCGAGCCTCCAGCGCCTCGCGTCGCTGCCGATGCCGCGGGTGTCGCTGCCGCGCATCTTCGAGCCCGAGCTCGGCCGCTCGCACGTCGAGTCGCTGAGCCGCGCCTTCGACTGAGCGCCGCGCCGCCGTTGCCCTCGAGCAGGGACGCCTGGGCGCTTCCAGTCCACCTGAAAAACCGGTGGAGACTCGCGACTCCGCTCGCCAGCGGATCGGCCACCCGACTTGCCAGGGGCTCGTCGGCTCGGTCGAATTGATCAAGAGTTTCGTGGTGGTACGGCGCGTGCTCTTCCGGACGGGAGATGCGAACCCACATCACCACACCTCTCCTCTCCCGCGCCTTCCTCTTCGCGCTCGCGCTCGGGGGCTGCGATTGCGCGGCCTCCGGCAAGCCGGGCGCGGGCGATCGCGACGGCGGGTCGCCGGTCGACGACGACGCGGGCCCCGGTCTGCGCGACGACGGCGGCGAAGGCGATCTCTGCGGCGACGGGTTCGACGGCGACTCCGACGGCTTCGTCGACGAGGGCTGCACCTGCTTGCCGGGCGACACCCAGCGCTGCTTCGTCGGCGACCCCGCGATGGCCGACATGGGCGCGTGCTCGTGGGGCCGGCAGAACTGCGCGGCGGGCGAAGAGTTCGGCACCTGGGACGTGTGCGTCGGCCAGGGCGAGCCGAGCGAAGAGCGCTGCGACGGCGTCGACAACGACTGCGACGGCGAGCTCGACGAAGGCTGCGAATGTCTCGAGGACGAAGAGCGCGCGTGTTACTCGGGCCCGGCGGGCACCGCGGGCGTGGGCGCGTGTCGCTCGGGCCGTGAGCTCTGCGTCGCGACCGACGGCGGCTCCGCGTGGGGTGCGTGCGCGGGCGAGGTCGTGCCGAGCGAAGAGCTCTGCGACGGTGGCTCCGACGAAGACTGCGACGGCCGCATCGACGAGGGCTGCGACTGCACGCCCGGCGAGTCGCGGAGCTGCTTCGGCGGTCCGGCCGACACGCGCGACGTCGGCATCTGCCGCGCGGGCACCCAGAGCTGCACGCTCGTCGGCGGCGTCGCGATGTGGGGCGCGTGCGTCGGCGAGGTCGGCCCGAGCGCGGAGAGCTGCACGGGCGGCCGCGACGAAGACTGCGACGGCGCGATCGACTGCGCCGATCTCGACTGCGACACGCACCCCGCGTGCTGCACGCCCTTCGATCGTTCCGTGCCGATCGTTCCGCCCGACGCGGAGCTCCTCTTCGTCGTCGATCGCTCGGGCTCGATGGACTGGCCCGCGGTCGGCACCACGCGCACGCGTTGGGAAGAGCTGCGCACCGCGATGGACACCGTGCTCCCGATGGTCTCGGATCTTCCGCTCGGTCTGCTGACCTTCCCCTACCTCGACGGCACCGTGGAGCGCCTCAACTGCGAGGTCTCGACCACCCTCGACGTGCCCATCGCGATCGGCACCGGCGGCACCATCCAGGCGCGCCTCCTCGCCGCCGACCCGCGCGCGGGCGACACCCCGACCCCCGACGCGATCGCGACGGTGCGCGACTACATCACGCGCAACCCGACCACGCGCCCGCGCTTCGTGGTGCTCGCGACGGACGGTCTGCCGGAGCCGAACTGCGGCGCGACCGTCTCGGCCACCGTGGACGCCATCCGCGCGCTGCGCGCCGACCTCGGCGTCGACACCTTCGTGCTCGGCATCGTCGGCCCGACTTCGAGCGGCGACACCTCGGGCATCCCCGCGCTGCGCGACGCGCTGAACCTCTTCGCGGTGGCGGGCGGTCGTCCGCAGGCCGGCGCGATCCGCTACTACGAAGCGGTCGACGGCCCGGCGCTCGATCGCTCGCTCCGCGCGATCCTCGCGGCCGCCACCGACTGCGTCGTCACCCTCGACTCCGCGCCCGCGCGCCCCTCGCGCGTCGAGGTCCGGCAGAACGGCACGCTGGTCCCGGCGGCGGGCTACACGCTCACCGGCACGCGGCTCGAGTTCCACGGCGCGTACTGCTCGTCGATCCGCAGCGGCGCGGTGACCACGATCACCGTGCGCGACGCCTGCGGCGGCTGAGCTTCGGTTCCTCGGGGCCCTCGTCGGCTCCTCCCGAGGATCGTACGGCGCGGCGTTCGGTCGCGTGATCGCTCGGCGCGTTCCCTTCGGAGCGCGCCGTTCGGCTTCCGTCCCGTGGAAACCTCGTAGTAGAACCGCGCCCGATGCGGACGTTCTCGTTCTTCTCGCTCCTCCTCCTCGCGTGCGGCGGCGGTGGTGCTTACGGCTACGCGCCCACCTACGTGCCACTCTCGGCCGAGGAGGATCACCTCGAGGCCGCCGTCGATCTCTCGTACGAAGAGGTGCGACGCGACGCGGACGGGCACCGCAGCACGACGCTCGGCTGGTTCGGCACCGTCGAGCGGCTGCAGGTCGAAGGCGATCGCGCGACCGTACGCCTCTCGCTTCGCACCCTCGCGGCGCGGAACCTCTGCGCCGACGAGACGGACAGCTCGTGTCGCGTGACGGTGAGCGATCGCGAAGGCGGCACCTTCACCACCACGCTCACGCTCCGCCCCGAAGATCGCGAGGGCGAGGACAAGCTCTGGCAAGGCTCGCTCGTGCGCGTCTACGGGCGCCCGACGGGCGACGTGAACGACGAGGACGGCGTGTTCCTCGAGACCACGTGGTACCGGCATTGGCCGCGCGGCACCTACGTCACGACCGCCGCGCGCGGATCGATGCGCCGGTGAGGCACCGCGATCGCGCGAGGGCGTCGCTCTCTTCGCTCGTTCCGTCCGCGCTCGTTTCGTCGGCGCGCCTCGTGCGCGTCGCCTCCGTGCGCCTCGCGTGCGCGGCGATCGTGCTCGTCGGCTGCGGCGGCGACGTGCCGACCTACGGCCCGTGCGACGACGCGCGCGACTGTGCAGGCGACGATCGCTGCTACCGCCTCCGATTCGATCGCAGCGACGGAAGCGAAGGCGACGGAAAGCTCTGCTCGAGACCGTGCGCGAACGACGACGACTGTCCGGGGGAGGGCGCCTGCCTCGCGCTCGCGGGCGACGTCGGCGAGACCTTCCTCTGCCTCGAACGCTGCCCGGAGCTCGGCTGCTTCGAGGGCCTCGCCTGCACGCCGGTGACGGGTGCAGACGTCGGCCCGCTCTGTCTGCCGGATTGACCTCGCCGGTCGCCCGAGTCGACCCCACGACGCTTCCGCGCACGAGCGTTGGATCCCCGGTTCGGGGCTGCTAGGTTCGCGCGCGTCGTCCGGCGGGCTCACCGCTGGAGCATCGGAGGTTTCGGTGGCCGGTTCCGCGCAGCAGGGTCTCGAGCACAGCACGCCTCTCCTCTTCGAGCAGGGCGCTCCCGGTCGGAGCGGCGCCTCGAAGTCGCCGATCGACGTCCCGCGCGTCGACGCGGCGAAGGTCCTCGGCAAGCACGCCCGCAAGTCGCCCGCGCCGCTGCCGGAGCTCTCGGAGCCGGAGGCGTTCCGGCACTACGTGCGGCTCTCCCAGCAGAACTTCGCGATCGACAAGGGCATGTACCCGCTCGGGTCGTGCACGATGAAGTACAACCCGAAGGTCAACGAGTGGGCCGCGCGCCTGCCGGGCTTCGCGCGTCTTCACCCGCTCGCGCCGCAGCACACGATCCAAGGCGCGCTCGAGCTGATGTGGCGCCTCGAGCGTGGGCTCGCGGAGGTGTGCGGCATGGACCGCGTCTCGCTGCACCCCGCCGCCGGCGCGCAGGGTGAGTACGCCGGCCTCGCGATGATCCGCGCGTACCACAAGGACCAGGGCCGCAGCCCGCGCAAGGTGCTCATCCCCGTCACCGCGCACGGCACGAACCCCGCGAGCTGCGCGGCCAACGGCCTCGACGCGGTGCCTTTCCCGGCGGGCGACGACGGCGTCGTGCACGCGGAGCAGGTCGCGCCGTACATCGACGACGACGTCGCCGCGATCATGATCACGAACCCGAACACGGTCGGGCTCTTCGAGCGCGAGCTCAAGACGATCGCGGACATGATCCACGCCAAGGGCGGGCTCGTGTACGGCGACGGTGCGAACCTCAACGCGCTCATGGGTTGGGCGCGCCCCGGCGACCTCGGCGTCGACGTGATGCAGTTCAACCTGCACAAGACCTTCACGACGCCGCACGGCGGCGGCGGCCCGGGCTGCGGTCCGGTCGGCTACAAGCAGATCCTCGATCCCTTCGCGCCCGTGCCGGTGGTGGAGAAGCGCGAGGACGGAACCTTCGCGCTCGACTACGCGAGCCGCCCCAAGAGCGTGGGCCGGCTGCGCAGCTTCCACGGCAACTTCGGCATGATGGTCCGCGCGTACACCTACCTGCGCGAGATGGGCGCCGAGGGCCTCAAGCGCGCGACCGAGCTCGCGGTGCTCAACGCCAACTACCTGCGCGCGACGCTCGGCGAGACCTGGCACGTCGCGTACGACACGACCTGCATGCACGAGGTCGTGATCAGCGACAAGCACCTCAAGGACGCGCACGTCACGACGATGGACGTCGCCAAGCGCCTCATCGACTTCGGCTTCCACCCGCCCACGGTGTATTTCCCGCTCGTGGTGAAGGGCGCGATGCTCATCGAGCCGACCGAGAACGAGACCAAGGCGACCCTCGACGAGTTCGTGGACGCGATGGCGCAGATCTCCCGCGAAGCCTTCGCGGAGCCCGACAAGGTGAAGGGCGCGCCGCACCTCACGCGCCTGCGCCGCCTCGACGAGACGAAGGCCGCGCGCAACCCGGTGCTGCGCTGGCAGCCGGAGACCGAGCCGACCCGCGAAGCGGCGGAGTGAGCTCGAGCGGAGCGGACTTCAGGTCTGCTGCGGCCACCGACGCGACAGAGATGGCCGAGACGGAGACGGTGTCCGAGACGGGGACGGTGTCCGAGACGGGGACCGTGTCCGAGACGGGGACCGTGTCCGAGACAAGGACGGTTTCCGACGCAGCCCACTCGAAACGCCCACGAAACACGGGCCGCCACGCGTGAGAAAACGCGGGCGGCCCGACGTGCTCGACGGGCGCATGAAGTGACAGTCTCGTCTCGATCCACTACCGTGCGCGCGCGTGGGCGTCGCGATCGGCGACGCAGTGGAACGGGAGGGCTCGCCGTGCGTACTTGGCTTTTGGGTTTGATGGTGGCCGTGGCCGCCGTCGGTTGTGGCGACGACGATCGGCCGCCGCTCGTGCGCGACGGAGGCGGCGCGGACACGTCGATCCCCGGCGTCGACTCCGGCCCGCCGGGCTGTACTCCGGGCCAATACGCATGCGCCGGCAGCACCCGCTACCTCTGCGGCGAAGACGGCGTGACGCGTTTGAACGAAGAGGTCTGCCCGGCCGCCTGCAGCCCGACCGAAGGCTGCGTCGCCTGCATGCCCGGCCAGCGTCAGTGCAACGGCACCGTCTCGATGGTCTGCGCGCCCGACGGCAGCGGCTTCGTGAGCGGCCGCGACTGCGCGGAGTTCGGCTCGACGTGCGGCAGCTCGGGGTTCTGCACGGACGCGTGTGCGGTCGCGGAGTCGACGCGCTCGAACATCGGCTGCGAATACTGGCCGGTGCCGCTCCCGAATCTTCCGAACATCGAAGCGGACTACGACTTCCGCGTCGTGGTGGCCAACCCGAATGATACGGCCGCGAACGTACGGGTGTTTCGCGGAACATCCATGGTGACTACGGCGAGTGTCCCGGCTGGGGGCCTTCAAGAACTGCTCCTCCCGTGGATCGATGGACTGAGCTTCGAGATTGGGAGCGCGGAGACATGGACGAGTCTGAGCGTGTCGAATGGCGCTTATCGGCTCCTCAGCGACCTCCCCGTCACCGCGGTGCAGTTCAACCCCTTCGAGTACGATGCTGGTGGCGCGTCCGATTTCTCGTTCACCAACGACGCTTCACTGCTTCTTCCCGCGCATAGCTTCACCGGCAACTACTACGTTTCGAGCTTCGTCCCGCTCTCAATCGCCGATCCCGGCCTTCTCCCTCCGATCACGCCTGACACCTACGGCAAGATTCCGGGCTACGTCGCCGTAGTGGGCGTGACGCAAGAGCCTACGACCGTGTCGGTCGCCCTCTCGGCTGCGATCGTCGCGGATGCTGGTGGTCGCTTCCCCGCCACCGGACGAGGAGGAGTGGTTTCCTTCACGCTCGCTCGCGGCGAGGTTGCGATCCTGGCCGCCGCTCCTCCGCCGGACTGCATGGAAGGACGACCGGGCCGTCGAAGTGATGCGAGCGGGCGCTTCTTCTGCAACGAAGCAGATTTCGATCTGACTGGCTCGCGTGTCACAGCGAACCGTCCAGTGGCAGTGTTCGGGGGACACACCTGTGCATACGTCCCGTACTGGGCGCAGGCGTGTGACCATTTGGAGTCTCAGATGCCTCCGCTCGAAACATGGGGACGCAACTACGTTTCCGGTCCAATGCGCGACACCGGGGTCAACTCCGTCAACATCCTTCGAGTCATGGCGGCTCAAGACGGTACGAACATCACGGTTGACCCGCCACAAGGTGGCACATCGACCTTCACGTTGGGTGCCGGTCAGTGGCGAGAGATCGAGGTGAGTTCTCCATTCCGACTGACCGGGGACCGCGGCATCCTCGCGACCCAATACCTCGTGGGTCAGCTCGCCACGATGCCAGAGCCAGAGCGGGGTGATCCGTCGATGGTCGCGCTCCCGCCTGTCGAGCAGTACCGCTCGGACTACACGTTCGTCACGCCGAACTCGTACAACACGAGCGTCGACGGACAGAGCTACTTGCTCGTCGTTCGCCCCGTCGGTCTGGCGATTACGCTTGACGGAAGCGCAGTGACGACGACGTGGACCACGGTCGGTGACCGTGAGGTTGGCATCATTCCGCTCTCCGGGGGCACACACCGGATGGAGGCCGCCATGCCCTTCGGCGTCATGGTCTACGGTATGGGGATCACGACCAGCTATGCGTACCCGGCCGGGCTGAATCTGGAAGAGATCTTCCTCATCTGATTCGACCTGTCGAACCTGGACAAAAGGCCAACTCCAGCGAGTTGGCCTTTTCATTATCGACAGCCACGTGTGACGTCGGTGTTGACGGCCTGACAACTGATCGTGCCATTGACGCACTGTCGAATGGAGCCCGGCACGCCGCACGCCGGCAGCGAAAGCCATCCGGGCATGGAAGGCGCACAGACTCCCTGCATCGTTCCGTTCCAACGACAGGTGGGCGCCAACCGGTTGTCGACGAGATCCGTCTCCACCCCGTCGCAGTTCCAGTCGAAGCTCACGCTGCCGCCCCGCATGTAGCCGACCGTGCGGTACTCCGTTTGTCCCGGGTTGGCTTCGGGAACGGTGTCCGCACAGTCGGTGAGCCCGTCCGCGCGTGCGACGATGTAGCCGGTGGGGCAGGTGCAGCCGAGGACGCGGATGGCGGGGTTCGGGTATCCGTCGCCGTCAGCGTCGCGGAAACACTCCAGGTCGGTGCCCGACTCGTCGATGGCTTCGTCGCAGTCTTCATCGCGGCCATTGCAGAGCTCGGCGGCGCCTGGATACCGCGACTCGTCCTCGTCGTCGCAGTCACGGCTGGCGCTCGGACGGGTGGTGCAGGTGCCGAGCGACGCGGGCGCGAACCCGTCGCCGTCGGCGTCGATCAGTGCGTTGCGACATCCCGTTGCTGCGTCGCACGTGTCGGTGGTGCAGTTGTCACCGTCGTCGCAGGTGAGCGCGGTGCCGGACTGGCAGGTGTGGGTCGCGAGCTCGCAGCGCTCGACTCCGTTGCATGCATCGCCGTCGCCGCAGGCCGCGTCGTCGCTGCACGTCCACCGACAGTCGTCGCGGCAGCCGTCGAGGTCGTCCCCGTCGCGCTCGTCGTCACAGTCTTCTCCCGCACCCACGACACCGTCCCCGCAGCCGGCTGGAACGCAGACACCATCCATGCAGGTTCCGGCGCTTCCCTCGATCTCGCACTCGGAGCCCTCGGGGCAGACCGGTGGTGCGTCGGGCCCACCCGCGTCGGTGGCGCCGGAGTCGATGTGCCCTGCATCGGTCGGGAAGGACGTCGAAGCATCCCCCGGCGCGTTCGGATCGCTGACGATGCCACCGTCGGGCAACAAGCAGCTCCAACCGTCCTCCGACGTGATGGTGTCCGGAGGACAGATGCAGCGGCCGAGCTCCGTGTCCTCGATCAGATCGCCACAAGGATCGTCGGGAGCGGTGCTGCACGCACCGAGCAGAAAGCAGAGCGTTCCGAAGATTCGATGAGCACGCATCGGGCAAGAGTGACGTGCCCTCGGCGGGAGCGCGAGTCGGTGGGATGGTCAGGATCCGGTGGCCTGAATCCCGATAGTGCGCGTGTGGGGGCGTGAGAGAAGGCCTCGCTCACAAGTCGCGCTCGGGGTTAGCTCCGCGCATGAGCCTCGAACTCTTCCTCGAACGACTGACCCCGGTGCTCGCGTTCGCGCGCACGCTCGACGTGAACGATCCCTCGGCCGCGAAGGCGGCGCTCGACGTCGCGTTCCCGATGGACGGGGACGCGATGAAGGAGCTGCGTGCGCTGGTGCGGCGCGGGGTGGAGGAGCGTTGGCTCGCGGAGCGCGAAGCCGGCGGCGTTCGGTTCTCGCGGCCGCGCAAGGCGCAGGACACGAGCGACGTCTCGACCGGGTCGGCGGGGTCAGCCGCCGACTTGTCGGTCGACGTGGTGCACATGGATCGGCCGGGGCCGGGGCACACACACCCGAACGGGGAGATCGACCTCTGCTTCGCGGTGTCGGGGGAGCCGCGCTTCGATGGCGCGCCCGAAGGTTGGACCGTGTATCCGCCGAGGAGCTGGCACGTGCCGACCGTCGAAGGCGGCGTGATGGACATCGTGTACTTCCTGCCCGCGGGTGCGATTCGGTTCGAGCCCAAGCCGGAGTGACGCGAAGTCGGTGGCGTCGCGCGCCCCGCGCCGCCGACGTGCGCGGAGCATGACATGGTGCGTGATCGCCGCGTGTGAACGGAGCCGTCGAGCTGCTACACCCGCGCCGTGACCGAAGCGGAAGAGGAACGGAACGAAGCGGCGGTGGCGGCCGCGCTGGGGCACGAGTTCGCGCGGCCGGAGCTGCTGCGCGAGGCGTTGACCCATCGCTCGTACCGCAACGAGCGGCCGCAGCTCGCGCCGAGCGACAACGAGCGGCTCGAGTTCCTCGGCGACGCGTTCCTCGGCATGTGTGTCGGCAAGCTGCTCTTCGACGCCGATCCGGTGGCGCGCGAAGGCGAGCTCACGCGAAAACGCGCGGACCTCGTGTGCGAGGCGTCGCTCGCGTCGATCGCGTCGGAGCTCGGGCTTGGTCCCGCGCTGCGGCTCGGCAAGGGCGAGGATCGTTCGGGCGGTCGGGACAAGCCGCGCCTGCTCGCGAGCGCGTTCGAGGCGTTGGTCGGCGCGGTGATCGCGGATGCAGGCGTGGCGCGCGCGTGGGAGGTCGTCGCGCGTCTGTTCGAGCCGCGGCTCGAGCGCGCGACCGCGGAGCGCGACCACAAGTCGCGCGTGCAGGAGCTGCTGCAGGCCGCGCACGGAAAGACGCCGAGCTACCGCCTCGTGCGCACCGACGGTCCGGACCACGAGCGCACGTTCTTCGTGGAGCTCGTGCTCGGTGACGACGTGCTCTCGACGGGCTCGGGACGTTCGAAGGCGGAAGCGGAGCAAGAGGCCGCGCAGCGCGCGCTCGCGCACCTCGAGCCGTCCGACTGAGATCACGATCACGATCTCGATCGTGCGGTCGCGATCACTGCGGCGCGTGGACCCAGAGGTAGTCCGCGATCGGAGGGCGTTCGGCCACGATCGCTTCGACGTCCGCGTCGTGGTCCGCGCAGAGCACGATCTTGTACGGCTCCGCGCCTCGGCGCGCGGCGCGGCGCGGGATGCCGAGGCCGGCGCGCACGTGCATCGCGCCGGCGAGCACGACCATGCGCGGCGAGCCCGCGCGCAGGGTGCCGGCGACGTTCGCAGCCATCGTCTCGTCCCAGATCACCTGAGCGGCGTAGAGGTCGTCGGGGTTTCCGTGGTGCGCGCCCGCGCCCATCGCCGCCAGGACCATCTCGCGGTGGGCGGTGTTCTGCAGGTCGAGCTCCGGCAGCGTGGCGCGATCGGCCTCGCTCAGGCTCGCGAGCCCGCCGCGACTGACCGCGCGCGTGACCTCCGCGCGCGCGTTGAGCGCGACCATCGGGAGCTGTCGCGCGCGCGCGAGCTCGAAGATCGGACGGTAGAGCGCGAAGTCGTGGCCCCAGCGCGAGTCCCACTCGACGCGCACCTTGAGCGCGTTCTCGTCGAGGTTGCCCGCGACCCAATCGTCGAGGTGCCGCTGAAACGGGTGCTGCACCATCTCGAGGCCGATCACGAGGCTCGGCTCGTGCGAGAGCAGGCCGCGCAGCACGCGCTGTTGCATCGAGTGATCGAGGGCTTGGTCGTGGCGCTCGCCGAGGTAGACGACCGAGGCGGTGCGGAGCGCGGCGAAGACGGTGTCTTCGTCGACCTCGGCGCCGTTCGCGCGGAGATCGAGGATGCGATCGGCCTCGCGCATCTCACGCACCACGCCTTCGGGGGTGCGTGGCGGCTCCTGGCGGAGGTTGTTGCAGGCGAAGAGGAAGCAGAACGAGATCGTGAGGGCGCGTCGCACGGCGGGAGGATGCCTTCAATGCGGTGCGATGGGCAGCCCGAAGCGATCGAGCGTCGTGGGAGACGACGCTTCATTGAGGTGCGAAGGGCGTCAGCCGAAGCGCTCGTCGTGGGGCGCGGCTTCCTCGCGCCGATCCCAAAACGCTCGTCGTGCGACGAGGCCGCACTCGCTCGAGCGTCGTGGGTACGACGCTCGACACGACTTCAGGGGCAGCCGGCGTTGAGCGCGCCCGGAGTGGGCGGCGTGCGAACGGAGAAAGCGCGACCGTCGCGGCGCTCGGGGGTGCAGCGGATGATGGAGTGGGTGGTGGGACTGCCGCCTTGTGACTCGTCGACCTGCACGCGCGTGAGCGAGGGCGCCGGAGCGAGCAGCGTGTCCAAGAGGGCCGTCGCGTCGGGGTCTGCCGTTTCGTAGACGAGTGCGTCGATCAAGGCTGCGGCGGTCAGAGGCGTCCCGGTCGGGAAGGTCGTCGCGGCGCGCTGGTGGATGGCGACCGCGTCCTCGCCGTTCTGGAGGTTCCCGTTGGGGAACGAGATCGTCGGGCCGACCGCCGAGTTGCCGAGAAGCAGCAAGCCGTTGGCGTCGGTCAACGCATTCAGGTCGATTGCGCGATACGAGGTGTTGCCGCTTCCGTTCCAGAAGACGAGCGAGTAACCGGTGAGGCTCACGCCAGGCACACCGGCCGCGATCTCGACGAACTCGAGAAGGTCGGTCGAACCCTCGGTGTCCGCGTCGAGCTCCGAGATCACCAAGTGGATCACCGTGACCGCCGCGGTCGCGCTTCCACCCGGCGTCGTGAGCGTCAGCGTCTGCGCGCCGATCGTCGTCGCGTCGGGCACCACCACGACCACCGTCGTGTCGGTCGCGCTCTCGAGCATCTGCATCGTGCCCGCGATCGACACGTCGGTGACGGCCGCGAGGTCGGTGCCGGTGATCGTCACGCGCGCGCCGTGCGCGAGCACCGTATAGTCGAGGCTCGTGATCGTCGGAGCGACCGCGCCGCCGGTCACCGTGAGCTGGCCCGCGTTCGCCGGATCGTAGCCGTTGGTGTTGCCGGGCAAGTCCGCGTCGCAGTACGTCCACGTCGTGCCGCCGTCGCCGCTGAAGCGATACGCGTAGTCGTAGGCGCTG
The DNA here is from genome assembly GCA_937982655.1 of uncultured Sandaracinus sp. GTDB lineage: Bacteria > Myxococcota_A > Polyangia > Polyangiales > Houyiibacteriaceae > JACKEH01. The sequence goes on from CALJLK010000507.1 coordinate 49,413, forward strand.
CCGGCGGCCGGCGCGACGAGGGAGGCTTGGTACTCGTCGTTGTTCGGCTCTCCCACGTCGTTGCCGTTCCAGCCGGGGTTCGGGACCGCGGCCGTCCACGTCCACGTGCCGTCGGGCGTCGAGCCGTCGGCGCCGTAGCCGAGCTGGCCGATCACACGCGCGTTCGGGTCGTTCTGCGGGCTGCGATCCGTGAGGCCTGCGATGTAGAGGCGCCCGTACACCGTGGTGTCCGCGCCCGCTTCGAGCGTCACGCTCGTCGGGAACTGAAGGCGGCAGAAGCCGATCGTGAACACGCAGTCTTCGTCGACCGAACCGTCGCAGTCGTCGTCGATGCCGTCGCAGGTCGCGTCGTTCGCGGCGGGCATGCCCGGCATGCACGAGTCGGTCTCGACACCGCCGCTGCACGAGGTCGCGCCCGCTGCCGCGCACGCGCCCACGCCGCACGCGGTGCTCGTCGGGCCGTAGTCTTCGTCGGCCGTCGCATCGCAATCGTCGTCGATGCCGTCGCACGTCGCGTCACCGCTCGCGGGGGTGCCGGGGGTGCAGACGTCGACGAGCGCGCCGCTCGAGCACACACGCAAACCCGACGCGCCGCACGCGCCGACGCCACACGTGATCGGGATCGGCGCGAAGCTCTCGTCCGCCCCGCCGTCGCAGTCGTCGTCGAGTCCGTCGCAGTCGTCGTCGGCGCCCGTGGTGGGGCCCGCAGTGCAGGAATCGACGACCGCTCCGCTCACGCACGAGCGCGTGCCGGTGCTCGCGCACACCCCCGCGCCACACGAGGTCGCGCTGGTGACGAAGTCTTCGTCGATCGCGCCGTTGCAGTCGTCGTCGACGCCGTCGCAGGTCGCGTCGCTCGCGGCGGGGGTGCCCGCTTCGCACGAGTCGACGACCGCGCCGCTGACGCAGGAGGTCGCGCCGGTGGCCGCGCAGGCGCCGGTGCCGCAGGAGGTGGCGCTGGTGACGAAGTCTTCGTCGACCGCGCCGTTGCAGTCGTCGTCGACGCCGTTGCAGGTCGTGTCGCTCGCGGCGGGCGCACCGGCTTCGCAGGAGTCGACGACCGCGCCGCTGACGCAGGAGGTCGCGCCGGTGGCCGCGCA
>CALJLK010000508.1 GCA_937982655.1 uncultured Sandaracinus sp.
GCGTGAGAAGAGCTGTTGGCGCGGGAAATCCGGCGTTTTTCAGCAACCTGCTAGTCGGCTATGGCGTAGAGGTCGTTTCGCGCGGAAGACCGACGTCCGCCCGACGTACCATCGCGGCGTGCGACACGTGCTCATCGCCGACGACGAGGCGCGGATCCGCGAGGTCGTGCGGTACGCGCTCGAGAAAGAGGGCTATCGCGTCAGCGAGGCGACCGACGGCCGCAGCGCCCTCGACGTCGCCAAACGCGAGCGGGTCGACCTCGTGGTGCTCGACGTGATGATGCCTGGGCTCGATGGGCTCGAGGTGTGCCGCCGACTCAAGGCGGAGACACGCGCTGCGGTGCTCTTCCTCTCCGCACGATCGGAGGAGCTCGATCGCGTGCTCGGGCTCGAGCTAGGCGGCGACGACTACCTGACGAAGCCCTTCTCGCCGCGGGAGCTCGTGGCGCGTGTGAAGGCCGTCTTGCGCCGCGGCGAGGACACGCGCGACGTGGTGCGGGTCTTGAGCCACGGGCCGGTCCGCATCGATCCGGAGCGTCACGAGGTCCGCTGTCACGACGAGCTCGTGAAGCTCACCGCCACCGAGCTCGGCGTGCTCCGTGCGCTCTACGAGCGCCCCGGCGTGGTGCTCTCGCGCGCGCAGCTCATGGAGCGCGCCTACGCGTACGACAACCTCGTCACCGAGCGCACGCTCGACACCCACGTGCGCCGCATCCGCGCGAAGTTCCGACCCTGCAACTTCGATCCGATCCTCACGGTGCACGGCGTCGGCTACCGCGCGCCGGAAATCTGAGCGAAGCGGGGCTCACACCCGAGGCTTCAGAGCTCGAGGGTCAGCGCGAGATCGATGGCGATCGAGAGTCCGACCCACGCGTCGCGCGGTGCGAGCGGTGCGCCCCCGCGCGCGCGACCTACTGCGCCACGAAACGCGAGCCACCGCGACGCAGCGACACCGAGCCACGACGCGAGGAGCGCCGGATCGGCGGACGGAGCGGCTGCGCGACGGGCGGCCTCCGCGAGCAGCGCGGCGACCAGACGTTCGATCGCGATCACGGCGGGGCCGAGCCGTCCGGCCGAGAGCTCGTCCTCCGCCGCGCGCGCCTCGTCGGCGAGCGGCCCGAACAGCTCCGCGACGTGAAGCCCCGAGCGCGACGGAGGCACCGGGAGCCGCGTCGTGGGCGCCTTCTCGATCGCCTCTTCGAGCTCGAACGAGCTCTCGAGGTGCGCGCGCGCGGCCTCGGTCGCGCGGCCGATCTGCGCCTCGAGCCCCGCTTCGGTCCGTCCGAGCTCGGGGCTCGCGGTCGCGGTCTCGAGGCCGAAGATGCCGCGTCGCTCGAGATCCTCGAGCACCTGCGCGACGAGCCGATCGAGCGCCTCGAGCACGCCCACACCCGTCGTTGCGATGGTGCCGAGCGTCGGCGCGTCGCTGAGCTCGCGGAACCGCGCGTCCATCGCCTCCGGCCGGAGCGCGCGTGGAAGATCCTGCTTGTTGTATTGGATGACGAGCGGCACGCCTTCGATCGCGCGGCCTTGCTCCTCGAAGTTCGCCACGAGGTTCTCGAAGCTCTCGAGGTTCGCGTCCTGTCGCTCCGGCTGCGAGTCCGCGACGAAGATCACTCCGTCGGCCCCCGTCAGCACGAGCTTGCGGGTCGCGTTGAAGTAGACCTGCCCCGGCACCGTGAAGAGCTGGAGCCGCACGTGGTGATCGCGCACGCGCGGGCCGCGCAGCGGCAGGAAGTCGAAGTAGAGCGTGCGATCGACGGGCGTCGCGAGGCTCACGAGCTGCCCACGCGTCTCACGCGGCGCCACGGAGTAGAGGTGCTGGAGACAGGTGGTCTTCCCGCCGAGCCCGGGCCCGTAATAGACGAGCTTGACGAGCAGCTCGCGCGTCAGCGGGTTGACTTGTGCCACGCGGTCTCGCGTTCAGTACTCGTCGAGGCCTTCGAGGGCCGCGTCGGGCTCGGGGTCGCTCGAGCCCGAAGACGAATCGTCGTACGAGTCGCTGCCGCCCTCGTCGTCCCAGCTGGCGTCGTTCGAGCCACCGCTCGTGCCGCCACCGTCGGAAGCCGCGCAACGCGTCGGGTTGCCACGGCGCATCCGAACCCCGTTCCACGGACCGCCGCCCGTCTCGTCGGCGTCGTGGCCCCACTCGCCCTGGAAGTACCAGTCGTTGTCCTGGCCCTTCGCGATGCGGAAGTACCCGCGGCCACGCGTCGTCGTCGGACGACCGACGACCATCTCGCGCCGCTCTTCCCACTGGAAGCGGAGGAGATCGCCCTGGATCGTGCCCTGGATGCGGCCGCGGCGTTCGTCCTTCTCGTAGTCGCCGACGACCTGCGCCCCGCTCTCGCAGAGGTGCATGTTGCCGTACTGCGGCGACTGCCAGATGCCGTGGAAAGAGCCGCCCTCCGGCATGTTGCCGGCACGGATGCTCGAGGACCCACCGCCACACGCCAGCACGAGGGCGAGGAGCGGGAGCGCGGAACGGAACGAATTCGTCATCACGGTGGGGCGACGATAGTCGGACTTGAACGTGTTCGCTACGGCGTTGCTCCTGGCTTCGTGCGCTTCGCGCACGCTCGCGGTGTTCGCTCCGCTCGATGTCGCGCGGCGAGGGTCCCCGGGTCCCAGCGTGCGCGCACGCGGAGGTCGTGCACCTCCGTGAACCCGTGAACCGCGCAGGTGAAGGAAACAAGGGCGAACGAGGGTTCCAAGGGGGGAACCCCCTTGGCCCGCGGAGCGTCCGAGCGCCGTCCCGAAGCGAAGCCGAAGGCGCAGCGTAGGGCCGGCGCGAGGAGGGGGTCGCGGGGCTCCTCCCCGCGCAATACCAAGCGGAGCGCGAAGCGCGGAGCGTACCCGTGAGCGCAGCGAAGCGGAGCGAACACTGCGAGCGTGCGCGTTGCGCACGCAAGCCAGGAGCGGCGGGAACAAAAATGCGTGCTTTACGCACCGCGCTCGCTTGCGGTATCACCTCGGGGCTCGCGAAACGCGAAGCGTTCCCATCCGGGGCGAGCGCGAGCGCCGCGGCACTCGAACGTGGTCCGCAGTGCGGAGGAGTGAATGTCGAACCCGCAGATGGTGATGTACGAAGAGGAGTTCAACCAGATCCAGGTGATCGTCGATCGCTTGGTTCGGGAGGCGAACGCTCAGGTCGTGTTCATCATCGACAAGAACGGTCAGCTCATCGCCGCCGCCGGTGACACCGAGCAGATCGACACCACGAGCCTCGCGTCGCTCACGGCTGGCAACATCGCGGCCACCGGCGGCATCGCCAAGCTGCTTCGCGAGAACGAGTTCTCGACGCAGTTCCACGAGGGCGAGCGCGCGAACATCCACATCCAGCTCGTCGGCAACCGGGTCATCCTCGTGGTGATCTTCGACAACAAGACGAGCCTCGGCCTCGTCCGTCTGCGCGTGAAGAAGGCGAGCGAGGAGCTCAACCACATCTTCGAGGCCCTCCTCCGGAAGGTCTCGGATCCCAATCGGGAGGCTCCGTTCGCGGAGATCACCGACGACGACATCGACAACCTGTTCAACGACTGAAGAGGAGGCCGACGATGTCGTTCATCAACTATCTCTCGCGCGAGATCAACTGCAAGATCGTCTATTACGGCCCCGGTCTCTGCGGGAAGACGACGAATCTTCAGTACATCTACAACAAGACGAATCCCGAGGCGAAGGGCAAGATGATCTCGCTCGCCACGGAGACCGAGCGCACCCTCTTCTTCGATTTCCTCCCGCTCGCGCTCGGCGAAATTCGCGGATTCAAGACGCGCTTCCACCTCTACACGGTGCCGGGGCAGGTCTTCTACGACGCGAGCCGCAAGCTGATCCTCAAGGGCGTCGACGGGGTGGTCTTCGTGGCGGACTCGCAGATCGCCCGCATGGAGGCGAACCTCGAGTCGATGGAGAACCTCCGCACGAACCTCGCGGAGCAGGGTTACAGCCTCGACAAGCTCCCGTACGTCGTCCAGTACAACAAGCGCGACATGCCGAGCGTGGCGCCGGTCGAAGAGCTGCGCGCGCTGCTCAATCCGACGAGCGTGCCGGACTACGAAGCGATCGCGACCAGCGGAGAAGGTGTCTTCGAGACACTCAAAGCGATCGCGAAGCTCGTGCTCACCGAGCTCAAGCGCGGTGGAGCGGGCGCGGGACCCGGGCCCGGCGGTCGCTGACCGAACGACGAATGACGCGTCGGACGGGGACGACGGCATCGACGACGACTCGACGAGCGCGAACGACGTTGCCGTCCGCCCGTCGCCTCGGATAGCGTGACGACGATGCGCTTCCCCTCGCTTTGCCTCCTCGCGTGTCTCCTCGCGTCGGCGTGCGCGGAGGAGAGCCCGACCTCGTCGTACGAGCTGGCCGGCTACGTCCGCGAAGTGGGCGACGGGCCCGGCGTGCGCGGCGCGACCGTGACCTTCACCTCGGACACGCGATACACCACCAGCACCCGCACCGGAAGCGACGGCTACTACGAGATGTCCGTCGAGACCGACGCGGAGTTCGGTCAGGTTCGGGCCGAGGCCGAGGGCTACGAGCCAGCGGAAGAGACGGTGTACTTCGACTCCCGCGAGCGCCGCGTCGATCTCGTCGTGGTCCCCGTCGCGTCCGAAGATTGAGCGATCACTGCCCTCGCGCGCCCCACGGCGCCCGTAGCGCGGCCGACGCGAGAGCTGCGCCGCGCATCGATTCGATGGTTCGGTCGCCTGACGGCGACGCTCACGTGACGTCGGGTCGCTCGGCCTGGCGGCCGGCTCGAAAAACGTCAACTCGTGCCGAGCAACGCGTCCAGCTCACCGCGGCGGTCGAGCGCGGCGACGTCGGTGTAGCCCCCGAGCGACTTACCCCCCACGAAGATCTGCGGGACGGTGGACTGACCCGTCGCCTCACGCAGCCACGCACGCTTGGCGCGATCGCCGTCGACGTCGATCTCGTCGAAGGGAACGCCCTTGGATCGCAAGAGCTGCACGGCCATGCGGCAATACGGGCACCACGGGACGGTGTAGACGACGACCTCGGGCACGGGACGACCTCCTCGCCGATCGGCGACGAAGGTTCTGACGTCGAACGCGCCTCGACGCTACGCCCACGTCCTCGCACGGCACGCCGACCGTGTGTCGCCACCCGGCCATGCGCGACACGTGCGACTCGGGCCCGCCGTGGTAGGACCCGCGCCGTGCGCTCGTTCAGGCTCCTCGTCACCCTCGCGCTCCTCGGCTCGTTCGAAGTCTCGCCCGTGCACGCACAGCCTCTCCGCGGCGCGGACGCATGGACCGAGCTCGGTCTCGGCGGGATGCGCGGCGTGACGGTCGGTCCGATCGAGTCGAGCCAGCAGCGCGGCCCGAACGGCGAGTCCCTCGGTTACGGCAGCGAAGCGTCCGAAGCGCTCCTCGACCACCTCGTCGCGATGGGCGTCACCTGGATCTCGGTCACGCCTTTCGGTCGGATCTGGGCGCTCGACACGCCCGAGATCGAGATGGACTTCGAGGCGCCGTACGAGACGAACCGCGCGGACGTGAAGCGCATGATCCGCAGCGCCCGCGCGCGAGGGCTCCGCGTGCTGCTCATCCCGCATCTCTGGGTCGAGACCACCGGCTGGCGCGGCGAGATCGACTTCGCCTCGGAGGCGGAGTGGACGCAGTACCAGGCGAGCTACCGCGACTTCGTGCTCGCGTGGGCGCGCGACGCCCAAGATGCCGGTGCGGAGGCGCTCTCGATCGGCGTCGAGTGCAAGAGCTGGTCGGGTCGTTTCGGCGCGTACTGGACCCGGCTCATCGCCGACGTTCGCGAGGTGTTCTCGGGCTGGCTCACGTACAGCGCGAACTGGGACGAAGCAGAGAACGTGCTCTTCTGGGATCAGCTCGACCTCGTGGGCATCAACGCGTTCTACCCGCTCGCCTCGGAGGACGGCGCGAGCGACGAGGCGTACTCGCAGGGCGCGGCCGCGATCGTGCCGACGTTGCGCGAGCTCGCGCAGACGCTCCAGATGCCGGTCCTCTTCGTCGAGGTCGGGTACACCACGCGCGCGAACGCCGCCGTGCAGCCTTGGCTCTGGCCCGACGGCATGGAAGGCGTCGTGATCGACGAACGCGAGCAGGCGCGCGCCCTCGCGGCGAGCTTCGACGCGTTCTTGCCGGAGACCTTCTTCGCGGGGTTCTTCGTGTGGCGCTACTACGCGCGGCTCGACGACGTCTCTCAAGAAGCGTTTTGGGGGTTCTCGCCCCACGCGAAGATGAGCGAGCCGATGTTGGTCGACGTGTTCGCCTCGGCGTGGGCGAGCGATCCGGAGCCGTGGCCGTGGCTCGCGAGCGCACGCCCTTCCCTCCCGGCGTGGCACTTGGGCGCGTTGCTCACGCCCACCCCACCGCTCGACGCCTTCGCGGGACGCTGAGTCTCCGCGATCGACGTCGAACTCGTTCGCGACGTGTGGAGACGACGACGGCCGCGCGATCGTGGGCCGTGGCGCGATCGCCACGCGCGGTGTCGTCACCCACGATCGGACCGTGCGCTTCGCGTCGCGAGCACGACGAGCCCGAGCCCGACCACCGCCGCGCCGCCGTGCACCGCCAGCTCCACCCCGAGGCCGGGCGTCTTCGCCGCGATCCAAGCGAGCAACGAAGCGAACACCGCCTGCACCACGAACGCAGTCGCGATCCAGAGCGCGCCCCCGAGACCGTGACGCGCGACGCCCCGCGCGACCGCGACCGCGAGGCCCACGTGCATCACCACGAGCGCGAGCTGCTGTCCCGCGGCGAGCAATGCGTCGCTCGGCGACGCTTCCCACCAGGCCAGCACCTTCATGCCGACGCGCACCGCGCTCCGGCCTTCGAAGCCCATCGCCTCGAGCTCGTCGAAGCTGCTCCCTCGACCCACGATCGCGATCGTCGCCATCCCGAGCACCAGCACCGCGGTGAGCAACGCCTCCGCGCCGCCGTGCCCGAGCCCGAGCAGCGCGCCGGTGCGCTCGTCGATCGGCTCCACCCAACGTCGCAACGCGATCACGCGCAGCGCTTGGTCGGTCAGCGACGTCATGACGCCCGCGACGATCGCGCTCGTCCAGAGCAGCGCGACCTCGCCGGTCGGCAGCGGTAGCGCCCCGCTCTCGAAGAGCGCCCCGAGCCCCCGCGCGATCCCGATGCGCGCGACCTCCGCGAACACGAAGCAGAGCAGCCCGACCCCGAAGATCGCCACCGGACGTTCCCAACGTCGCGCGAAGGTCCGCGCGAGCAGCCAGGGCGCGAGCCCCAACAGGAGCACTTGGATCACGTGAGCGGCGACGAGCACGCGCGCTCCGTATCACGCCCCGCGCGGGTTCCGCATCATCGCCAACGCCAGATCCGAAGCCGCACGTGCCCATGCCGCGCGAGCGGTTCGTCGACCAACCCCCGCAGCCCCATGTGACGCACGAGGTCCTCCGCTCCGAGGACACCGTCGGCGCGCCCCTCGGGACCACGATCCTCGAGGACCGCCCCCACGTGATCCCACGGCCGAGGGAGCTGTCCGTCGGGATCGTCCGCGTAGTCGATCGCCACGAGATCGCCCGGGCGCACGTCCACACCGAAGCGCAGCACCTTCGGCGAGCGTGCGCCGTCGTGCAGCGTCCCGTCGCGATCCACCTCGAAGGGCTCGCTGACCGCCACGGCGTGCCGCTCGAGCCCCTGCACGCTCGTGTACGCGAGCGCGCGCCCGCTCACGCGTCGTTGCGCCGCGACCATCACGTCCGCGCAGTCGATGCCGCGGTAGCTCTCCGACTGCGCAGGTGTCGATCCGAACACGTAGGGCACGCGGAAGTAGCTGCCGAGCCAACCGAGGAACGAATCGTCCGCGCGCACGCTCACGCGCAGCGCGCGCGTCGTCACGCCGCCGCGACCGATCTCCGCGGGGCTCTTCACGACGCGACCGTCGGGCAGCGTGACCTCCGCCGCGAGCCAACGAGTCCCGAGCTCGCTCGCGCTCGGCGTCCAACGCCACCGCGTCTGGTCAGCTTCCTCGAGGGGCTGTCGCCAGCCGCTCCCCCGCGGGGCATGAAGCCCCGACGGGTCCCCCACCCGCGAGCCTACGCTCGCTTCGCGAGCTGCGCGCCGTCCGGTAGGGCGGCTTGCAGCATCGGCAGTCAGCGTCGTTTCAGACGTTCCGATCGTGAGCGGCACCACGTCGCCTTCGATCACGTCCTGCCCGATCCATCGCCCGTGATCGGGCCCACCGAGCCGAGCGTTCGTGTACGTGCGATAGGGCGGGCTCGGTGGTGCGAGCTCCACGTGCTCCGGGCGCGGAACGATCTCCAACCAACGCGCGCGCGCGCCGCTCGGCAAAGCGTGGCCGTTCCAGCGCAGCTCCACCGCGACGGCCTCTCCGACCCGCGCATCGATCGCACGTCGCCCGCCGCTCGCGACCAGCGTCAGCCCCTCACCGGCCTCGAGCGGCGTCGGGGAATGCCCGGCGAGGAGGAGCACCGCGAGGAAGAGCGAAGACGTGCGGGCGTACATCTTCTCTCGGACGTTCCCCGCGTCCGGACGATCCACGCGTCGGATCGACTTTCCCCCTCGCTGGATTTTTTCTCCCACGACTCCCTGAATAACTCGTTAGCATCGCCGTCCATGCCGGCCACCGAGGGTTCCCGTGCGTCCCTCAGGTCGGCAACGTACGGAGAGGATTGGAGGGCTTTGTGAAGAACATGAGCAAGATCACCCTGGCGCTCGGTCTCATGGGCGCGCTCGTCGTGCTCGGATTCCACGGTGACTCGGTTGCCCAGGGCTCGCTCCGCATCGGCGGCAGCAGCGCGAACTTCGGCACCCACGCCTTGCGCGGCGGCTTCGTGCCCGATCCGAAGGACATCGCGAACGTCGTCTCGGGTGGCAGCCTCAACGTCGCGGGCATGGGCCTCGGCGCCGGCTGCACGGGCTTCGCGACGGCGAACCCCGACGTCATCATCAACTACAGCAACCCGGCGGGCTTCCTCCGCTTCTACTTCCAGGGCCAGGGCGACACCGCGCTCGCGATCAACACCGCGAACGGCCAGTGGCTCTGCAACGACGACACCGCGGGCCTCAACCCGCAGGTCGACATCGCGAACCCGGCCGCCGGTCAGTACGACGTCTGGGTCACCAGCTACCGCGCGGGCGAGAACATCCGCGGCACGCTCCGCGTGACCGAGCTCCGCAGCAACTCCGTTCGCCCCTGAGCGACCGAACCAAGCCAATCGGGTCGGGCGGCTGCTCGACCTCGAAGGCGCGGCCACCTCCGGGTGGCCGTTTCCTTTTGTGTGGCTTCGCCGCGCTCGCGATCGACGGAGTGAAGGCAGGTGATCGAAAGACGGATCGCGCTCAGCGGTGCCGCCCGCGATCCCCCCTCGCGTCGTTTCTGTTACGTTGCGCGCGGGGTCATGCGAGGGGCGCTTGGACTTTCGGTCGTGCTCGCGATGAGCGGGTGCAAGGTGTTCGACGCGGGGCTCATCGAGCCTCCCGAGGACGCGTCGTCGACCGTCGACGCTCCGCCGGAGGACGTCCCGACCGTCGACGCTCCCCCGACCCCGACGGGCCTGCGCAAGGTTCCCACGCGTCCAGCGGCCGAGTCGGAGGGCCCCGACGGAGAGCTGGTGTTGTTCGCGTTGCGCGACGTTCGGCTTCGCCAAGACGCCGATCGTTGGCGCGACATCGGGCTCGATCTCGACGATCTCGAAAGCGTCCCGCCCGTTCCCGAGGTCGAATGTGTGCCTCCCAACGAGACGGCCGAGCCGGAGATCGACGGGAACGACGGCATCGACAACGTCTTCGGAAACCGCCTGTATCCGCTCGTCGAGATCGTGCTCGAGAACCTCGAAGAGGACTCGCGCACCAACCAAGCAGCGGGGCTCGGCGCGATCCTCCTCCGAATGTCGGGATGGAACGGGACACGCAACGATCCGCGTGTCTCCGTGTTGCTCTCCCAGTCGGCCGCCGGCACGCCCGCCGATCCGGATTCGGTGCGCTTCGACGGCACCACCCTCGTCAACGACGCCGACGGAATGCCCGCGCCCCTGCCGGTTTGGGATGGCAGCGATCACTGGTTCGCGCGCGACGACACCTTCCTCATGGCCGACGAGAACCGACCGCGCGTTCGCGACGACAACGCGTACGTCAGCGACGGCACCGTGGTGATGCGGTTGCCCGATCGCGTCGACATCCTCTTCTTCGCAGGCTCCGAAGCCGGCGTGCGCGTGCGCCTCACCGACGCCTACGCGTTCGGGACGATGAACGACGACTTCACGGCGATCGAGATCGCGACCGTCGCGGGCCGCTGGGCGGTGCTCGATCTGCTCGACACCGGCAACAACATCGGAATCTGCGTCGGCACTCCAGAGCGGAACATCGTGGAGACGCAGCTCGACACGATCGCCGACGTTCGGAGCACGCGCGGCTCGGGCGGACCGGGTGTGGTCTGCGACGCGATCAGCCTCGGCGTCACGTTCCGCGCGGTGCGTGCGAACTGGGCCGGGCTGGGGCCGAGCCTCCCGCTCCCGGATCCTTGCGCCGAGCCCGAGATGTGAGACGGCGTCGAGGATCGCGCGCCGTGATCGAGATCCACGCGTGCTCCCCTGCGTGGACTGCGCGATCCGGGCGTGATCCGGGCGCGACTCGTGCGTGAGCACGAGCCTGCACGCGATGCGGACCGGGCCACGCGTGAGGCGGCCTCGACCGCGCCGTGAAAAGCGTCCGTAAAGTGTGGCGATCGTGCTTCCGACGCGTGTCCGTGGCTTGCACGGGGGGGCCGCGTGGGCGAGGTTACGGCGCCTTCGGGCTCGGCCGACCCAGTACGCGGCGGCGGGCTCCGACGGCGGCGTGCAGCGCGTGAACCTCAGGGGTGTGAGGACACGACGCGATGCGCCGACCTCATCCGAAAAGCAACGAGGAGCCCCTCCGTCATGACCGAGCCCATTCGCAGGGTCGGCGTCATCGGTGCAGGCGTCATGGGCAGCGGCATCGCTGCCCACTTCGCCAACGCCGGCGTCGAAGTCGTCCTTCTCGACATCGTCCCGCCCAAGCTGAGCGAGGCCGAGCGCAAGGACCCGAAGAAGCGGAGCGCGTTCGCCGAAGGCGCGCTGGAGAAGACGAAGAAGTCGCGGCCCGCACTCTTCTTCCATCCGAGCAACGCGACGCTCGTGCGCACCGGCAACCTGGAGGATCACCTCTCGGAGCTCGCGAACGTGGACCTCGTCGTGGAGGCCATCGTCGAGAACCTGAAGATCAAGCAGGACCTCTTCACGAAGCTCGAGGCGACCTGCAAGCCCGGCACGATCGTGGCCTCGAACACGTCGGGCCTTCGCATCGTGGACATGGTCCAGGGCCGCTCCGAGGCGTTCAAGAAGAACTTCCTCGTGATGCACTTCTTCAATCCGGTTCGTTACATGAAGCTCCTCGAGCTCGTGGTCGGACCGGACACCGATCCGAAGGCGCTCGAGCGCATCGTCGCCTGCAGCAAGGAACAGCTCGGCAAGGGCGTGGTGATCGGCAAGGACACCCCGAACTTCGTCGGCAACCGCATCGGCTGTCATTCGATGCTCTTGACCATGCACACCATGGTCGAGATGGACATGACGCCCGAAGAGGTCGACGCGATCACCGGACCTCCGATGGGTCACCCGAAGTCGGCCAGCTTCCGCACGGCGGACATGGTCGGCCTCGACACCTTCCTGCACGTCTCGGACAACTGCTACGACGCGTTGACGGGCGACGAGGAGCGCGAGGTCTTCAAGGCGCCGGAATTCTTCCGGAAGATGGTCCACGAAAAGAAGCTGCTCGGCGACAAGAGCGGCGGCGGCTTCTACAAGAAGGACAAGGGCGGCGTCGCGACGCTGGATCCGAAGACGCTCGAATATCGCCCGAAGGGCGGTGACGAAGCGCTGATCAAGGCGATGAAGGGCATCAAGGGCTCGGCCGCCGATCGCGTGAAGAAGCTCGTCGCGGCGGACGGGAAAGCGGGACAGTTCGCGTGGAAGGTGCTCTCGCGCGCCCTCGCCTACTCCGCCCGTCGAATCCCGGAGATCGCCGACTCGGTCGTCGCGATCGACGACGCGATGAAGTGGGGCTACAACTGGGAGCTCGGGCCGTTCGAGACCTGGGACGCGCTCGGCTTCGTCGAGACCACCAAGCGCATGCAGGCCGAAGGCGTCGACGTGCCCGCGAGCGTCGTGAAGATGCTGCAGAGCGGCGCGACGAGCTTCTACAAGGGCCACGACGAGGTCTTCGACCTGAACGCGGGCAAGTACGTCAAGCGCGACCTCGACGCGCGCGAGGCGCCGCTCGTCCTGGTGCGCAAGGGCGCGCCGGTGCTCGAGAACGCGGGCGCGGTCGCGCACGACCTCGGCGACGGCGTGCTCGGGCTGACCTTCAAGACGAAGATGAACAGCATCGACGACAAGGTCATCGAGCTGCTCGGACAGTCGGTCGCGAAGGCGGAGTCGGACTTCCGCGGCTTGTTGCTCACGAACGAAGGCGACGCCTTCTGCGTGGGCGCGAACCTCTTCGGCGTCGTCATGGCGTCGAACGCCAAGCAGTGGGACGCGCTGCGCACGATGGTGCGCGGGCTCCACAGCGCGGTGCAGCAGATGAAGTACTCGAAGGTGCCCGTGGTCGCGGCGCCCTTCGGCTTCACCTTCGGTGGCGGCCTCGAGCTCTGCCTCGCGTGCGACGCGGTGCAGGCGGCGGCCGAGACGTACACGGGCCTCGTCGAGGTCGGCGTGGGTCTCGTGCCGGGTGGCGGCGGCCACGTGAACATGCTCTGGCGCGCGCTGGAGAACATCCCGGACGGCACGACCTACGACCCGACGCCCTTCGTCGCGCGGGTGTTCCAGAACATCGCGCTCGCGCGCGTCGCGACCAGCGGCGTGGAGGCGCAGCACTTTGGCTACTTCCGCCACACCGACGGCATCTCGTTCGACCGGGCGCGCCAGCTCCACGAGGCGAAGGCGCGCGTGATCGGCATGGCGGAGGCGGGCTACAAGCCGAAGGCGCCGCGCGCGCACAAGCTGCTCGGCGCGAGCGGCATCGCGACGCTGAGCTCGATGATCGAGGACATGGTCATCAACGGCCACGCGTCGGAGCACGACGCGCTGATCTCGAAGAAGGTCGCGACGATCCTCTGCGGCGGCAACGCGGGTCACACCCACGAGGTCACCGAGCAGGAGATGCTCGACATCGAGCTCGAGGCGTTCCTCTCGCTCTGCGGCGAGAGCAAGAGCATCGAACGCATGCAGTACATGCTGATGAACAACAAGCCGCTCCGCAACTGAAGCGGGACCGCTCAACCATCACTTTCACAGAGATTGGAGAAACTCATGCGTGAAGTCGTGATTGTCGACGCCGTCCGCTCCGCGGTCGGTCGCGCCCACAAGGGCACGCTTCGTTACAAGCGCCCGGACGAGCTCGCGGGCGAGGTCTTGCGCGGCCTGATGGCCCGCAACCCGCTCGTGAAGCCGGAGACGATCGAGGACCTGGTCCTCGGTTGTGCGATGCCGGAGGGCGAGCAGGGCCTGAACGTCGCGCGCATCGCCGGCGTGCTCGGCGGGCTGCCCGAAGAGACCGGCGCGATGACCATCAACCGCTTCTGCTCGAGCGGTCTGCAGGCCATCGCGATCGTCGCGAGCGCCATCGCGAGCGGCTGGATGGACGTCGGCATCGCCGGCGGCGTCGAGTCGATGTCGCACGTGCCCATGAGCGGCAACAAGCCGAGCATGTCGCCCGAGGCGATGGAGAAGTACCCGACGATCTACACGCCGATGGGCACCACGGCGGAGAACGTCGCGAAGAAGTGGAACATCAGCCGCGAGGATCAGGACGCGTTCGCGTACGCCTCGCAGCAGAAGGCTTCCAAGGCCATCGCGGCGGGCGTCTTCAAAGGCGAAATCGTGCCCGTGCACGGTGTCTTCTACGAAGGAAACGAGCCGAAGCTCGTGCCCTTCGAGGTCGACGAGCTGCCGCGCGCGGACACGACCCTCGAGGGCCTCGCGTCGCTGCGTCCGGCCTTCGCGAAGGTCGGCACCGTCACCGCCGGCAACGCCTCGCCGCTCTCGGACGGCGCGGCGGCCTCGATCGTGATGGCGAAGGAGAAGGCGGACGCGCTCGGCCTCAAGCCGCTGGCGACCTTCAAACACTTCACCACCTGCGGCGTCGACCCGGCGCTGATGGGCATCGGCCCGGTGCCGGCGGTGCAGAAGCTCCTCGCCAAGACCGGCCTCACGGTCGCCGACATCGACGTCTTCGAGCTGAACGAGGCGTTCGCGAGCCAGTCGCTCTACGTGAAGCGCACGCTCGAGATCCCCGACGAGAAGCTCAACATCCACGGCGGCGCGATCGCGCTCGGTCACCCGCTCGGGTGCACCGGCGCCAAGCTCACCGCGACCGCGCTGCACGAGCTGAAGCGTCGCGGCGGCAAGGGCCGCGCGATCGTGACGATGTGCATCGGCGGCGGCATGGGCGCGGCGGGCCTGTTCGAGCGCGTCTGAGTGCTGGACAGCAAGCCGAGAAGAAA
>CALJLK010000509.1 GCA_937982655.1 uncultured Sandaracinus sp.
CGAAGGCGTCGAGATCTTTGCCCGGCAGCGTCGGCGCGCTCGGAGCGGGAGTCGGCGGCGGCGTCGGCGTGGGTGTGGGTGTCGCCGTCGGTGTCGCGGTGGGTGTCGCGCTCTCGTCGCCACAGCCGATCGTGGTCCCGAGGACCGCCGCGCCACCGACGCCGAGCGCTTGCGCGAAGAAGCGACGACGTGCGCGCACCTTTCGGTCTTCCATGGGCGCCTCGTTCGCAGGCTTCGGCTCGTCGCTCGTCGTGGTTCGTGACTCTCGCGCCTTCGTCATCGTTCCTCCCACCGCGAAAAGCAGCGCTCGAGCTCGGCCGCCGCGGGCTTGCCGCGGAGCGTGAAGCCGTCGTCACGCGCACCGCCGACGCCGAACCAGTTCCAGGCGTAGAAGCCTTCGATCGTGTCGCTCGCCGCGAAGACCTCGCAGAAGGCTGCGAAGCCGCGGCGCTGTTGCTCGAGGTCGACGCGCGCGGCGTCTGCGTCCTCGGTTCGCGCGCGCGTCGCATCGACTTCGGATCGCGGACCGTCGTCCCAGGGCGTTCGCAGCGCGCCGCGTCGGCTCGGGTAGCCGACCTCCGTCAGCACGATCGGCTTGCCGGTGCGGCGCGAGAGCTCCGCGATCGCGTCGTGCGGTGCGCGCCAGGCGTCGATCAACGCCGCTTCGCTCGGCGCGTCGTCGGTGGACGCGAGCGGGAAGTACGCGGTGAGCCCGATCTCGTCGACGGCGTCCCAGAACGCGACCGGAGCCAGCGTCGCGTCGCCGCGGAGACGATCCCAGTTGGTCGAGTAGACGAGCGTGCCCGAGAACCGTGCGCGCACGTCGCGGGCGAGCGCGCGCCACGCGTCGTCGAAGGGCTCGAGCGAGGAGAGCTCGGAGCCGATCACGAAGCGCGTGACGCCTTCGGCCTCCGCGCGCTCCGCCAGCGGAAGGAGCGCCGCACGGTAGCGCCTCATCCACGTATCGACCCCGTCCGCGGGCGCGAGCATGCCGCGCCACTCGTGCGCGTCGCGGTGACGCAGATGCACGATCGGCATGAGCCCCACGCGGAGCCCGAGCGCGCGCGCTTGCCGCAGGGTGCGGACGAGCGTCCGTTCGTTCGGCGCGTGGGTCGATCCCGTCGGCGCGAACGTGAGATCCGACGCGAAACGATCGTGCTGCGAGAGCTGCACCACGATCAGCACGTCGGTCGCGCCGCGCGCGGAGAGCTCGCGCAGCATCGGGCCATAGTCCCAGTCCGGATCGCTCGCGAAGAGGCCGAGCGCGACTCCCTTCACCGAACCGCTCGGGAACGTGTTCTGCCCTTCGCCCGCACGCACGTCGCGGCCCGCGCCGACCGTGAGGGCGACGAAGACGCCGAGCAGCAGAACGACCGAGACGCGCTTCATCGTTCGCTCACGGCTCGATCGGAAGGTCGAGGCGGCTGTACTCCGCCCAGGAGCCGTCGTAGTTGAGGAGCGACTCTGCCGGAAGACCGAGCTGGTAGATCGCGAAGAAGACGGCCGCGGAGCGGGTGCCACTCTGGCAGTACGCGACCACCGGCGCGTCAGTGTCGATCTCACGTTCTCGGAAGAGCGTGCGGAGCGCGTCCGGGTCCTTCAAACGATGATCTTCGTCCAGATCTCGGAGCACGAGCACCCAGTCGAGGTGCCGCGCACCGGGGATGCGCCCCGCCCGGGCCGCGTTGCGCTCCTTCTCGCGGCCCGTGAACTCGAGCTCGCTGCGCGTGTCGACGAGCGTCGCGTCGGGGTGCGTCTGCAGGTAGGCGTTCACCTCCGGCCACCGAAGCACCGGAGGCTCGGTCGGTGGCTCGATCGTCACGCCGCCCGGCGCGATCGCGAGCCCGGAGCTGCCTGCGAGCCGATGTCCGGCCGCCTTCCACGCCTGCAGGCCGCCGTCGAGCACGCGCGCCTCGAAGCCCGCCACCGTGCGGAGCGTCCACCAGAGCCGGTAGGGCTCCGGACCTCCGTCGCCCATCAGCACCACCGTGTCGTCCGCGTCCACGCCCTGGGCGCGCAGCATCGCCTGCAACGCATCCGCGTCCTTCGAGAGGCCCGGGATCGGCTCCTGAACCGAGTAGTCGTCACGCCCGAGGCGTCGCGCGCCCGGCACGTGGCCCTCCGCGAAGCGCTCTTCGGGGCGCACGTCGAGCACGACCAAGCTCGGCGCGCCGAGCGCCTTCGCGAGCTCGGCCACGCTGACCATCGCCTCGGGGTGCAGGTAGCCGGCCGCGCGGGCGTCTTCTCCGAAGCGCGCGATCGCGGCCTCGGCTTCGTTCGGGCTGGCGGAGTACGCGTCGTTCGGTGGCGTCGCTCCCGTCGGCTGCGAGCTCGCGGAGGGCTCGCCGAGCATCGGGGTGAGCGCGGAAGAGGTCGTGGCAGCGCGCGGCTCCTTGAGCCACCAGGCAGTCCCGAGGACGGCCACGCCGACGATTGCGGCCGCGACGTGGTGGGTGCGCAGCGGCGGGATCAGGCGTTGAAGCGGCCAGACTTCCTGCGCGAAGAAGTTCGGAGGGAACTCCTCCACGCCCGCAAAGCCGAGCCGCTTCGGCGGATGATCGGGCATCTTCGCGGTGCCGAAGATCCAATCCCACATCGAGAAGATGATCCCGAAGTTGACGGTGGTCTTCTCGTCGCCGTCGTAGTCGTGATGCCAGATGTGCATCCGCGGGCTGTTGAGCACGTAGCGCCACGGGCCGTGACCGAGATCGAGGTTGGCGTGGTTGAGGTGCCCGATCAGCGTGCCGAAGATCGCGTGAAACATCAGCGCTTCCCACGCGAAACCGAAATAGACCATCGGGAGATAGAGGATGGTCTTGTAGACGATCACCTCGAGCCACGAGAAACGGAAGGAGACGATCCAGTCCATCTCTCCGTCGACGATCGAGTGGTGTGCCTTGTGGAGCTCCCAGAGAAAGGGCACGCGGTGCAGGAGGTTGTGTACGCACCACTGCACGAAATCGAGCACGAGCAGCGCGACGATCACCTGCGCCCAGAGAGGCCAGCCCGAGGCTGCGTTGCGGTAGATCGCGTCGGTCCAGCCCTGCGTGGCGAGCCAGCCGTCGAGGTGGGGGAGCACCCAGGTGTCGGCGAGGCCGGCGAGCAGCACGCCGAGGAAGTGGCCGTTGAAGACGAGGTGCAGGAAGTCGGAGGCGAGGCGGGGACGGAGCTGCTTCTGACCCTTTCGCCACGGAAAGAAGTGCTCGAGCGCCATGACGAGCGCCGAGAGGGCGGCGAGGCTGAGGGGGTAGAGGTACGCCACGAGGTGCACCGCATCACAAGAAGCGCGCCAACGCGAGCGAGGCGTTTTTCTCAATCGATTCGGGCACAACGCGCTGCGTCACGTCGACGAGACGCGACGAGGCCGCGACGGATCACGGTGCACCGTGAAACGACGGTGCAACATGCGCGCAGGAGCGGACACATCCTCCGTCGCATCCTTCACGCCGTCGGGTTGCGTGCCCGATGGCCAACGCGATTCGAACCCGCGGGGCGCTTGTCAGCCAAGTCGGCGGGGTCAGCCGCCGACTTGTCGGCGTGCCTTCGTCCGCGCTACGCCGCTCCGATGCGTCTCTTCGTGCTCCTCCTCCTCGCGCTCGCGTTCGCCTGCGGTGCGACGACGCCGACTCCCACCGCGTGCACCTCGTGCACCGACCGCACCGACGACACGCCGCGGGTGGCACGGCCACCCGTCGCCAAGCAGGTGCCGCACGAGCTGCGCGCGCACGATCAGGTGCGGCAAGACCCGTACTACTGGATGCGCGACGACGATCGCGACGACGAAGAGATCCTCGCGCACCTGCGCGCCGAAAACGAATACACGGCCGCGACGCTCGCCCCTCTGTCGGATTTCCGCGAGGCGCTCTATCAGGAGATCGTCGCGCGCATCCCGCAGGACGACGTCTCGGTTCCTTCGCGGTACGGCGCGCACCTCTATTACGAACGCGTCGAGGCCGGCAAGGAGTACGCGATCCACTGCCGCCGCGCGGTGCCCGAGTGCGCGACGGAGCCCTGCGGGGACGCGCCGGAAGAGATCCTGCTCGACGGCAACCAGCTCGCGGAGGGGCACGGCTACTACGACCTGCGCGGTCTCACGCCGACCCACGACGGCAAGCTGCTCGCGTACGCGGAGGACACGCTCAGCCGCCGCATCTACACGATCCGCATCAAGAACCTCGAGGACGGCTCGCTGCTGACCGACACCATCGAAGGCACGAGCGGCAACGCGGTCTGGTCGGCCGACGGACGCACGCTCTTCTACGTGAAGCGCGACCCGCAGACGCTGCGCGCGCATCAGGTGTGGCGCCACACGCTCGGCACGCCGACGTCGGAGGACGTGCTGGTCTTCGACGAGACCGACGACGAGTTCTACGTGTCGATCTTCGAGAGCAAGTCGCGCGACTTCGTGATGATCGGCAGCTACCAGACGCTGGCGCACGAGTACCGCTACGTCGACGCGCGCAACCCGACGAGCGAGCCGAAGCTCGTGCTCGCGCGCCAAGAAGGCCACGAGTACGACGTCGATCACGCGCTCGGCCGCTTCTACATCCGCACCAACTGGGAGGCGCGCGATTTTCGTCTGATGAGCGTGGCGCCCGAGGTCAGCAGCGATCGCGCGCGCTGGCGCGTGGAGGTGCCCGCGCAGGACGGCGTCTTCTTCGAGGGCTTCGAGCTCTTCCAGAGCCACCTCGTGGTGAACGAGCGGCGCGACGGGATCCTGCGGCTGCGCGTGATCCCGTGGAGGGTGGGCGAGCGGCCCGCGGCGCGTGGACGCCGCGCGCTGCCGAACGCGGCCAACCTCGCGCAGGCGCACGAGATCGCGATGGACGAGGACGCGTATTGGACGGGCTTCGGCGACAACGAGGAGCTCTCGAGCGGCTTCCTGCGCTTCGCCTATTCGTCGATGACCACCCCGCCGAGCGTGATCGACTACGACCTGAACCGCCGCACGCGCACCGTGCGCAAGGTCGAAGAAGTGGTCGGCGGCTTCGAGCGCGAGGCATACGTCTCGCATCGTCTGAACGTGCCGGCGCGCGACGGGACGCTGGTGCCGGTGTCGATCGTGCACCGTCGCGATCTCGATCGGAGCCAACCCCAGCCGCTCTTGCTCTACGGCTACGGGAGCTACGGCTACTCGCTCGATCCGACGTTCTCGTCGCCGCGCCTCTCGCTGCTGAACCGCGGCGTGATCTTCGCGATCGCGCACGTGCGCGGCGGTCAGGAGCGCGGGCGCGCCTGGTACGAGAACGGGAAGCTCCTGAACAAGATGAACACCTTCACGGACTTCATCGACGTGGGGCGCCACCTCGTGAACGAGCGCTGGACCGCGAGCGATCGGCTCTTCGCGCACGGCGCGAGCGCGGGCGGGCTCCTGATGGGCGCGGTCGCGAACATGGCGCCCGAGCTCTTTGGCGCGATCGTGGCGGACGTGCCCTTCGTGGACGTGGTCACGACGATGCTCGACGAGACGATCCCGCTCACGACCTTCGAGTACGACGAGTGGGGCAACCCGAACGAGCGTCCGTACTACGACTACATGATGAGCTACTCGCCGTACGACAACGTGCGCGCGATGGACTACCCGGCGATGCTCGTGCTGACCGGGCTGCACGACTCGCAGGTGCAGTATTGGGAGCCGATGAAGTGGGTGGCGCGGCTGCGCGAGCTCAAGACCGACGGCAACCCGCTGCTCTTCGACGTGAACATGGAAGCCGGCCACGGCGGCTCGTCGGGACGCTTCCGTCGGCACAAGGAGACCGCGCTCGTGTACGCGTTCCTCTTGGATCGCGTGAACGTGAGGCGCTGATCGCCGCCAATCGCGCACGATCACGGAACGAGCGTGCTCGATCACCCGACGTGAGGCGGCTGCGCGATGGCGATCAGCGTTCGATCGCCGCGCGCACGTCTTCGAGCCGCAGCCGCTCGCGAGGGGAGCGCATCAGGAGCCCCGCGCAGAGCGCGTCGAGATCGTCGGGCACGCCCGGCGCGACCTCGCTCGCGCGCGGCGCTTCGATGCTCTGTTTGCGCACCAGCACCTCCATGCCGCCGCCGTCGAAGGGCAGCTTGCCGGTGAGCGCCTCGAAGAGGAGCACCCCGAGCCCGTAGGCGTCGGCCGCCGCGGTCGGAGGCGAGAGACCGAGCTCGGGCGCGAGCGAGGCGGCGGCGCCCGCGACCTCACGTGTGGATCCGAGCGCGCGATCCCACGCGAGCCCGAGATCGATCAGCATCGGCTCGTCGCGGCCCGCGCGCCGCACCATCCGCACGTTCGCCGCGCTCACGTCCAGGTGCAGTAGCCCCGCCTCGTGGATCGCGAGCAGCGCCGACGCGAGGTTCGCGATCGCGTCGCGCAGCCGCGCGGCGCCCTCGTGCGTGATCGGTGCGAACGCGCTGCGCCCTTCTTCTTGGAGCTCGTAGCCGAAGGCCATCGGCAGGTTGCGCCGCACGCCGACCCGCGGCGCCTCGCGGGGCACGTCGCGGCGCGCCCAACGCACGAGGTCGGGGCCCTCCGCGAGCTCCATCGCGAACGCCGCGGGCGGACCTTCTTCGAACGCGATGGCGCGCACCACGTGGGGGTGCGACACGCGGGCGAGCTTGTCGTGCTCGTCGCGCAGCGCGTCGGTCGCGGGGTCCGTCTCGAGCGCGCCCGCCGTCTTCCACGCGACCCAGGTGTCGGTCGCGCGGTCGTATGCGCGATGCACGACCCCGAAGCGGCCTCGTCCGATCGGCGGCCCCACGCGGAAGCGAGTCATGCGCGCGACCGACCCTCGAGGAAGCTCAGAAGACGATCGTGCCGCCGAAGTTCAGCATCGCTTGGGTGGACGCGAGCCGGACGTCGACGCCGTCGATCTCGTCGTACACGCGGCGATGCCGCATGCCGATCTCGGCGAAGAATCCGAACGATCCGACGTAGAGCGCGGCGCCGCCCCCGAAGCCGAAGTTGAGCCCGAAGAGCGCGTCCGAGTTGTCCGCGTCGGGGCGGTAGACCGAGAAGCCGAAGGGCAGCAGACCGTAGACCTCGAGGTCCAGATTGTTGTTGATGTCGAGGCGCGGGCCGATCTTCGCGTACACGTCGAAGTCGAAGTAGAGGTCGGCGTTGCGATCGGCGCCGTCGGCTTTGTAGCCGCCCATCTCGAAGAGACCCCCGAGCGAGACGATGGACGCGATGGGCTTCTCGAAGCGCAGACCGAAGCCGAGGGTGGGATCGAGGTCGATCTCGTAGTCGCCGAAGCCGAAGGGACCGTCCGTCTCGCCGTCGAGCTCGCCGCCCGCGCCGAGCGCGAAGTAGGCGGAGAAGCGAGCGCCGTCGTTCCGCTGAGCGGACGCGAGCGAGGGAAGAGACGCGGACACGAGCACGAGCGCGAGGAGCGCAGCCGGGTTTCGCATGGCGAAGAGCGTTCGAGGCGCGGCGAGGTCGGTCAAGGAAGACCGCACCGCGGGCTTCAGGATTCCAGTGATCGCGAACGTGATCGCGAATGCGAGCGCGTGCGGTCCCGAGCCGATCGGGTGCGGCGCGCAAGCGGCTCGCGAGCGGATCGTGGGAGGAGTCGCGGCACGGGCGCGGCGATCCGAAAGCGCGCGGCTGGCGGACGCGACGCACATCCGGTACTCGAAGCGCGATGAGCCGCATCCGCTACCACGCCGCGGCCCGCGAGCTCGCGGGCATCGCCGACGAGCAGGTCGCCCACGAAGGCACGCTCGCGGAGCTCCGTGCGCTCCTCGCGACGCGCCATCCGAGGCTCGCGCCCTTCTTGCCGCGCATGCGCTTCGCGCTCGACGGAGAGCTCGCGGCGGACGAAGGCCGCACCGTCGACGCGCGCTCCGAGATCGACGTGTTGCCGCCGGTCGCCGGAGGCGCGCCGACCGAGGACGACGCCGAGCTGCGCGAGGCGGTGCCGCTCGCGGACGTGCGCGACGCGCCGCTCTCGATCGACGAGGTCTACCGCGCAGTGCAGCACCCGGGCGCGGGCGGCGTGTGCCTCTTCGTCGGCGTCGTGCGCGATCACGCGGAGGGCAAGGCGGTCGCGCGGCTCGAGTACGAGGCGCACCCGACCCTCGCGATCCCCGAGCTGCGGCGGGTGCTCGAGCAGGTCGTGCGCGAGGTGCCGGGTACACGCGTGGCGTCGGTGCATCGCGCGGGTGCGCTCGTGGTCGGGGATCTGGCGGTGGTCGTGGCGGCGAGCGCGGCGCATCGCGCGGAGGCCTTCGCGGCGTGTCGGCTCGCGATCGATCGGCTCAAGGAGACGGTGCCGATCTGGAAGAAGGAGCACGAGCCGTCCGGCGCCGCGGTGTGGGTGAACCTCGGCGAGCCGGAGTGACGTGGTCGAGCGCGCCACCGAACCGCGGCGTGCTCTCGCATTGCGCCCGTGATGCGGCGGCATCCACGCGCGCCCTCGGAACGAGCGAACCAGCACGGGGCCGAGGGGGCTGCAGGTCGCGACACGGCCGCTCGACACCGCAGACCGACACGGCTCGCGCGGGCCCGCGGAGCGCGGTATGCAGGCGGCGTGGCGACGTTCCTCTTCGCGCTCGCGGCGCTCGCGGCGCTCGTGCTCCTCGTGCTCGACTTGGTGGTCTTGCGCTCTTCGGAAGCGCTCGACGTCGAGACGGAGCCGACTGCGCGCCCTGCACGCAGCTCGGGCGACAAGGCTGGTGCGGGTGCGGCGTTCTTGCTCGGGGTGCTCGGTTTCCCGGGCACGCTCGCGCCGGTGGTGCTCACGGTGCTCGCGTTCCAGGCACATCCGATCACGGCGGATGGGTGGGTCGCGCTCCTCGCGGTGATCGTCGCGAGCCTGTCGATGAGCGCGGCGGTGAAGAGCTTCCGGGTCGCGCAGCTCCTCGGGCGCGTGAAGGACGAGAGCCGCCGCCTGCTCGGCGCGACCGTGATCTACCTGCTGGTGTGGGCGCTGCTCGTGACGTTGCTGCTCGGGCTCGCGCGTGCGCCCGAGGGGCCGGTGCGGCTCGTGATCTGGGCGTACGTCGCGTTGCTCCTCGCCGGTTCGGTGGTGGTGGGCGCGACGGCGCGCGACTTGGTCGGGACGACGGTCCGGCCGCGCGCGTTCTGAACCGGGCTCCGCACGATCGTCGCGCGGATCCTTTCGTGAGAGTCTCTGCTCCCGAGGGAGTGAGATCGGGCGAACGCGCGGGCGCAGCGGCACGCGGCGGCAGTCGAAGGCGGCAAGCGAAGCGACGGCGGCGACGAATGAGGCGAAGCAAACGGTGAGCTCGAAACGGTGAGGTCGTGGGCGAGACGAAGCTGAATCCGGCGCAGAAGCTCGCGGTGGAGCACGTGGACGGGCCGATGCTGGTGCTCGCGGGCGCGGGCTCCGGCAAGACCGGCGTGATCACGCGGCGCATCGCGCGGCTCGTGAAGCTCGGGCACCGGCCCGAGACGATCCTCGCGGTGTCGTTCACCAACAAGGCCGCGGCCGAGATGGCCGAGCGCATGCACCCGCTGATCGGCGCGGAGGCGACCAAACGCCTCTGGCTCTCGACCTTCCACAGCTTCGGGGTCCGCTTCCTCCACGAGGAGAACCGGCACCTCGGCTACGACGGGCGCTTCGTCATTTTCGATCAGGGTGACGCCACCGGGCTCGTGCGCGAGCTGGTGCGCGAGCTCGGCGGTGACCGAAACCTCGACTTGCAGTCGATCGTCGGGCGCATCTCGCTCTGGAAGAACGCGTTCGTGATGCCGGAGCAGGTGAAGCCGTCCGACTACGAGTACGACGCGGTCGCGCGCGAGATCTACCCGAAGTACCAGGCCGCCTTGCAGAACATGCACGCGGTCGACTTCGACGATCTCGTCGTCGCGCCGGTGCGGGTCCTCCAGCAGAACGAGCGTGTGCGGCAGAAGTGGCGCGATCGTTTTCGTTTTCTGCTGATCGACGAGTTCCAGGACACGAACAAGTCGCAGCTCGAGCTGATCCGGCTGCTCGCCAACGAGCAACACAACGTCGTGGTGGTCGGCGACGACGACCAGTCGATCTACGGATGGCGCGGCGCGGAGGTCGGCAACATCCTCGACTTCGAGCGCCTCTTTCCGGGCACCAAGGTGGTGAAGCTGGAGCTGAACTACCGGAGCCGCTCGCCGATCCTCGACGTCGCGAACGCCGCCATCGCGCAGTCGCGCGGGCGTCGGCACGGCAAGGTGCTCCGCTCGGTGAAGGGCGACGGCGCGAAGGTGCGCGTGGTCGCGCTCGGCGACAGCGGCGAAGAGGCGAAGTTCGTCTGCCGCGAGATCCGCGAGCTCGCCAAGGGCGGCGAGGCGGCGCCGGGCGGGCGACCGTTTCCGTACAAGGACATCGCGGTCCTCTATCGGTCGAATCAAACCGCGAAGATTCTCGAGGAAGAGCTGCGTCTCGGTGTGGTTCCGTACCGAGTGTTCGGTGGAACTCAGTTCTTCGACCGCAAAGAGGTAAAGGACATCGTCGCGTACCTGCGCGTGGTCGACAATCCGCGCGACGAGCTCTCGCTGCGCCGCATCCTCGACGTGCCGCCGCGCGGGGTGGGCGAAGGATCGCTGGCGAAGGTCGAGGCGCTGCGCACCCTCAAGGGGCTCTCGCTCGAGCGCGCGCTCCGCGAGGCGTCGTTCGGGGACGAGCTGCCGGAGCGCGGTCGGCGTGGGCTGCAGCAGCTCTTCAAGGCGATCGACGCCGCGCGACGTGCGCTGGACGAGAAGTCGGCGGCTGACCCCGCCGGCCCGGTGAAGAAGTCGATCGTCGCCACGACCGAGCGGCTCCTCGCGGACACCGGGTTCACGTCGATGCTCTCGGAGGACGCGACGGTGCAGGGGCAGCGGCGCCGCGAGAACGTGAGCTTCCTGATGCGGAGCCTCACGCGCTTCGAGGAGAGTCAGCGCGGGATCTCGCTCGGGCAGTTCCTCACGCGCCTGATGCTGCGCGCGGAGCAGGAAGAAGAAGACGCCAAGAACGTGGTGACGCTCTCGTCGCTGCACTCGGCCAAGGGCCTCGAGTTCGACGTGGTGTTCCTGGTGGGCTGCGTGGAGGGGCAGATGCCGCACAGCCGCACCACCGATCCGAAGCTGAACGAGGTCGCGCCGACGGATGTCGAAGAAGAGCGGCGGCTCTTCTACGTGGGCGTGACGCGGGCGCGCGAGCTCCTCTACCTCACGCGCCCGGAGAGGCGCACCATGCGGGGCAAGGTGGTGCCGCGCATCCCGTCGCGATTCCTCGAAGGGTTCCCCGATCACGCGTGGGAGACCTACACGTCGAGCGGCGAGAAGCCGATGGGCGCCGAAGAGCTCGCGGACTTCGCGAGCCAGATCCTCGCGAGGTTGCGGGGATGAGCGGCGCGCCGCGCGCGAGCTCGCGATCGGGCTCGGATCAGGTGTTCGAGGCGCTGTGGGCGCCGCGATGGTTCGGGCTCGATCAGGCGCTCGCGCACGGACAGGAGGGCGCCTTCGACTTTCGCTCGCCGGTGCCGGCGCGGGGGCTCGTGATGCTCGCGGCGGGGCTCGATCGACCGCGCTATCCGGCGCGCTGTCGGGTGATCGGCATCTCGAACGCGTCCCTCGGGCGGCTGCAGGCGGTCGAGGTCGGCAAGCGCGTGTACCGAGTGATCCGGCACGACGCGAGCGTCGTGGAGCTCGACGCGGAGGGTGGGAGCTTGTTGCGAGGGCTCGCGCACGCACCGCCGGATTGGACGATCCGGGTGACGTTCCAGGTGTTGCCCGGCTGACGTGAGTCGGGCGTTTCGTCGCCGTTCACGTCGCCGACCACGACGACGACCACGGCCGACCACGTCGACGATCACGTCCACGGTTCCGTAACCGTCGCGTCGTCGCTCGCGTCGGTGCGTGGCCGCGCGTGCGGCTCCACACGCCACCCCTCGCAGAAGCCGCTCCCACGAATCCATCGACCACGTGGGCTTGCTACGGTCCCGCGCCATGGTCGCCGTCGTCGGACTCGTCGGGCTCCGCCCCGCTCCCGCTCATGCCGCGCACGTGACGTGCCCGCCCTACGACGTGGTGAAGGAGGGCAGCCCGCTGTGGCAGCGGCTCTTCGCGCGCGATCGTTCGATGGTGCACGTGACGCTCGGGCCCTCGCCCGCCGACGCACTGCAGCGGCTGCAGGACGAAGGCTTCGTGATCCGCGACGACGAGCCCGCCTTCTACGTCTACGAGCAGCGCTGGTCGCGCGAGGGCGGGCCCGAAGAACGGCGCACGGGCGTGTTCGTGGCGGTCGAGGTGACCGACTACGCGGCGCGCCAGATCGTGCGGCACGAGAAGACCTTCGACGACAAGGTGCGCGGGCGCGTGCAGCTCGCGAAGGTCACCGGGCACAACACCGGGCCGGTCTTCTTGCTCACGAAGTCGCCCCTCGCGGAGCTCTTCGAGCGCGCGAAGGAAGACGCGCCGCTCTACGACTTCGCGAGCGACTTCGGCGGCGGCACCGACCTGCACGGCGTCGCGAGCCGGGTCTGGCGGGTGGTCGCGAGCTCCGAGCTCGGCCGCGCGATCGCCGATCGCCTCGCACCTCAATCGCTCTACATCGCGGACGGTCACCACCGCTACCACGCCGCGCTCAAGGGCGGTCAGACCCACGCGCTCGCCTACGTCACCGACGGCGCGCGCATCCTCGCCTACGACCGCGTGGTCAACGGGCTGCGTTCCTTCGCGCAGATCCGCGACGCCCTCGCGCTCGAGCCGGCCGACGCCTTCACCACGCCCGACAAACACACGTTCCGTCTCTACACGAAGGACGGCTGCTGGACCCTACGCGCGAAGCAGGTGCCGACCGACGTGGTGGGGCGCCTCGACTGCTCGATCCTGGAGCGTGAGCTCTACCCGCACCTCGGCCTCGAGCACCGGCACATCCCCGATCCGAATCACTTCGACTACTACCCGGAGTCCGCGCTCGACGAGATGAAGGCCGCCGTCGACGAAGGCCGCTACGAGCTCGCGATCGCGCTGCACCCGGTCGCCATCGAGGAGCTGATCGCGGTGGCGGACGCGGGCCTCGACGATGCGTCGATCGTGATGCCCGAGAAGAGCACCTTCTTCTCGCCGAAGATCCTGACCGGGCTCTTCGTGTACCGACACACGTACCGCTGACGGCCACGCGGTTACGCCAGCTCAGCCCGCCGGAGGTCGTCTCGGCCTTCGCGGAACCGCCGACGCGGGCGCCGACATCGGGCGAGCGAGCACCGAAAACGAGACTGTTTCTGCGGCGATGACTGCGCGCGCGGCTTGACGCCGAGGCACGGCCGATCGTTCAATGGCGCCCGCCGCGGACCCGGATCGGTCCCGCGGAAGGCCCCTCGTCCCTCGACTCGACCGCAAGCGCGGAGGTCGGCGGTCGTCGCGGGCGCGTCCCACTTCAGCAGGGGAACGAGAGAGCCAGCATGTTCGCAGTCGTGATCACCGAGAAGGGCGGCGCCCAGCGGCGGATGGAGTTCGACAAGAACGAGGTCACCATCGGCCGCGTTCAGGGGAACGACATCATCCTCCCGAAGGGGAACGTCTCGAAGCGGCACTCCCGCATCGTGCTGAAGGACAACCGCTTCATCGTGGTCGACCTGAAGTCCACGAACGGCACGTACGTGAACGGCCGGAAGATCACGTCGCCGCTGGTCGTGAAGCCGGGCGACAAGGTCTACATCGGTGACTTCATCATCACCGTCGAGGGGCTCGAAGGCTCGGCTTCGGTCGCGCCGCCTCCGATGGGTGCGGGCGGTCCGCCGCCGATGCCGGCTCCCCAACCCATGGGCGCGGGTGGGCCGCCCCCCATGCCCGCGCCCCAGCCGAGCGGTCCGCCGCCGATGCCCGCGCCCCAACCGATGGGTGCGCCGGCGATGGGACCGCCCCCCATGCCCGCGCCCCAACCCATGGGTGCGCCGCCTCCGATGCCGGCGCCTCAACCGATGGCGGCTCCGCAACCGATCGCACCGCAGCCCGCGCCGCAGCCGATCGCACCCATGCCCGCGCCGCAGC
>CALJLK010000510.1 GCA_937982655.1 uncultured Sandaracinus sp.
CCGTGAACCCGACGGTGACGCGACGGTGAGCACGTGGCTTTGGCTGGAGAGGCGATTCGCATGAAGCTTGGTTGGAAGTGGGCTTGGCTCGGTGCGCTCCTCGCGCTCGGCTGCGGTGACGACGACGCTCCCCCGAGCGACGACGCGGGCACGGACGCCGGCACGGAGGTCGACGCCGGCCCCACCGAGCCGACGATCGACGTCTCGCGCCCCGAGTGCGAGAACCTCGACCCGACGCATTGTCTGATGCCGTATCCGTCGAGCCGCTTCCTCACCACGGACGCGACGACCGAGACCGGCTTCCGCGTGAACATCCCGGAGGCTGCGTTCCCGCTGAACCGCGACCGCGACCCGCACACGAGCGTCGATCCGTGGAACCGCTTCGACGGCTTCTCGCCCGCGACGAGCCTCGTCCTCTCCTTCGTCGGCCGCGTCGATCCCGCGCCCCTCGCGAGCTACGCGCGCATCCAAGAGAGCCTCGAGGCCGACTCGCCCACGATCCTGATCGACGCCGAGACCGGGGAGCGCGTCGCGCACATCGCGGAGCTCGACGAGTGGGAGACCAACGAGTGGCGTCCCACCGATCCGGGCTACTCCACCCTCTACTTCCGTCCTGCGGTGCCGCTCCGTCACGACCGCCGCTACGTCGCCGCGGTGCGCGGGCTGAGCTTGCTCGACGGCACGCCCGTGGAGCCGAGCGCCTACTTCCGCGCGCTCCGCGACGAAACGCCCACCGAGGTCGCGGAGCTCGAAGCGCGCCGCGAAGCGATGGAGGACGTGTTCGACGTCCTCGGTGAAGCGGACGTCGCGCGCGGCGACCTGATCCTCGCGTGGGACTTCCACACCGCCTCCGCCGACTCCGTGCGCGGCGACATGCTCTCGATCCGCGCGGACGCGTTCCGTCGCTTCGACGAGGATCGCGACGAAGAGGGCAACCGCGTCTTCGGCCGCTGCACCGTCAACACCGTCGAAGAGGACGTCAGCAGCCGCATCTGGAAGCGCGTGCGCGGCACCTTCACCGTGCCCCTCTACATGACGACGCCCTTCGAGGGCGCGGTGGCCTTCCGCGACGAGGACGGCGACATCGCCTACAACGGCGTGGCCGAGGCGCCCTTCGAGCTCGTGATCCCGCCGAGCGTGCGCGACCGCGTCGCCGCCGGTGGGGAACCCGCGAAGATGCTCCAGTACGGCCACGGCCTGCTCGGCAGCGCGAACCAGGTCTCGGGCGACGGTGGCCCCGTCGCGCAGCGCTCTCAGATGGTCGCCTTCGGCACGGACTTCTGGGGTTTGGCGAGCGAGGATGCCGCGCAGGTCCTCACCTACGTCGTCACGAACTTCGGCAACTTCGCCCAGGTCGGAGAGCGTTTGATGCAGGGCACCATCAACTCGCTCATCCAACAGAAGGCCTTCGCGGTCGGCCAGTGCAGCGAGATGGAGGAGCTCTTCCTCGAGGTCGAAGGCGAGCAGCGCCCGCTCCACGATCCCGAAGAGATGTACTATTACGGCATCTCGCAGGGTGGCATCATGGGCGCCACCCTGGCCGCGCTCAGCGACACCATCAACGCCTACGTGCTCCAAGTCGGCGCGATCAATTACGGCATCATGCTGCGTCGCTCGGTGAACTTCCGACCTTACGAGGCGGTGTTCCGGCTCTTCTACACCCACAAGCTCGATCGCGACTGGTACGTGGTGAGCACGCAGCCGATGTGGGATCTCGCGGAGCCCGTGAGCTACGTCGGCACGATCTTCAGCGAGACCGATCGGCTGGAAGGCATCGACACCTCGAACCGGCGCATCCTCTATCAGACCTCGCGCTACGACGTGCAGGTCCCGAACGTCGCCTCCGACATGGCGGCGCGCGTGATGGGTCTGCCGTGGTTGCGCTCCAGCGCCTACGAGCCCTGGGGCGTCGGCACGGGCGAAGGCGCGTACATGGAGGCCACCGACGGTCCGACCGACAGCGGCTACGTCATCTACCACCTCGACGACGTCGAGCCGATCAACGAGGGCGCGTACGCGGAGATCGGCGACAACGCGGCCCACGGAGGGCTCCGCTCCACCGAGCCGATGCTCGAGCAGTTCGACCGTTTCGTGCGCCCGGGCGGCCAGGTCGAGGACACCTGCCCCGACGGGAGCTGCGTGATCCCGAACGAGCGCGGGACCATTCCCTGAGGATCCGTTCGCGCGATCCAATCGCACGCACGAGCTCGCTCGTCGGGCCGCTCGGCCGGGCGGCCAGCTCCGAGAGCACGTCCGTCAGACGACCGAGCCGAACGAGTTCCACGACCTGCGGTGCGACGCCCCGAAGTGCGAACGCGAGTGTGAGGAGCGCTCGCGTTCGCGTCTCGTGAGAAAGACACCGTTCGCGGCCCTCGTCCCGCTTGCGCTCGCGCCGCGGTCGCGCTTTCGTGAGCGTCGATGCGCACGGCTCGTCTCCCCTCACCGATCGCGACGCTGCTCGCGACGTCGCTCCTCCTCTCCTGCGGCGGCGACGACGGCCCCGCCGCCATCCGCTTCCCCGAGCCCGGTCCGGTCGGCGGCGAAGCGGGCCGCGGCTCCTTCACCTTCGGCGTCGCCACCGCGGCCGCACAGATCGAGGACGAGAACGAAGCCACCGATTGGTACGCCTACACCGCGCCCACCGATCAGGGCGGCCTCGGCAACGGCGTCTTCGTCGGCGAGGCGGTGCAGGGCTTCACCCGCGCGGTCGAGGACAACGCGCTCGTGGCCGAGATGAACCTCGACGCCTACCGCTTCAACCCGAGCTGGGCGCGCATCGAGCCCACCCGCGACACCATCGACGAGTCCGCGGTCGCCCACTACGGCGCCGTCCTCGACGACCTCGTCGCGCGCGGCATCAAGCCGATGCTCACCGTGCACCACTTCTCGAGCCCGGTCTGGGTCGACGACCCGCGCCGCGCCGGCGTCGAGTGCCCGGACGGACCCACGGATACCGATTTGTGTGGTTGGAGCGATCCCGCGGGAAGCGAAGAAGTCATCGCCGAGATCGCGGAGTTTGCCGGTTTGCTCGCGCGCGAGTACGGCGATCGCGTCGACGAGTGGTGCACCCTGAACGAGCCCGTGAATTACCTCCTCGCGAGCTACGGCCTCAACCAGTTCCCTCCCGGCCGAAACCTCATCCTCGCCGAGGGAGGCTTCGAGCGGCTCGTCGACTCCTTCCGCGCGTACCTCGCCGCCCACGCCGCCATCCACGACGCGATCCTCGCGAACGACACCGTCGATGCGGATGGCGACGGGAACAACGCGATCGTGGGCCTCACGCTCTCCGTCGCGGCTTGGGTGCCCGCCGCCCGCAACAACATCAGCACCGACCCCGTCGACGTCGCGGCGACCGACGCGGTCGAGTACGTCTACCACCACCTCTTCGTCGACTCGATCCTCGACGGCACCTTCGACGCCGACCTCGACGGCACCGCGGAGGAGTCCCACCCCGACTGGGCAGGCAAGCTCGATTTCCTCGGAGTTCAATACTACTTCCGCGCCGGCGTGACGGGCACTCCGGGCCTGATCCCGGTCGTCGAGGCCACGCCTTGTTTCGGGGAGTTCGACTTCGGCGCGTGCCTCGCGCCGGTCAACGACGACGAGACGAAGATGATCCCCGCGATGGGCTACGAGTTCTGGGAGCCCGGCATCTACGAGGTGCTCCGCGACTTCTCCGACCGCTGGCCCGATCTCCCGCTCACCGTCACCGAGTCCGGCCTCGCCACCGAAGAAGGCCGTCGCCGCTCCGAGCACGTGGTGCGAAGCCTCGAGCAGATCTGGCAGGCGCGCGAAGAAGGCGTCGACGTCCGCGGCTACTACCACTGGTCGCTCATGGACAACTTCGAGTGGGCCGAAGGCTACGAGCCGCGCTTCGGTCTCTACCGCGTCGATCTCGACACGTACGAGCGCACCGCCACCGAAGGCGCGACCACCCTCGGCGCCATCGCGGGCCAGCGCCGCCTCACGAGCGCCCAGCGCGCCGAGCTCGGCGGCACGGGCCCCATGACCCCGGAGCCCCCCCACGGCGAGTGATCGAGCCGCAAGACCGTCTCGGTCGCTGCGCGACGGAGACGTCGCATCGCGCTCTGCATTTGCGGTACCGTCGCGACCATGCGCGTCCTCGCCGCGGTGGCACTCGTCTGCACCCTCGCCCTGAGCTCCTCCGCGCTCGCCCAGCGCAACAACCCGCTCATCCGCCAAGGCCAAGAGCTCTACGACGAGCTGCGCTACGAAGAAGCCCTGCAGGTGCTCTCCGCCGCGCTCGTCCGCGCCGGCAACACCGAAGCCGAGCGGGCGACCACCTACCGCCTCCTCGCCTTCACGTACCTCGCGCTCGGTCGCCAAGAAGAAGCCGACGGCGCCTACCGCAGCCTCCTCGCGCTCCAGCCCGACTACCAGGTCCCGAGCGATCTGAGCCCTCGCTTCCGCGAGTTCTTCACCGAGGCGACGCAGCGCTGGGAAGCGGACGGTCGCCCCGGCGTCTCCACCGCGCCGCCCTCGCCGGTCAACATCGTCCACACGTCGCCCGCGCAGGCCGATCCGGAGCAGTCCGTGCCGCTCGCGGCGAGCCTCGAGGATCCCGACGGCCGCGTCGCGCGCCTCGTCGTCGCCTACCGCCAAGGGACGAGCGACGTCTTCCGACGCCTCGACTGCGAGGCGCTCCCCGACGGCAGCTTCGTCGCGACGATCCCGGGCACCGACGTCGCGCCGCCGCTCGTCGAGTACTACTTCGAGGCCCTCGACGCGGCCGGCCTCCCGATCGCCGCGCGCGGCGACGTCGCCGCCCCGCTGCGCATCGCGGTCGAAGGTGGCGGCTCGGTCGTGAGCAAGTGGTGGTTCTGGACGATCATCGGCGTCGTCGCGGCCGGCGCGGTCGTCACCACCGCGGTCGTGCTCACGCGTGACGACGGCGGTCCGGCGCCAACCCCGCAGGGCACGTTGATCGTCAACATCCGCTGATCGTCGGATCGTCTGCGCAGATCGTCGTCTCGCGGACGGTCCTGCACTCGTCGCGTTGCGTGGCCCCACCAGCCGTTCACGCTGTGCGCCGTGTCGACCGACGACGCCCCGACCGACCCGAACGACGCGGAGCCGAACGCTCCCCGCGACCTCGCGGACGCGCCGAAGCAGGATCCGAAGAAGTCGGCGGCTGACCCCGCCGACCCGGCCAAGAAGAAGCTCCTGCGCCTCGCCGCGCTGGTCACCCTCGTCGTCGGCAGCATCGTCCTCGCGAAGGTCACCGGCGTCAGCGAGCGCCTCACCCCCGAGTCCATCCGTGGCTTCATGGAAGGCGCGGGCGTCCTCGGCTTCGTGATCTTCCTCGGCGTCTTCGCGGTCGGCGAGCTCGTCCACGTGCCCGGCGTCTTCTTCGTCGCCGCCGCCATCCTCGCGTACGGCCGTGGCCTCGGTGGCGTCGCGGCCTACGCGGGCGCCGTCCTCAGCGTGATCGTCAGCTTCCTCGTCGTGCGCGGTGTGGGCGGACAGATGCTCGCCGACGTCCGCCGCCCGTTTCTGCGCAAGATCCTCGACGGACTCGAGCGCCGCCCCATCCGTGTCGTGGCGATTCTGCGTTTGATCCTCTGGATGGCTCCGCCGTTGAACTACGCGCTCGCCATGAGCGCGGTCCGTTTCCGCGACTACGTGATCGGCTCCGCCCTCGGCCTGCTGATCCCGATCGCCCTCGCGAGCCTCTTCTTCGACTGGGTGGTCGCGACCTTCCTCGCGGGCTGAGGAACCGATCTCAGGGTCACGCTCAGTCTCCGACACGAGCTCCGTCTCCGACGCAGGCTCCGTCTCCAACACGGGCTCCGTCTGCACCACCGTTGACCCCCGCCCGCTGCGGCTCGATCCTCCTCGCCGCGCATGTGGCGCCCCGACGATCAGCAGCTCCTCGAGC
The DNA here is from genome assembly GCA_937982655.1 of uncultured Sandaracinus sp. Classification (GTDB taxonomy): domain Bacteria; phylum Myxococcota_A; class Polyangia; order Polyangiales; family Houyiibacteriaceae; genus JACKEH01. The sequence goes on from CALJLK010000510.1 coordinate 5,900, forward strand.
GGCTCGAAGAACGCACCGTGATGCGCGCCCTCTGGCGTCGCATGTCGCGCGGCGCGCCTCCGCCGTCGGAGCGCGCGGCCGGTCTCGTGCACCTGCTGCGTCAGACCGAAGAAGGCGCTCGCGCGGTCGAGCAAGCGCTCGAAGGCGAGCTCGAGCTCCTCGTCGCGCTCACGCGCCCGCGTCGCTACGACGGCCTGCGCCCGACGCTGATCCACCACCTCGCGCTCTGGCACCACGCGGTCGCGCGCGTCGCGCCCCCCGACGCGGAGGCCGAAGAAGCTTGGCTCCACGCGTTCGCCGCCTGGACCGCGCTCGCCACCGAAGCGACCTACCTGCGCGCGCTCGCCGAAGCCGTCGCAGGCGACGCGGTCCCGGCCGTCGATCGCGAAGCCGTCGCCCTCGGCGCGCCCTCGCGTCTGCTCGCGGAGCTCGAAGCCCTCGGCCTCGAAGGCGCCGCCTCGCTCTCGAGCACCACTGCGCTCGCGCTCCGTGTCCTCTCGCGCATTCCCGAAGCCCTCGCGCGATGTGGCACGCCCCACGACACGACTCACGCGCTCGCCCGCGAAGCGCATCCGCTCGCACGCGAAGCGAGGCGTCGCCGCCGCACCTTGGTCGACGCTGCGATGGAGCCCGTCCACCACGCGCTCGAAGAAGCCCAAGCCAAGGGCCAACCCGGTGAGCCTCACCTCGCGGCCTTCGCCTCCGCGGTGCGCGTCTGGCGCTTCACCGCGCACGACCTCGAGCTCGAACGCTTCGTGCTCGATCAGGTGATCCCGATCGCGTGGGAGCTCTACAACCACAAGCACTGGTCGCTCCTCCGTCGCCTCGACCAGACGATCGCGGCCGTGGTCGACGCGCTCGCGAATCGACTCGGGCAGGATCCCGAGCTCGTCGCGTACGCTTCCCGCGTGGCGCAGATGCTCGTCTTCCGTGCGGAGCTCGAAGGTCGCTTCGAGACGCAGCTCGAGATCGCCGAGCGCGCCCTCGCGTTGTGCGACACCCACCGCAACGGCCGCCTCGTCTGCGCCGATCTCCTCTCCGAGCGTGCCCTGCGCCGCATCGAGACCGCGCCGCTCTGGGATCGCAAACGCGCCGCGCTCGAAGCGCGCGTCGACACCCGCCGCGCGGAGTCGCTCTTCCCCGGACTCGACCGCACCAAACGCGCGAAGGAAGCGATCGCACGCGAAGGAGTCGAGCCGTGACGTGCACCGCCGTCGCTCGCAGCACCGAGGGCACCGACCCGCGGAGGTCGCGATGAGTGACAACCCCTTCGAACGCTACGGCCTCGATCCGTTCGCGGGCCCTGCGCGCATCACCGAGCGCCTGCGCGAGCTCGCCGAAGATTGCGAGGACGAGCTCGAGCGCGCCGCGATCCGCGAGGCCTGGGAAGCCCTCACGCTCCATCCGCGACGTCGCCTCGAGCTGGCGCTGCAGGCCCACCCCGAGTCGCGCCCCGCCCTCGGTCGACCGCCGCGTCCACGCCGCCGCGCGCGGACCGAAGACCCGCTCGGCTTGGCCGATCTCACCGCGCTGCCTTCGGTCGCGGGCGCGCTAGCCAAGCTCGAGCTCCCCGACGTGCCGCTCGACGAGGACGAGATCCTCACGGGACGCAAACGATGAGCGGAGCGAGCTCGAGCGCTCAGCCACTTCAGTTCACGCACCACCACGCGATGGGAGCCCCCACATGTTCGTAGACCGCCCGGTAGGCATCGATCTCGGAACCACGAACTCCGAGGTCGCGATCCTCGATCCCTCCGAGCGCGATCTGCTCGTCTACGCCGACGAGCACGGCCGCAAGACCGTGCCCTCCGCGGTGTGTTGGGATCCCGCGACGTCGTCGTTGCTCGTCGGTCGCCCCGCACGCGCCCGCCGCGGGCGTGATCCCGGCCCCGTCGAGAGCATCAAGCGCCGCATGGGCCAGAGCGCCACCGTGCGCATCGGCGACAAGTCCATGTCGCCCGAAGAGGTCAGCGCCGTAATCCTCCGCGAGCTGCGACGCCTCATGCTCGAGCACCTGAAGAAGGGCGCGCCGGACGACGTGGACATTCGTCTGTCGCGCGCGGTGATCACGGTGCCCGCCTACTTCGACGCGCCGCAGATGGAGGCCACGCGCAAAGCGGGCGAGCTCGCGGGCCTGCAGGTCCTCGGCTTGCTCCAAGAGCCGACCGCGGCCGCCATCTACCACTCGTGGCGCAACGAGCTCGGTGCCTTTGCCGGCGCGGGGTCAACCGCGCCGGGTGACGGCCTGTTCCTCGTCTACGACCTCGGCGGCGGCACCTTCGACGTCTCCGTCCTGCGTTGTCTCGGCGGCGAGTACCAAGTGCTGGCGATCGACGGCGACAACTACCTCGGGGGTGACGACTTCGATCGCCGCTTCGCGGAGAAGCTCCGTGAGAAGCTCGTGACGCGCGGCTTCGCCCTCGACCTGAAGGTGCGCGAATCGCCCGAAGACGGCGAGCGATTCCTGCGCCTCGTGCACCTCGCGCAGGAGATCAAGGAGAGCCTCTCCACCCGCGACGTCGTGCACGTCGCCAAGGAGGCGTACTTCACCGATCAGCGCGGCGAGCCGGTGAGCTTCGAGCTCGAGATCGGCCGCGCCGAATACGAAGCGGCGATCGCGGATCTCGTCGCCACCACGATGCGCTGCTGCGAGCGCGCGCTGCAGCGCGCGCAGGAGGTCGCGGGCGTGACCCTCGCCGACGTCGATCACGTCATCCTCGTCGGCGGCTCCACCCGCGTGCCCGCCGTCATCGACGCGGTGAAGCGCGAGCTCTGCGCGAAGAGCAAGTCCACCGCGCCGCTCCAAGAAGAAGTCGACACCTGCGTCGCGCTCGGAGCCGCCGTCCACGCCGCGCAGCTCGGCGGCCTGCGCCTCGGCACCACGAAGGGCGACGCGGCCGTCGTCTCCTTGCTTTCGCCGCTCGTCGCCAAGAAGCCCGAGCTCAAGCTCACGCTCGAGATCGAAGACGCCCCCGAAGGCACCCGCAGCTTCGCGATCGCGGACGCCGAAGGCGCGCTCGTCGAGCAGGACGTCACCAACGTCCCCACCGGCAAGCTCCGCGTCACCGTGCCTCTCGGCGAAGAGCCCGAACAGCGCGTGACCCTCGAGCTCCTCGGAGGCGCGCCGGAGCCGCTCGCGCTCATTCCCTTCGCGCTCTACCGCGGCGACGTCCGCCCGCGCGCGAGCTCGCTCAGCAAGCCGAGCGTCGTCGCGAAGGACATCGCGATCGAGGTCCTCAAAGCCGGTCGCCGCGAGCGTCGCGTCCTCATCTCGCGCGGAACCGGCCTGCCGATCAAGGTCGATCACCGCTTCTACACCGCCGATCAGAGCGGCGCGGTGGTCTTGCGTCTCTTGCAGAACCGCCTCCCGATCAAGACGCTGGTGGTCACGGTTCCCGAAGGCACCGAGGTCGGAACACCCGTGGATCTCGAGCTCGCTTGCGACGAATCCATGCGCCTCGAAGCCAAAGCCAAGGTCGCCGGCCAAGAGCTCTGGGCGCAGATCGAAGCGGCCAAGCTCACCCCACCCGAGTCGAGCCAAGCGCTCGATCGTTTGCTCGAAGACGCCGACCGCGTCGGCAAGCAGCTCTGGGGCCGCGAAGGCAACGCCTTCCGCCGCGAGCTCGATCCCCTCTCCACGAGCCTTCGCGAAGCCGTCGCCACCGACCCCGCGAAGGCTGCCGCGCTGGCCGCGCGCCTCCAGCTCCTCGTGGAGGAGTTCCGCGACGGAACCGGCGAAGGTCTCTCCCCGCCCATGCACCGCTTCGAGGACCTCCTCGATCGTATCCGTCGCGTCGTCTACCGCAGCGGCGGCGGCATGCTCGGCATGGACCTGCCCGCATGGGAAGAGCGCATCGAAAAGCTCACCCGTCGCGGCCAAGAAGCCTGGGACGCCAGCGACGCCCCCGAGTGGCGCCGCACCTACAACGAGGCGCAGGCCCTCTACGAGACCGCGAGCGAGCAGGAGTTCGCGAGCCGCGCGGTCGACGACCCCGAGGCGCTCGCGCGTCGTCACGCCAACGTCGTCGTCTGGGCGAGCCTACTCGAGAGCAAGCTCCGCGACTTCGTGCCCTCGGCAGCCGACGAGGTCCGCCAGCTCCAGACCGCCGAGCGCGATCGTCTGCTCGCCACCTTGCACGAGAAGGTGCGCCGTCCGCTCGAAGGCACGGAGGGTTTGGCTCCCGTGCAGATGCGACGTTTGTTGGATCAGCTCGGATCCGAGATGGAGCGTCTGGAGCTCGCGTTCGAGCGATTGCCGCAGATTGGCTTGGTGGCGGAGCGGTGACGCGCGTGACGCGCGAGCCCAGGAGGACACATGGCCGGTAGGTTCGCGGTCGGAGCCGCCAAGCAGGTCGCGAAGATCCTCGGAGCCCGCGCCGGTCTCGGCGCGCTGCGACCGCTCCTCGACGACCTCGACGATTCGGGATTGAGGCGCCAGACCCACCTCGACTTCCTCGATCTGGCGATCCAGGTCGACGACGCGAGCTTCGACGAAGCGACCCGCCGTTGGTCCGCGTTGCCTGCGGGCGAAGCGTTCGCCGAGGTCAGCGCGCGTGCTCGCGCGTGGAAGGCGCGCGGCAAAGAACGCGAAGCCCGCGAGCTCGCGGACGCCGAGTGCGCCCGCTCCCCCGCCGACGGCCGCGCCTTCTACCTGCGCGCCCGCCTGCGCGGTGACGTCGAAGACGATCTCCTCCGCGCCGCCAAGCTCGCCAAGCGTGCCGGCCAGGACGACGTCGAGCGCATGGCTCTGGCTCGTCTGTGTCGCGTGACCGGCGAGCGTCCGACGCGCCCCGTCGACTTGTCCGCGTTACCCCCGCGCCTGCGCCTCTCCGTCCTCACCGCCCAGCTCCGCGCCAAAGGCCGCTACGGCCGTGTCGCCGCGTTGGACGGCTTGTCCGCCCTCGCCTCCTCGTCCGACACCGAGCTCGCGCGCGCCGCGATCCTGGTTTGCGCGCAGCACGCGGACGACGAAGCGCGACTGACCCCCATCGAGATCGACCGCGTCCGCACCGCGATCGCGCATTGGCCGGATCCTAGCGTGCGTGAGATCGCGCTTTCACGGCTCGCGGCGCGCGAAGGCTTGGACGCGGGCGCGATCGAAGATCCCGAGACCGCCGAACAAGTCCGCCGCGCACGGCTGGTGCTCGAGTCGGGGACGGCGGGACCTCCGCCTGGCGCGCCGACCGTCACCTGGCGTGCATTGGACGCGATCGCGGCGTTGCGGCGGGGGGAGACCGACGTCGCGGAGCGGATCTCCGCGATCTGCTTCGCGATCGACGCCTCGCGGGTTTCGCCGAGCGCGCCGTTGTCGACGCTCGCGTGGATGGCGTGTGGTTCGCGGGATCCGCGTTTGAAGGCGGCCGGTGAATTGCTCGCCGGGAAATTGATCGCGATGCCCGGCGCGCAGCCCGCGACAGGGTGGCTTCGGCTCTCCGAGCGCGTGGCGGATCTGGAGCTCGCGGGAAAGCTGCAGGAGATCGCGCTCGCGCATCGAGAGAACGGCGCGGCCGAGCGGGTCGCGGAGGATTGGGTGCGGCGCGCCTGGGAGGGGCTGGAGGATGGGGTCGACGACGACGTTCTGATGGGGTGGTTGCGGGAGGGGAAGCGGCGGGTCGAGGCGGGAGGCTGAGCGAGCCGTGACGCACCCTCGCGCTTTGGCGCGTGACCCTTCTCATCCGCCGAGCTCGAATCGGGGAAGGCCGAGGCGCGGTTCGCGTACTCGGGACCATGCGCACGCGTATCCCGTCTCCATGCGTGGTTCCGGCCGTTCTTCTCGCGCTCGCGTGTTCGTGTGATCGTGAACCTGTCTCTTATACACATCTGACGCTGCCGACGA
>CALJLK010000511.1 GCA_937982655.1 uncultured Sandaracinus sp.
CGACGATGTTTCTCGGTCGGCCGGGTCAGCGGCCGACGATGTTTCTCGGTCGGCCGGGTCAGCGGCCGACGAGGCTCCGTGGCGCGCGGGCTCGCTCGCGCACCCTTCGTCGCTCTCACGCCGGTCGCCACGCTGCTCACGGTGATCGCGTTGCTCACCGCGATACGCGCCGAGCCGGCGTCCGCCCAGCCACGTCGCAGCGAGCTGCAGCTCGACGTCCCACTCGGCGGCGTCGCCACTCGCCACCTCGGCTTCGTGCAGACGCGCGACGCGCTCCACCCGAGCTTCGGTGTCGGGCTTCGCGTGCTGGGCCGGCTCGTGCGGCACGACGCGCGCGAGCTCCATCTCGGCGCGCGTCTCGCCGCCACCGCGTGGAGAACCGACACCTTGCGGCGCACGGAGGGAGCGTTCCGCACGACCTTCGATCCGGGGCTCGTCCTTCGCGGCGCCCACGGACGTTACTCGCTCGCGCTCACTCTCGGGCCCACCTTCGCGCTGCCGTCCATCGCGGAGCTCTTCTCCGGCGTCCGGCTGGCGCGCGGCGCGCACTTCGAGCTCGCGTTCGGGATCGAGCACGCGATTGGTCGCTCGCGTTTGGGGATCGAGCTGACGTACGCGCACCACCGCTTGTCGTCCGCGACGCCCGAAGCGCTCACGACGACGCACCTGCTCGGGCTTCGCCTCGCGATCGGTCTGGCGGCACGCGACGCTCCTCCGTGATCCCGTTCTCGACGCCACCGGGACACGCAAAGACGATGCACGAGCGCGCTCGCGCTCCCATATCCTCACCGCATGCTCGTGAACCCGCGCACGCAGATCGAACCGCGCACCCAGGAGCTCGAGGTGAGCGTGCAGGAGGGCGACGCGGTCGTCTCGATGCAGCGCTTCGAGGTGCTGATCGACACCTACCGCGCCGCGAAGATGGATTGGAGCCACACGCTCTCGCAGGCGACCGCGGTGATCGCGCCGCTCGGAGAGGCGCTCGTGGCGCCCGGGCTCGCGCGGCTAGACGCGCTGGAACCGCTCGTGCGCGACGCGACCGGACCTCGCTTCGTGACGTCGCCAAAGCTGCGCGCCACCGAGTGGGAAGACGCGCGCTGGACGGTCGCGGCGATCCGCGTCGCGATCGTGCGTGCGCTCGCGAAGACGAACCGACCGCTGCCTCCCGAGCTCGATCGGCTCTGGTCGGTCGAGCCCCAACGACTTTTCTCCGCGGCGCCGAGCGACGGCGGCATGCAGCACGACTTCGTCGCGCGCTTCCTTTCGGGGCTTCAGCTCGGCGGCGCGGTGTTCGCGTCCTTGTCAGACGATCGCGCGCTCACGTTCGTGAGCACGTGGCGCGCGTTCGCCCCGAGCAAGAACCTCGAGCTGAACCTGAAGGGACTCTTCCGCGGGCGCAGCAAGCTCCTGAAGGCCGCCCCTCGCACCCCGTCGCTCGCGCAGCGGGTGCGCGCGATGGCCGAGCGGACGGGGATGCCGTGCACGATGCCCGTCTACCTGATGGAGACGCAGAAGAACGACTCGCTCAACCGCATCGGCGGCAAACCCACCGGCCTCGCGAAGGAGGCGCGCCCCCGCGGTATGACGCCGGTGCTGACGATCGATCTGCAGACGATCCCCGAGCTCGCCGCGCGCGTGCCCGACGCGCGGTTGCTCTGTCTCTTCGTCGACTCGCCGAAGGGTGGCTTCGACGCCGCGACCGTCGTGCGTGTGTCCGAAGCGGAGGCGGAGGCGGGCGTCGCGGGTGGGAAGAGCTTCGCGCTGACGCGCGTCGAGGTGCCGCCGGAGGTCTTCCACGCGTTCCGCGACGCCGGACCGCTCGGCGAGCTCCACACGCTCTTGCGCAGCGCGGAAGGACGCGCGCTCGGATTGCCGTTCTACTTGCAGCAAGACGTTCCGAAGGAGGCGCCGGACTTCGTGCTCGAAGCGCGGGCTTCGACCGTCGGCTTGAACCTCGGCGATTCGGGGAAGCTCTTCGTCGCGCTCGACGACGCGTTCTGGGAGTCGTCCTGATCGAGCTCGATTCGGGATGAAGCCACGCGCGCGACGCGCGGGGCGTAGCGTTCAAGGCACGAAGCGTCGTTCGATCGGCTGCATCACGCGGCGCACCATCGTCCGCACCGTCGCCTCCGGGAGCGCGCCGTCGACGAGCCGCCCCGTCGCGCGGGCCATGCGACGGCCGCGCGCGTCGAGCACGTCGAGCAATACACGTCCGCGGGCGTCGATCGACGCCACCACGATGCCGTCGACCGC
>CALJLK010000512.1 GCA_937982655.1 uncultured Sandaracinus sp.
ACCTCCACGCCGATCATCCACGGCAACCCGGAACGAACTTGCGGGCGGGTGTACTCGCGCCGTCGTCGTAGGCTCCGCGGATGACCCATCGCGTGATCACCGCGCCCGTTCGCATTCCCGTTCCGGGCGGCAAGCTCATCGAAGAGATCGTCGGACGCGTCGCGACGGGGCACACGTCGCTGAGCGTCGCGCACATGGTCGCGCCGCCCGGCTGGGGCGAGCCGGCGCAGACGCCGGAGTTTCTCGAGGTCACGGTGATGGTGCGCGGCACGATGCGGATCGAGATCGGCGCCGAGCACGAGGTGGTCGAGCTCGCAGCCGGACAGTCCATCGTGATCGAGCCCGGCGTGCGCGTGCGCTACTCGAACCCGTTCGACGCGGAGAACGAGTACTACGCGGTCTGCCTCCCTGCGTTCTCGCCAGAAGCGGCGAAGCGAGACGAGTGACGCTCAATCGCCGTCGACGCGCGCGCACAACATGCCGCTGCACACGCGTCCGTCGGAGCATTGTTCGTCCGCGGTGCAGCCTTGCTCGCACGAGCGCGGGCACGAGTCGCCGATGCAGGGCCACTCCCAACACACGAGCCCGCCCGAGCAGTCGTCGTCCGAAGAGCAACGCTCGCCGAGATCCGCGCCGCCGCACGAGAGCGCGAACAGAGAGCCGAGGAGCAGCACGAAGCGCATTCGGCGAGCCTGCCTCAAGTCGGGAGGACAGTCGACGTCGAGCGTCATCGTGGTCGTCGACGTCGAGTGCCGTCGACGTCGAGCCATCGAGGTTCAGCGCCAGCGTCGGTCTTCGGTGCGGAGCGCGCCGTTTCCGAAGGTGTAGGCGAGCGAGAGCTCGGCTTCCACGGTGAGGCGCCCGAAGTCGCTGCCCGCGAGCAAGGTCGCGACGGGATCGAGCGCGCTGCGATCGCCGGGCTCGTGGATGGCGCCGCCGCGGATCACGAAGGTCGCCCCCACGCCGATCTCCAGCGCTCCCGCCACCCGGAAGGTCACGCTCGCGTTGCCGCGCACGTCCCAGAGCGACGGCTCCAGCAGCGGTGCACCGAGCGCGACGTCGAGCGCGAGATCGATCGCGTCGTAGTGCGCGAGCCCCACGACCCCGAGCGTGTGATGCGGGTACGTGCGCGTCGCGTGGCCCTGCGCGCTCTCCACCACGTAACGATCGTGGGTCGCGCGGATGCGGTAGCGGACGCCGAAGTTCGTTCCGTCGGTCGCGAGGAAGGGCGCGCGGAGCCACTCGACGCCGAGCCCGAGATCGGCGCGGAGCGCGAGGTTGTTCTGCGGTTGTCGTTGCGCGTTGCCGAGCACCGCGACGCTCACGCCACGTCCGAGGCTTCGCGCGCCCACCAGCGATCCCCCGGCGCGCACGAGCCCACCACGCAGCGACTCACCGCTCGGGAGCGTGAAGTCGACGTAGCGATACGACGCATCGCCGACGAGCCGCACGCGATGCCGTGGCGTCGAGCGGCTCAGCTCGAGACCACCGCCGAGCCCGTAGACGCGAACGCCCGCGCTCACGACTTGGCCCGACAGCGTCGGGCGAAAGAACCACGTCGAGGGCTCCGTCGCGGGCGCGTTCGCCGACGCGTTCGGCGCTCCCGCGCGCAGCGTGAGCACGCCGTCCTCGACCCGTCCGGGCGCGCCGACGTCGAGGAACGGAAGAGTCGCCCGCTGGAGCAGCGCGAGCACGTCGAGCAACGTCTGATCCTCGCCGCGCGTGGCGGCGACGTCGCGGGCGAGGCGCAGGCGGTCGGTCGACGCGCGCGTGGCGGACTCGTCGACCGTCCGTGGGCTCCGCACCTCGACGACGTAGCGGCGACGCGGCGCGATCTCGATCGAGCGCACGTGCACCTCGAGCTCCGCGTCGTCGGCGTCGAGCACCACGCCCGGCGTGGCCTCCGCGTAGGCGTTCGCGAGCGCGTTACAGTCGACCGCGGCGTCTTCGAGGTAGCAATCCCACCGCACGCGCAGCGGCGCATCGGCCTGCGCCGTCGTGGCGCCGAGACAAAACGATCTCATCACGCTCGCGATCGCGAGCGCGTTCTTCGTTCGAGTCATCACGTCCTCCTCGACCTCCCCGGTCGACCGCGGCTCTACGCCGCACGGCGGACGTCGATGTCAGGGACGAGGATTCGACGGTCGCACGAAGATCCGTGAGCGGAACTCGCGGTATCGCTGGTCCACCGCGCGTCCGTGCCGCTACCCTTCGCCGGTGCTTCGCATCGCGCTGTTCTCGAGCCTCCTCCTCTCCCTCGCCTGTGGCGACGACACGCGTCGTCCCGGGGTGCGCGTCGACTCCGGCATGTCCGACCCGAGCGACGGCGGCATCGCGAGCGACGCGACGCGTCCGGACGTCGGCCCCACGACCTGCGGAGCGCCGATCGATCTCGTGTTCGTGCTCGACGTGTCGACCTCGATGGACGACGAGATCGACGCGGTCGCGCGAGGCACCGAGCGCATCTGGAACGCGGCCACCGCGCTCACGCCCGACGTGCAGCTCGGGCTCGTGGTCTTCGTCGACAGCGTCGCGGTGGTGAACGAGTGCGCGCCGTTCTCGAGCTACGCCGCGCTCTCGACCGAGCTGAGCTCCCGCTGGCTGCCGTTCACGGAGTCGAACGAACAACCGCCCGGGGGCGGCAGCAACTCGGACTGCTCGGAGAACTCGCTCGACGCGCTGCACGCGGCGGCGACGCGTTGTCCGTGGCGCGAGGGCGCGACGCGCGTCGTGATCCACGTGACCGACGACACCTTCGCGGAGGCGCCGAGCTCGCTCAGCGGCGTGACCGTCCAGCGCACGTACATCGAGACGCTCAGCGCGCTGACTGGTCGCGAGATCCGCGTGGGCGCCTTCGCGACGCCGAGCCCGGGCGACGAGTGCGCGATCGGACCGACGCCCGACAGCGGCCAAGGTTTTCACGAGCCCTACGGCGCGCAGATCGCGATCCCGGTCGCGACGGGTGGTCGCGCGTGGAGCCTGCGCGACGTGCGCTCGGGCTCGCTCGACATGGCGACCGCGATCGCGACGCTGATCGAGGACGAGTACTGCACGCTGTACTGATCGCGTGCTCGACGGGTCTCGCTCCGAGCACGCTTTCCACGTGCTCGACGGGTCTCGCTCCGAGCACGCTTTCGTGCTCGACGGGTGCTGGGCTTCGACTCCGTTTCGTCAGTCCACGCGTTCGACGAACTGCCTCGACGCCACGAGCGCGTGGAGCATCCCGCGCAGCGAGGCTTCCGGGGTCTCCGCCATCGCGCGCACCGTGCCGCCGCAGCCGGGCGAGCCGGTCGCGAAGTACGCGACGTAGCGGGCGTAGCAGTCGCGCGCGGAGGGATCGTGCGCGAGCGCTTCGGCGAGGCTCGGCAGACCTTCGAGCTCCACGTCGGTGCCGTCGGGAAGGCCTTGGATGCCGCCGCTCACGTCGAGCGCGTGACCATTCTCGTCCGCGCGGTAGCGGCCGTAGGCGTCGTAGTGCTCGAAGGTGAAGCCGATCGGATCCATCAGGCGATGGCAGCCGGCGCAGGCTTCGTTGGTGGAGTGCTCGTTGTAGCGCTCGCGCGTGGTGGTCGCGGGCGTCGCGGCGCCTTCGAGGTCGGTGTTCACGCCGGGCGGCGGCTCGGGGAGCTCTTGGCAGAGGAGACGCTCGCGCACGAGCTTGCCGCGCGAGACCGGCGAGGAGCTCGCGGCGAGCGCGTGGCGGGCGAGCACGCTGCCGTGGCCGAGCAGACCGGGCGCGCGCGTGGTGCCTTCGAGGGAGACGCGACCTTCGGAGGGCAGGCCGTAGAGCTCGCGCAGGCGCGCGTCGACGAAGGTGTGGTTTGCGAAGAGCAGGTCGTCGAAGCCGCCGTCGTTGCGAACGAGGTCCGCGTAGAAGCGGGCCGTCTCGTCGAGCATCGACGCGCGCAGCTCGGGCGTGAGCACGAAGCCGGAGTCGTCTTTCACCTGCGCGGGCAACGACGTCGTCTCGAGCCAGCCGTGCACGAAGTGCGACATCGTCGCTTCGGCGGCCGGCGTCGCGAGCAGGCGATCGACCTCGCGACGCAGGTCCGCGGCGTTCTGCAGACGACCCTCGGCGGCGGCCGCGAAGAGGTCCGCGTCGGGCGGCGCCTCCGTGACGAGGTACGCGATCGCGCTCGCGCGCTCGTAGGGATCGAGGGTGCGTTTTCCGTCGCGGCGCTCGCCGAGCTCGCGGCGGTACACGAAGTAGGGCGATTGAAGCATCGCGGTGATCACGGACTCCGCGCCCGCTTCGAAGGTGCTCTCTTCCGCCATGAGCGCGTCGTAGGCGGCGCGCTGCGCTTCGGTGAGCGGCGCGCGGAACGCGCGTGTACCGAACGCGTCGACGAACGACGCGCGACACGCGGGCCCGAGATCGCGGCAGGTGCCGAAGAGCGAGAGCTTGGACTCGACCGCCCAGGTCGCGACGCGCTCGGCGTGCTGCATCAGGCGCTGCGCCCCGAGGTCGCGCACCACCGCGGCGTCGGCGTCCACGCGGAAGCCGTGCACGACCGGATCGTCGAGGACGTCCGCCTCGGGGACGGTGGGGTCGCCGTCGAAGATCGCGAGCAGGCTGTTTCGGTACTGCAAGCCGGACAGGCGCCGCACCGAGCGCGGCATCGTGTCGTCCTCGCAGCGCTCGGAGGGCTCGAGCAGGCGGTGCAGGCTCGCGCCGCCTTCCGGGATCTCGACCTCGTCGTCGGGATTGGGGCGGTGCGGGCCATCGCCGTCCGAGCCGCCCGCGCCGCCGATGGTGCCGCTGCACGCCGCGAGCGCGAGGAGCAGCAGCGGCCGCCACGTGCCGAGCGCGCGACGCGGCGAGGTGTCGGCGAACTCGGTGGACTCGGCGGAAGCGGCGAGCGTGAGGACCTCGTGGGGAGCGCGCGACGAGCGCGGACGAGAAGGACCGAAGCTCACGACGCCACCTCCTCGAGGGGAAGGCGCGCATCCGCGCCGAGGTTGCCGCTGCCGAAGGAAGAGAGGTCCGCGACGCCGAGGGCGGCCGCCGCGTTGAGGAGCGCGCGCTGGTGCGACTGGCCGCGCGCGTCGACGTGCCGCCCGCCCGCGCTGCGTCGGAGGTAGCCACCCGCGCCGCCCGCGAACACCGTGCGCATGTCGCTGTCCACGTGGGAGACCGCGTCGCCCATGGTGCGCGCCCAGACGAAGAGGGTTTGATCGAAGAGCGTTCCGTCGCCGTCGGGGGCGGGAATGCGTTTGGATTTTTCGACCGCGAGCACGAATTGTTCGGTGAGCCAGGATTCGAGCGCGGTGAGATCCGCGATCTGATTGCTGTGCAAGTAGTTCGAGTGCCAGTCGCCGCCGCTCATGCCGGGCAGGCGCACCTGCGTTCCTTGGTGGTGGCCGAACTCGACCGCGACCACGCGCGTGAGGTCGCAGCCGAGCGCGGTGATCGCGAGGTCGAGGCAGCGCGCGTCGTCGACGAGGACCTGGTCGCCGTTGGCGATGCCGGCGGGAGGCGCGCAGGACCCGGGCGCGGGCTCGCCACCGGTGCCGCCGGTGCTGCCGTCGCCGGCGAGGCGCATCTCGAGGGCGCGGATGGAGTCGGCGTGGAGCTCCAGCTTGATGCGCTCTTCCGCGCCGAGCTGAGCGCGGAGCTGCTCCAGCTCGCCGAGCATGAGGTCGAGGATGCTCTGGCGGCGGCGCAGGCGTTCGGACGGTGGCTCGACGGTGCCGGGGTCGGTGGTGCCGGGATCGCTGGGCGCGGCGCCGGCGAAGATCGCGTCGAACGCGGCGACGGGGCGCGTGATGGCGGTGAGACGCGAGCCGTCGCGCCAGAAGGTCGACGACTCCTGGGTGGGGTCACCGCCGAGGATCAGGCTCGGGATCGAGCTGCGCACGCCGCCCGCTTGGAGCGCCCGCGCGACGTATTGATCGATCGAGGTGTGGCCGAAGCCGGAGTAGCCGACCCCGGTGAGCCCGCCCGGGGAGCCGTGGGACGCGCAGTGGCCGTTGCCGTTGAGGCGGCTGACGATCACGACGTCGTCCGCGATGCGCTGCAGCGGCTGGTTGGACGCGTTGAAGAGCGTGCTGCCGTTCCAGAGGCTCGGGTTCGAGCCGGTGGTGGTCATCAGGCAGAGGTACTTGGCCCGACCGAGGCTCGGCTGCGCCCGCGTGCGCTCGAGACGCGCGAAAAACGGGGCGAAGAGGGCGGCCGCGGTGAGGGAGCGCGCGAAGGAACGTCGTCGCATGCCGGGAGAGAGGGCGCGACGAGGGAGAGCGGGTCACGGGGGCGGATCTTTTTCGTTGGTGTCGGTGTCGCACCGACATCGGCGCCGGCACCGGCCACCGCCACGTTCGTACCGGTACGGTCACCGGCATCGACCCGATCCGCGTCATTCAGAGCCCGAGCGCGCGTCGCGCGGTCTCCGAGTCCACGGGATACGGGCTCTCTCGTGGCGTTCTCAGTCGCGATTCGTCGCCGCGATTCGCTCGCTCCGCGAGCACGAGGTCGCTCACGTCTTCGATGCTCTGCGTCGCTTCTTCCACGAACGCTCGAAGCGTCTTCCCGCGAAGACCGAGCTGGATCGCGCGGCGGTCGAGCTTCTCACCCCTCGGGCCGTGATCGGGGTCCCACTGCAGGCGCACTTCGGAGGCCTTCAGCGCCTGGCTCCACTCGGCCTCGGTCGGGTACGCGGAAGCGCGCCAGCTCGACGCGACCGCGCGTTCGAGGAGCCCGTCGAAGAACCCGCGATCGAGGCGGATCGCGAGCACGTGGCTCTGGTCGTCGTCCTTCGTGAGCCAACCGCAGCGGTAGGTCATCCAGAGGAAGTTGGGTTTGATCCAGCTCATCCGATCGAAGGAATAGCGTGGTCCTCCGAGGCGACCGTGCCGCACCGCATGCTCGGCGGTCACCGCGTGGAACGCCTGGTACACGACGACCGAGGTGTCGTCGTACTGGGCGAGGATCACCTTGCCGTCGTGCGGCCAGCGTGCGCGTTGGGTGGCGTAGGTCTCGAGCTCGAGGGGCATGTTCTCACTCCGCGCGAAGAACGACGACGCGCCCGTCGACGTTGAGCACACGTCCGTCGTCGGAGCGAGGGTGCTCCCAATGCACGTGTCCGCAGACGATGGTGCCCTCGAAGCTCGTGAGCGCTTCGGTGACGAGCGGCTCGCCAGGTTGGCGGCCGTCGCCTTCGGGACCTTGGTGTAGGACGATCACGTCTGGCTCGGCGCGAGCGACGCGCTGCAAACGCGTGAGGAAGTCGTCGGCCGACTTGCGGCCAGGCTTGTCGGGGTCGCCGACGATCTCGCCCACGCCGCCGACGCTCACACCGTCGAGCGCGACGACGTCGCCGTCGAGCAGATACACACCTTCGAGCGATTCGAAGCGTGTGCGCTCGCGTCCTTCTCCGAACCAATCGTGGTTGCCCGCGACACCGACGACCCATCGGTACGCGCTCGCGAACGCCTCCCAGACCTCTCGCACGTCGCCCGACGCGCCGCGCACGTCGCCACCCGGCGCGGAGAAGAGATCACCCGCCAACACCACACCCGTTCGTTCGGGGTAGGGCAGCACGCCGTGCTCCGCGAGCTGGAGCAGCTCGTCGACGAGGGCCACGCCGAGCAACACGCTCTGACCATCCCAGGCCGTGACGACGCCCTGGAGATCGCTGGCGAGGATCCACGCGTCGACCCCCTCGCCGAGCCCCTCCGCCTCGCCGAGCAAGATCGGGAGCACGGACGATTCGCGTCTCCCGCGTCGCCCGGCGTTCAGGTAGCGCAGGCGGTGTACGGGCTGTTGGGCGAGGCGGGTGATTCGCACGAGGGCGCGGACCCTAACCACGATCGCGGCCTGGCAAACCCAGATCGAAAGCCGCGCTCAGAGATCCGTGAGCACGAGGCGGAAGCCGACGTTCGGCATTCGACATCCGCCGCCGTCGCGCCAATGACGGGACTCGAGGCCCATACGAAAGCTGACCGTGCACGCACGTGCGTCGTCGGTCCACGAGCCTCCGCGGAGCACGTACTGCGGGTCGTTGCCTTCGAGCGCACACACCGGGTCCGTGTCGGGGCTTCGTCGATAGAACGTCGCGTCGTAGCCATCGAGGCACCACTCCCACACTCCACCCGACATCCCGAAGAGCCCGTAGTCGTTCGGCGGAAGCGAGCGGCTCCGAGCCACGTGCAGGCGCGCTAGCCCGTCGAAGTCACATCGGCTCGGGTCGGGGTCTGCGTCGCCCCAGGGGTAGCGTGCGTTCGTGCGGAGGCCGCGCGCGGCGCGCTCCCACTGCGCCTCGCTCGGCAGGTCGATCGCCAGGTCGTGTGAGCTCAGGTGCTCTGCGAGCTCGCGCGCGGCTTGCCACGACACCGCGACCATCGGTTTGTCCGCGTAAGTGTACGGGGCGCTCGGATCGAGTCGTGGCGGGACACCGAAGAGCTCCTGCGAGGTGTGCGACTCGCCGCCGCTCGACCAGACACGCTCGCGCGAAGCGTCGTGCGCATGCCAGTCCATCGCGCAAGTCGTCTGATCTTCGCAGTACGTCAGCCGGATTCGGGTCTCCATGTGCAGCGCGAACAGACCGTCGCGCGGCAGCTCGGCTTCGGGCATCCCGACGGGAGGAGCTTGCCAGCCTTGGAGTCGACAGGCGGCCTCCCAGCTCAGGGGTACGGCCGTCATCCAGAATCCGTCCAGTCGAACCGAGTGCACGGGACGCTCGTCGGGCTCACCGCGCTCGCTGCCCATCCAGAAGTTCCCTCCCGGGACGTACCTCCACTCGAGCTCGTGGTCGTGCCGAACGAGTCGTGTGAGCACCGAGTCGAGCTCGGCACGCTTCGACGCATCACCGTCGCGAACGGCCGCATCGAGCGCGTCCGCGACTCGCTGCAGCTCAATCATCGATCAGCACCTCCAGCGTGCGAGACGGGGACTCCATTCGACTTCGTCGCCACTCGCGTTCCCAGGGATCTCGTGCGTGAACGGAGCCGCCGCTCGCGAGCGCACGCGCCCGACAGCCGCCGCGGAAGGACTCCGAATCGATCGAACGGAGCTTTCGGAAGCTCCACCCGTCGTTCCAAATCTCGCGGAAAGAGCGCTCGCGAATCGAGGCGCTTTCGAAGCGTGAGCCGAGGAAGGAGCACGGATTGACTTGCCCATCGACGGATACGGAGCAGACGGTGTTCGCGGCACCACATCCGTCGCCTTGGACGACGCGCCCCGCCGTTTGAGCACGCGCTTGCGGGCTGAACGAGTCCATCGCACGACCGGGGAGCGGGACGTGCGCGCAGCTCGATTCAGCGTCGTTCGACAGCGCCGCGATCGTTCGAAGCGCGCGTTGATAGGTCTCGTACGTCGGCATGAGCTCGGGGCGCTCGAGCGCCGCTCCCGTCGGATAGACCGGGCGGAACACCGCGGTGTGTGCGCCGAGCTCGTCTGCGAGACTCACACAACGATCCACCTCGTGCGCGTTGTCGCTCGTGATCGTGAAGGCCAGCGTGAACCGCGCGAGGTCTCTGATGTGGCGTAGACGCTCGACGACCGTGTCGAACGTTCCTGCCCCACGGACGGCGTCGTGGGTGGCGGCCGAGGCACCGTCGAGGCTGACGTTCAGCCAGACGAGGTCGCGGCGCCCGAGCTCCCGAGCGAGCTCGTCGGAGAGGAAGAAGCCGTTCGTGGTGAGGCACGGGTGCAGGCCTGCATCCGTCGCGGCGTCGAGCACGTCGAGCAGATCCCTGCGCAGCAACGGCTCGCCGCCGGTGAGCCCCAGACGAAACGAGCCGAGGCTCGCGAGCTCGCGGAACAACCCGTCGAGCTCGAGGAGCGTGAGCGCGTCGCGCCCGCCGCGCGGCAGCGGGTCGGCGAAGCAGTGCGTGCAGCGCAGATTGCATTGGGCGATCACCTCGACGTGCACGGCTAGCGGGCCGAGCAGGTGATCGTCGGGTGGAACCACGTCGAGGCGGACGCCGGCGAGGCGGCCGTCCGGTCGGAGAAACGACAGCGGATCGAGTCGGCGCACGAGATCCAGCGCCGCGTCGGGGTCGGAGTGGCCTTCGACCACCACCGACGCGGGCGTGTGGAGGAGCGCCTCGAGAACTTCGGTCGCGTCGTGATCGAACGGGTAGTAGCGAGAGGTCGCGCGATCGAACACGAGCGAGCCGAAGAACTGTGGGACGACGACCAGCGGGGTCACGATAGGCCCTCCGTCGTCAGCTCGAACCTCCGTCGAACGCGGAGCGTGGGCGATCGGCTCTGGAAGCCTCGTCGTTTCCGCGAAGGGGAGCCGATCGGGGTGGCGCCCTCTCCGGTGAGCCACTCGACCCGCCACTTGCCGGTGCGCTCGGAGAGCTCGGGGACGTCGTGCGCCACCATCGGCTCCCACGCGGAGTCGTCGACGTCGAGATCGGTCCAGCGTGGTACCGGTTCGGCCCACGAGCACCGCCACGTGCCGTCGTCGGCGGTGAGGAGCTTCATCCGCGGCACCTGACGGTGGCAGAGCTTCAAGGTCGCGATCAGCACGGCGTGGTCGGCGGTCGAGTACTCGAAGCACAGGACGTGCGGACCCGGCGCGAGTACGACTCTCTCTCGCTCGAGCTCGTTTCCGTCGACCCAGATCTTCATCGGCGTGCCACCGAAGTGGCGGAGGTCGGCGTCGCATGGCGCCTCTGGCCGCACCCAGCGAAGTACGACGCCTCCGCAGCCCGCCGGAACCTCACAACTCGAGTGCTCCTCGAGGATCAGACTCTGTCCGCGCTTGCGAAGGCGATTGAGCGTGAGGTCGTCGCTCATGGGACGTTTGTACACCAGGTGAAGCCGTCGCTCGCAATCGTGTCGAGGGTGATGGACGACTCCGCACCTCGACGTGGCATGCGAGCGCCCGGTTGCGACTCGCGCGCTCGCGCTCCGTGGTCACGGCAGCGGCGGGCGCTCGGGGCAGGTCGCGGGGTTGCCGTGCACGAGCATCCAGGTCGCGCGGCTCCACCGGAAGCCGTCGCCGCGCCAGCCGCAGTCGACGCGCTCGAGGGGGACGCCGTTCCAGGCGGAGACCTCGGCTTCGCGGATCCACGTGTCCTTCAGCTCGTCCGAGTCGGGCAGCGTCGCGTAGTGGTCCTGCACCCATTGCGACGCGTCGGCCCACACGCCTTCGTCGGTGCGCGCGGGGACTCCGGTGGGGCTGACACACGTGCGGCGCGAGCCGTCGAGCACCACGCGGTACACGAACGCGTCGACGTCGTCGCGCCCGCTGCGGTTGCGGGTGCGGAACGCGTACTCCGCCGCGACGTCCGCGCTCCGCGCGTTCGAGATCCATCCGCTCGTCGACGTGGTGGCGTCGCCGCTGCGCAGGTGCTCGAGCAGGTTCGTGTCGTCGCCGCGGGACGGGAAGCCGCCGCGCGCGATCAGTCGATCCGGGGTCGTCGTCACGCCGCGGTAGGCGAAGAAGGGCTCGGCGCGCGGCTCGTCGCAGGGCTCGCGGAACACCCAACCCTCGGACTCCGGATCCGGCTGCACCGCCTCGAGGGGACGTGCGTCGGCGTTGACCCGCGCGGCTTGGCCCGCCCACCAATCCACCGCGCCCTCGGCGGGGAACGCGGTCAGCGGCAGGTCACCGCGCGCGAGGAGGTCGTCCAGGATGCAACCGAGGAGCTGGCCGCCGTAGCCGCGCGCGCTGCTCGCGAGGGCTTCGAGCTCGAACCCCGGCAGGAGCACGTCGTCTTCTTCGCCGTCGATGATCACCGTCTCGCTCGGTTTCTGGAGCAACGCGGCCGCGCGATACACGCCCTGGTCGTCAGTGATCACCCAGAATTCCGCGCCTCGAAAGTTCAAGATCTGTTCGCGGAAATAGAACGACATTCTCTCCCAACGATCGTCGGTCTCCCGGAGCTCTGCGACGTAGCTCTCGTGGGCTTGGAGGAACCAGTCCCAACGACCGGTCTCCCAGGTGTCGACGCGACGACACGCGCCGCGCGATCCTCCTCCGCCGCCCGACGGAGGCTCGGGGGACACCGGCTCGGGCGAGAGGCCCTCGCCGAAGAGCTCCTCGAAGGTCGGCGCGCAGATCGAGCGACCCTCGTCGGTGGTCGTGGCGCCGCTCTCGCAGTAGCCGGCCTGATCGACGAAGAAGCCGTAGGGCGCGGCGAGCTGTTCGCCGTACGCGGAGAGTCCGTCGCCTTCGCGCACCGCGGTGGGCTCGGGCGCGCGGGCGGTCGAGAACTCCTTGGGCCACGCGCCGCCCACGTCCGCGAGCTCGGTGAGCGAGAGGTTGAACGCCCCGAGGCACGTGAGCGATCCGACGACGCCGCGGCACATGAAGCCGTCGGGGAAGTCGCGGCAGCAGTCGGCGTACGCGAGCGAGCTCGGGGTGATGCCGTGGCGCTCGCGCTCGCCTTCGCGCGGTCGGTAGTGGGGGTCGGCGACGCAGCCGTCGGGCGCGCCGATCCAGCTCGCGCCACACGCGCCGGGGATCGGCAACGCTTGGGGCGGAAGACAGGTGTCGCTTCCCACCGCGCCGACGCAACGACGCTCCGCGTGATCGGGCTCGCGCGGCTGGGTGAGGCTGCCCGGCACGAAGATCACGAAGAGGTGTCCCGCGAGGTCGGGAGGACACACGCCGGAGGTCTCGGGGTGGTGGCCCATGTCGATGAGATCGACGGTGTCCCAACACCAGCTTCCTTCGGGGAGACCGAGCGATTCGCGCTCCGCGTCGGCGAGCGGGCCTTCTTCCGGATACGCGACGAGTGGGGTGCCGGTGCTGCGTCCGCCGACCGTGGGCACCGCGAGCGATTGGTCGCAGAGCACGCCGTCGTCGCGGCTCCCCGCGCCGCCGCGGGTCCACAAGGTGCCGAAGCCGTCGCTCGTGCCGGGCGAGAGCTCTCCACGCTCGAGCAGACCGCGCGGGCGGTAGCCGGGGTGGAAGACCCAGTCGAGGCGACCGAAACGATCGAGGGCGGGCGAGAGCACCGAGACCGCGCCGCCCGCGCTGGTGGCGAAGTATTCGTCGCCGCTGCTGCCGCACGGCACGTAGAGCCGCGCGCTCGTGGAGGACGGGCAGATCCCGCCGCGGGGCGCGAGCTCGACGAGCTGCACGCGTGGATCGCCGACGGCGTCCACGAAGCCCTGCGCACGATCGCGCACCGCGTCCCAGTCGACGTCCGCGCCGATGCGCGGGCACGCGGTCCACTCGGGCGGCTCGTAGTCGAGCACGCACGCGCCGCGATCGCCCCACGGTCGCTCGCGCGATCGGAAGAGCAGCTCGCCGACCGGCGTCGGCGCGGTCGGGTCCCACACGCTGCCTTCGGGGCAGGGCTCGCAGACGTAGCTCGTCGGGTCGCCGGCCACGCGACGCCACACCGGGTTGCCTCCTTCGCCCGTCTCCGATGGGGGAAAACGTTCTGCGCAGGTGCAGCCGGTGCGGCCGCCGACGTTGCCACCGCGGCAACACTCGAGCTCCTCGTGCGCGTTCGCGAGATCGCCCCACGCGTCCGCGAGCTCCGTGAAGTAGCCGACCACGCTCGTCACGAACGCGGCGAGGCGAAGCGCGCGCACCATCAGCTCGCGACCGACGCGCGCGTTCTTGATGCGCTCCGTCTGCTCGATGAAGCGCGAGATCGCCTCGGTGTCCTGATCGGTGAAGCGCGAGCTGTCGAGCGGGGGCGGAAGCTCGAGCGGGAGGCGATCGAGCGCGTCCGCGGTGGCGCCCATGGCGGGCCCGAGCAGCGAGAGCTCTTCGACGTCGCACGTCGTGATCGGCGCGCCGAGGATCTCTTGGGCCATGCATCCGATCACCCGAATCGTGCGGGCGATCGCGACCATCAGCTCGGCCGCGACGACGTCGTTCTGCGCCGCGCAGGTCGCGAGCGGCGTGCCGGGCGTACGATCGACGATCGTGCGGGCGCCGGCCGGCAGGAGCGGACACTCGGGCGGTGGTCCCTGCGCGATCTCGAACCACATCCAGAGCGCGTCGCCGGGTGAGAGCGCGACCGAGTCGAGCACCTCGCCACGCCGCGGGAAGCGGTAGAAGCTCAGGCCGGGCGTGCGGTCGACGAGATCTTCTTCGGTGGGCGACGCGGGTAGCGCCTCCGCGCTCGGCTGCAGGTAGCCGAGCAGGCGCAACGTGCCGTCGCGGCTCCAGCCCATCGCCTCCACGTTCGGGCGGCCGGACGCGTTCACGCTCGATGCGATCGACCAGAACGCGACGCCTTCGCCGGCGGCGCGTGCGCCGGTCGCCGGGAACGAGAGCCCGCCTTCGACCGCCACGACGAGGTCGCAGGGCGAGCCGCCGTCGCTCGGGTCCGTCGGGTCGGCGTCCGAGCGCGGGTCGGCGTCGGCGAGCGACGCTCCGTCCGGGAGCTCGCCGTCCGGCAGCGTGCCCGCGTCGAGGTCGCTACCCTTCGTCCCGCCACACGCGGCCACGATGAGCCACGCGCCGACTCCCAACCCACGAACGACGGACCTGCGCATGACCGACTCCCTTCGCGCGTGCCGGAGGCCCGAACGCGCGAAGGGCACGGGTGCAACCGCTGCGCCTCGGTAATCTCGAAGGAATCGTGGGTCTTCCCTCCACCTGTGGGGAGCCGCCCTCAGGACACCGAGCCCCATCGGGCGTCGGTCATCGGTCGGCGTTCGGGCGTCGGCTCTCGGGCCTCGGTTCGTCCTGCCCTGATCGGCGCCGCGCTCACTCCGCTTCGCGGACGTGCTCGATCGCGTCCACGATCACCGAGGGCGGCGCGGGCTTGGTCACGATCGGGTTCGTGGTGCTCGCGACGAAGCGTTGGCTCTCGAGGGTGACCGCGCCGCCGGTCAGGAAGACCACGCGGCGCGCGAGCTCGGGGCGGTGCAGCTCGAGCCAGCCGTGGACCGCGATGCCGGAGACGTCGGGCATCATCAGATCGCAGACGATCGCGTCGAAACGATCGCGCTCCAGGCAGTGGATCGCGGAGGCACCGCCGAGCGCGGTCGTGACGTCGTAGGTGCCTTCGAGCACCTCGCCGAGCACCGAGAGTAGGCGCGGATCGTCGTCGATCACGAGCACACGCGCATGTCCGGGCTTGGTCTCGCGCGCCGACGGGGAGGTCGTGGAGGGCGCGCGCTCGCTCGCGCGGGCGGTAGGGAGACGGACCGTGAAGCGGGTGCCGCGGCCGAGCGCGCTCGAGACCTCGATGGTGCCGCCGAAGCTCTCCACGAGGTTGCGGCAGATCGAGAGGCCGAGTCCGGAGCCGCTGCCGACCGCTTTGGTGGAAAAGAAGGGATCGAAGATCCGCGAGAGATCGGAGGGCGCGATGCCGCGACCCGTGTCGGAGATCTCGAGCACCACGCGGTCGGCTTCGTCACGAGTCGCGACGCGGAGCTCGTGGCGTTCGGCGCCACCCTCCATCGCCTGCGCGGCGTTGATCACGAGGTTGAGCGCGACCTGCGCGAGGCGTCCCGCGTTCGCGCTCGCGAAGCGCGAGGCGTGGTAGTCGCGCACGATCCGCGCGCGGTAGCGGAGCTCGGCGGCGGCGAGCGAGAGCACCTTCTCCAACACGTCGTGCACGTCGACCGGTTCGGTGTTCGGGCTCTCGTCGCGCGCGAAGGTCTGCAGATCGCGGACGATGTCGCGGATGCGGGTCGCGCCGTCGAGCGCGGCGCGCGCACTCTCGCGGAGCTCGTCGGGCACGCGCCCCGCGAGGCGCTCGAGGTGGAAGAGCACGAAGGTGAGGGGGTTGTTCACCTCGTGCGCGACGCCCGCCGCGAGCGAGCCGACGGTGGCGAGGCGCTCGGTGAGCGCGAGCTCGGTGCGCATCCGCATGCGCTCCGTGACGTCCTCCGCGAGCACCAGCATCGCGGGCGCACCCTCGAAGCGCAGGGGGAGCGCGGCGATCTCCACCGGGTGCGTCGCGCCGTGTCGATCCATCAGACGTCGATCGAGCAGGCGCAGCGAGCCCTCGCGCGCGACGTCGCCTTCGAGGTCGCGGTAGAGCTCGCGATCCTCGGCGGGGACGAGCTCCGTGAAGAGCCGACCCTCCACGACGTCGTCGGGTAGGCAGGCGAGCATGCGGTGCGCGGCGCGGTTGCTCGACACCACGCGCCCGTTGCGGAGCACGAAGATCGCGTCGGGGAGGTGCTCGAGCACCGTGCGCAGACGCGAGCGCAGGCGGGTGCTCTCGAGCGCGTGCTCGACGTGGCTCGCGACGAGCAGGAGGAAGGGCGCGTCGGTGTCGGAGGGCAGCGGCTCCGCGTAGGGCACGTGGGCGCTCGCCTTGCGCGCGAGGAGGAGGCCGACGACGCGTCCGGCCGCGTGCAGCGGGAGGGCGAGCCACGACGTCACCGCAGCCGTGGGTGCGAAGAGCTCCGTCGCGCACGCGAGCGGCGCCGCGAGGAGCTCGGCGTCGGCCGTGCTCGGTCGCGCCGGGAGGTCTCGGACGGAGCCCGCGGTGGGTCGCGCGCGCACGCGCTCCGTGGCGTCGCCGAGCCGGCCTTCGACGGCGGCGACGCGGGTCGCGCGCAAGACGTCGGACTCGTCGACGAGGAACGCGACCGCCTGATCGTAGGGGAAGAGCGCGAGGAGCAGCGCGAGCGCTCGGTCGAGCACGTCGGTCTCGTCACGCGCGGTGCTCGCGGCGAGCGCCATGTCGGCGAGCTCCGCGATGCGTCGGAGCTGCGTCTCCATCCCGCGCTGCACGCGGTTGAGCCGCTGCTCGGTGCGCACGAAGAGCTTCACCTGCTCGGAGAGCGCGCGGTTCCGGCGGAGAAGCTCGTCGCGATCGGTGGACATGGCGGGACGTGTTTCGTGGACCAGAGAGCGTCGCGTGGCGAGCCGCGGGCGACGCGGAACGAACGGAAGGCGAACGAAGGGTGCGAAGGCTGGCGACGAAGATGGCGAAGAATCGAAAGAGGATCGGAAGCTCAAACGTCGTAAGCCGCGCAGAGCGCCATCGTGTAGTTGTGGAAACGGACGTGCCCACCGAGCGGCGCGAGCTCGCCGTAGGAGTGGAAGCCGAGCCACGCCACGTCGTCGGCGAAGCCGTGCTGCACGGGGGTGATCACGCGCTCGGTCACGGAGTCGCCGAAGAGCAGGCGACCACGACCCGTGCAATCGGCTTGGAGCACGAACACCGGCCGGCCGCGCTTCGCGAGCGTTCGGCTCGCGTCGACCGCACGCGCGATCACGTCGTCCTCGTCGCGGCGCGCCATCACGACGGTCTCGCCTTCGGGGAGCTCGCCGGGGAAGAAGAGCGCGCCCGTCGCGGAGTCGCAGCCGAGCGGCACGCGGATCACGTCTGCGTCGAAGTCGCGCAGGTGCTGCGCGAGCGCGAGGTACGGCACGTCGTAGGAGCTGAACGTCTCGCGGGGCTCGTCGACGTACTCGCGCAGGACCTCCCACGCGGGGCGGCCGTCGAGCTCGAACACGGTGCCGCCGCTCGCGCGCGTGACGACGTGCTCGAGACCGAGCGGTCGGCAGCCGTGGCTGACCTCGGTCTCGAAGCGGAGGTCGCCCTCGACGAGGAGCGCCGCGACGGAATCGCTCGCGACGCGTGGGCCCGCGTACTGGTACGTGCGCGTGAGCTGCATGAGCTCGCCTGCCGCGCCACCGAACACGAGCAGCTCGGGCGGCGCGGTGCGCTCGAGGCCACGCACGAACGCGGAGGTGTTTCCGGTGAGGCCGTCCGGGAAGACGAAGAGCGCGCGCGGGCGATCGTGCGCGGCGACCTGTGCGCCGAGCCGTTCGCCGAGCGCTTCGGCGTCGTGCGAGAAGCCCTCCTCGAAGAGCGCCTCGAAGCGAGCTCGTTCGGACGCGATCGCGAGCACCGCGACGGAGTGGGTGCCTTCGTCGGAGCCGCTGCGCGTGATCACGCCCGCACCGGTGCAGCCGACGAGCGCGGCCCTCGGGGCCTCGTCTCGAATCGCCGCGAGCAGCGGTTCTTGATCGTGACCCGCGGTCGCGAAGACGAGCATCGCGTCCGGGGCGCACCCGAGCCGCTCGATCGCTTCGCGTGCCGCCTGTCGTCCGGCGGCTCCGCTGTCGTGACTCCGACTCTCCCCCGTCGCAGCTCGACTCATGACCGAAGGATACGCAGTCGGCGCCCGCGCCGATATCGCCGAGTCGGGGCGCCTCGTCCGGAACCCGTCGGGAGGTTCCCCGACGCGCTCGCATCGCTCAACCGAACGCGAGCGTGCCGCCGTCGGTCGCGGTCGCGCGCGCGAGGCGCGCTTCGGCACCGAGCAGGAGCGTGCGCAGGTCGTCCCCATCGGTCGGGGACGACGCGAGGCCCACGTCGACCAGAATCTTCACGCGCTCGCGCTCGCCGTGGAACGCGAGCTGTCGCACCTCGGATTGGAAACGCCGCACCGCGGGCGCGATGGTCCCCGCGTTGGTCTCCGCGAAGCCCGCCACGAGCACGCCGTCGCACCAACGACCGCGGATGTCCTCCACGCGAAAGCGTGTCGCGAGGAGCTGACCGACCGCGCCGACCATGCGCTCGCCGAGGCCGGTGCCGTGACGCGCCACGTGGTCGTCGAAGTCGCGCAGCGAGATCACCGCGACCGTGAACGCGCGCGCGCGTCGACGCGTCTCGCCGAGCTTCGCGTGCAGCAGATCGAGCAGCTCCGCGCGACCGGGCAGTCCCGACGCCGGATCGATGCCGCGCACCCGCCGCGCGGCCATGCGTCGAGCGAACGCTGCGATCACGTTCGCGCGCGCCGGGCCAAGCGGCACGATCGCGTCCGCGCCGGCGGAGAGCGCGTCGGCGCCGCCGCCCGCCGTCACGAGGATCGCGGTCTCGTCGCCGCCGTCGGCCATCCGCACCGTGCGCACCGCCGCGAGCGGCTCGTTGCCGCTCACGAGCACCACGTGCGGTCGCTCGCGCACGAACGACGCGAGCAACGACGATGCGCTCGGGTGCTCGTGCACGTCGAAGCCGCGCCCGCGCAGCTCCCGCGCGAGCTCGGGGGCTTCCATCACCGCCACGCGCAGCGTCACCGGGCGCATCGCGTCGAGCCGCAGCATCGCGCGGCGCAGATCGCGATCGTCGACCGGGTGCGCGAGGAAGAGATCCGCGCCGGTCGCCATCGCTTCGTCGCGGATCTCCCACGAGTCTTCGAGCGCGAGGGTCGCGACGGGCAGCTCGGGTCGAACCTGACGAAGACGCGCGATCGTGCGCGCGGCGCCTTCGGGTCCTTCGAACGGGATCGAGACGAACGCCGCGCCGATCGAGCCGAGGTCGATCGCGTCGAGCTCCTCGCTCGAGGTGCAGGGTACGAAGCTCGCGAGGGTCTGCGCGAGCGCGCCGGTGAAGTAGTCGACGAGCGCCGGATCGTCGTCGACCACGAGCACCCGCGGACCGAGGAGGCGCGAGCTCGCGTCGGGGAGCGACACGCCGACCTGCGTGGTGTCGGCCGCGCCCTCCGCGCCGCGTCGGAGCACCTCGAGCGCAGACTCGAAAGCCGCCCAATCGGGGTTCTTCCGTTCGTCGAGGCGTCGCAGCTCCAGCTCCACCGCGGCGGCCGCGGTGCCGATCGCGTCGAAGCCGAAGCTCCCCGCCGCACCCGCGAGATCGTGCACGTGTCGGATCGCCTCGCGGATGCCGGCGAGCACGCTCGGGCGCTCGCGCGCCGACTCACACGCGGCCACCGCACGCTCGAGCTGTCGCGGCAGACCCTTGCGGTAGGTCGCGACGAGCTCGTCGTAGGAGCGCGCCGAATTCTGCGTGGTGTCGTAGGTCGGCTCGACCAGGACATCCTCCGAGACCGCTTCGTCGTCCGGCGTGCCGAGGTCGTCGATCTCCGAGAGATCGATCTCGAGCACCGACTGCCGATCGTGCGCGCGCTGGGCGGGGCTCACCAACGTGAGCGCGGTGACGCGCGCCGCGAGCTCGTCGGGCGAGAGCGGCTTGTAGAGCACGTCCGCGCACGCGAGCTGTTCCTTCAGGCGCTTGTACGAGTCGAGATCCCGATAGAACGCGGAAACGAACACGATCGGGAGCGTCACGCCTTGTTCGCGGATCTTCTCGATCCAGCGCAGTCCCGTGGTGTCCGGCAAGAGCCCGTCGACCACCAGCACCGACGGGTCGCCCGTCGCGAGCAGGTGCAGCGCGTCGCGTCCCTTGCGCGCTTCGAGCACCGTCAGCCCTCGCGCTTCGAGCGCGGGTCGGACGAGACCACGGAACGCAGCATCGTCGTCGAGGAGGAGCACGCTCGGGGTCACGCGGGGATGATGCGAGCCCGCTCGTCCCGGGATCAAGACGGGGTTCTGCGGGACATGCGGCTCGCGGGTCGCGCCTCGTCGCGAAGTCGGTGGCTGACCCCGCCGACGGGCAAGAAGCCCACGTGACGTTCGTGTCACCGACGACGGAGATGGAAGGTCGCCGACTCGATCGCCCCGCCCTTCATCGAGTAAGCTCGGTTCACGATGCGTCGCTCCTTCGCCTTCCTTGCCTTCGTCGCCACGTTCGTCCCGCTCTTCTCTGCCGGCTGCGGCAGCAACACCGGGCTCGCGCCGCGCGAGGAGCCCGAGTGTTACGACGACCGAGACTGCAACGCGGGCTTCGTCTGCGAGGCGCAGGTCTGCGTACCGCCGCGTCGTCGACCGGACGCGGGACCGTTGCCGGACGGCGCCGTGCCGGAGCCGATGGGCGAGTGCATCTTCGACGACGACTGCCCGGGTGACTTCGTCTGCGAGGTCGGCATCTGCATCCCGCCGACCAGCTCGTGCGGCGAGTGCCCCTTCCCGAACGAGTGTCGCGACGGCGTCTGCGTCGCGCCCGGCGACGGAACCGGCGACGTCTGCGAGTTCGATCCCGAGTGTGGCGACGGATTCCTCTGCATCGCCGGTCGCTGCACGCCCGACCCGCGCATCCCGCGGACCTGCCTCGACGGAATGACCTGCCCCGACGGGCTGATGTGCTCCGTCGACGGCCGCTGCATCTGCACGCGCAGCGCGGACTGCCCGCTGGGCACCATCTGCGGTGCGGAGGGTACCTGCGTGCCGCCCGACGATCGCTGCATCGCGGACGAGGACTGCCCGGCGGGGCTGCTCTGCGAGGCCGGCGAGTGCATCGATCGCAGCGAGTGCGACGTCGTCCACCCGGTGCTGACGTCGCCGCGGGTGTGGGAGGTGTCGAGCACCTACAACTTCCGTGAGGCGCTCCCCGGCTGGCTCGACTCGCTGCTCGCCGCGGTCGCCGCCCCCTTCCGCTTCTTCTCCGGCAGCGGCCCCGCGCCCGACTTCACGGGCCTGCCGGGCTTCATCGAGGATCGCCTCTGGGAGCTGCTGCGCGACTGGATCGTCGACAACGTGCCCTCCTCGGTAGTGCGCGCGATGGGCGGCATCGCCGCGCTCAACGACATCCTCTCGACTTGGCTCGTGACCGAGCAAATGACGCTCTGGGACGGCGGTGCGGTCGACGTCTACCGCGGCCAGAACCAATGGACCGAGGTCGAGTTCACCTACGACGGCCTGCGCGTCCGCGGGAACCCGGAAGACATCATCGATTGGAGCTTCACCCCGCGCGAGTACGACGCGCGCGCGCTCTGCGGCACCTTCTACATCGAGCGCCACGACCTGAACGTCGGCATCGGCGCGATCATCGCGTGGGCCGTCGACGCCGTGATCGAGCGCGCGACCGGTGGTCGCTACGACACCGCAGAGGAGATGCTCATCGGCTTCGGCGGTGTCATCTGCAACGAAGCCGGCAACATCGCGGCCGATCTCGCGCGCAGCCTCGGGCTCGACTTCATCCGGCCCGCGGACGCCGACGCCCTCGCGACCTCCGCGTGCAACGGCTTCGTGCGCACGCTCGCCGATCCCCTGGTCGACGCGCTCAACGACGCACGCCTCAACCTCGACGTGGTGAGCTTGAAGGGCAGCGCCCCGATCGTGAGCAACCGAAGCCTCACGCCCGGCACGTGGGAAGGCTCCCTCATCGGCGGCGACTTCACGGGCACGTGGAGCGCGCGTCGCTGAGCGAAACGATCTTCGGCCGCTACACGTCGCTGCACGACGTCGCGTCGCTGCATGGCGTCGCTGTACCATCGCGTTCGAGCGGGTGTGCATGAATGAGGCACGCGCCGCGCGCGACGTGTAGGCTGACCCCATCGGATGAGGGGACACTCGATGACGCGTGGGTTGTGGCTTTCATTGCTCCTGACCAGCACGGCGGTCGCGCAAGCGCCGACCACCACACCCGCGGAGGGCGCGCCGCCCGACGGCGAACCGGCGGAGGGGGCAGGCAGCGAATACGACCCGCGCGCGATGCGCACGGAGGGGCTCGACGACGAGGCCGCGCGCTCGCGCTTCCGGATCGGGCAAGCGCTCTACGCCGAAGGGCGCTTCACGGAGGCCGCGCGCGAGTTCGAGAGCGCGTACGAGCTCTCGCGACGCGCGTCGTTGCTGTTCAACGCGTACCTCGCCTACCGCGACGCCGGCATGCTCGAGGACGCGACGCGCACGCTCGGGGTGTACCTCGACGCGAGCCCGGACCTCGAGGACGGCCCGGCGCTCCGCGCGCGGCACCAAGCGATGCTGCGCAGCGTGGAGCAGCAGCGGGCGGAGCGTGACGCGCAGGCCGCGGAGCGGCAGCGCCTCGAAGAGGAACAGGCGCGTCTCGCACGCGAGGCGGAAGAGGCGCGTCGTCGGGAAGAGGAGCAGCGCCGCCGTGCGGATGCCGCGGATCGAAGCGGCCTCTTCAAGACCGGCCTCGTGGTCGGTGGAGCGGGCGTCGCGATGTTGATCACGGGCGTGGTGACCGGAGTGCTCGCCAACTCGCAGTACGACGAGCTCGACGAGAATTGCCCCGATGGTCGGTGCATCGTCGGCTACGACGCGGACGCGAACTCCAACCGAGGACGGCGCCTCGCGCGCACCACCGACGCGCTGCTCTTCGGCGGCGCGGCGGTGACCGTCACCGGGCTCGTGATGGTCTTGCTCGGGGGCGGGTCTTCGACGGACGAGGCGCCCGTCGAGGCGTCGGCGGGATGCGGGGCGAGCGGCTGCGAGGCCGAGCTTCGGGTGAGGTTCTGATGAAGACGCTGTCGCTCATTCTTCTGCTCGCGCTCGCAGGCTGCTCCATCGTTCACGGAGACGAGTTCACGCAGGAAGAGGGCTGTGACCTCCAGCTTCGGTTGCGCGGCTTCTCGCCGCACGTGATCGACCGCACCCACATCTTCCTGACGCGCGCGAACCGAGACGGAACCCAGCGGCGGAACGAAGCGGTCGCGGTCTTCGATCCGCTCGGGACGTCGAACCTCGACCTTCGGATGCCCAACGCCGTTCGGCCGCGCACCAACGCGAACCTCGGGCTCCCTTCGATCGACTTCTTCGCCGATTTCGACGACATGGAAGGGTTCTCCGCGGGAGACCACACCTGGACGCTCGACGACGCCTGCACGACGGGACCGGAGTTGTTCCCCCACAACACCGACTTCACGCCGATTCGCGATCCCGAGCTCTCCGGTGCGGCGGTGGAGGTGCGCTTCTGCGATCTCCCCGTGCCGCTTCGTCGCTCTGCGGTGGAGGTCCGCGTGATGCGCCTGCTGCCGGACGAGAACAACCCGATGGAGGTGGTCGAACAAGCCATCGGCTTCTATCGGCTCGACGACGCGGGCCGCAGCCCGGGAGGGATCGACGTCCCGCCGGTCGCCAACGTGGACTTCGATCTTCGCGTCGAGGTGATCGCCGACTTGAACGGGAACGGCGCCCTCGAGCGTACCGAGCTCGCGTGGTCCTACGAGCACGACGCCGATGAGCTCATTCGCTGTCAAGATCTCCCTTTCCTCGACGACGCTGGATGCCCGAGAGTCACGGGGGTGCCCGGACGCATGCCCGCTTGTGTGGCGGGCGGCAACCTCCGTGTCGTGGTCTCCGAAGCCTTCATGATGAATCGGCAGTCGACGTTGACCCACCCGTCGTGGTTCCAGTTCGTCGAGCCCTGAGAGCCGATCACCGTCGACTTCGAGCTCAGCCGCGCTTCGGACCGAGCCGCGTTCGGATGGACATCGCCTCGCGACGGAGCACGTGCCTCGCGACGGAGCACGTGCCTCGCGACGGAGCACGTGCCTCGCGACGGAGCACGTACCTCGTTGCGCTCCTCGAAGCGCGCTCACTCTGCGTGCGGCAGCCCCGTCGCCACGTAGGGATCCTCGATCACCGCGCGCCCGTCCTCGAAGTGTGTCTCGAGGAACGTGAGCCACGCGTGCAGACCCTGCTCGGAGTCGCCCACGTTGTCGTGGGTCGCCACCTCGACGGTCTCTCCATCGCGCACCACGTCGAACTGCAAGAAGCCCGCGGTGCGGCCTCCGGTTCCGTTCGCCGTCGCAGGCGCGGCGACGTTCGTGATGCCGACGACGGGCCGCAGCTCCGCGCCCACGAGGGGCAGCTCCATCGCGCGCATCAGGGTCCACGACGCGACGTTGGGGACGACCTCGTCGTCGAGCGCGACACCGGCGAGCACGTCGGGAGACGCGTCACCCACCAGACGCTCCACCTGCACGTGGCGCCCCCACACCGTCGCGTCGCCCGGGTCGAGGAAGGTCTGCAGCACCGGGAAGAAGCGGTCGACGTCGCCGTCCGTGGTGCCGCGCGGACGCAGGAGCCGCGTGAGGCTCCCGAAGAGCTCGCTCTCGCCGATGATCGACGACACGCGGCCGCCTGGCACCACGAGCACCGCCGCATCGAACGCGCCGCTGAGTGCGAGCGGCTCGGGGCCCATGATCCCGCCGAGCGAGACGCCGAGGTACGCGAGGCTCTCGGGATCCAGATCGGAGACCTCGTCTCCGTCGAGATCGATCCCGGTTTGAACGAGGCGCACGAGCTGGAGCTTCTCCCACGCGCTCTGGCGGAAGTTGTCGCGTAGACGCAGCGGGAAGAGCGCGCGCTCCTCGAGGTCGCCGATGGTGAAGAACCGGAGCGTGGTCGCGAGGGTGTCGTCGCTCTCGCCCGCCACGTCGGGATGTTGTCCGTGCGAGACGGCGTCGATCGCGATCGTCGCGAAGCCGCGCGGCGCCGCGAAGCCCGCCAGGCGATTGCCCTGGTCGCGGCCCGAGCCGAGCCCGGAGCCCCAGACGATCGTGCGAAACGGGCCTTCGCCTTCGAGTGGGAGCCACACCGTCACGGGCAGCACGTGCGTGCGTTCGCGCGATACACCGCGGTGGATGCGGTCTTCGTCCCGGTAGTCGATCGCCTCGAACGCGAGCTCGCAGCGACGAAAGAGCGCCTCGTCGGTGCAGGTGGGCGCGGTGGTCGGCGTGGGGGCGAGCGTCGCGACGTCCGCCGCCACCGCGAGCGATGCGTCGACGAGGGTGCCGACCGGGTAGACGGAGAGCGCGACGAGCTGCGTGGTGTCGACGCCGAGCGTGCTCAACGTCTCGAGCGCTTCGGACGTGCGCGCGTCGGGATCGTCGAGCAGCGCGGCGGTCCCGTCGGAGGGCTCGAGGCAGCCGCCCGCCGCGTCCGTGAGCGCGCGCGTGACGAATGCGACCACCCACGTGCGCTGCGGGAGCGGACGCAGCGGGCGCATCATCAGCGTCGCGCCGCCGTCCGTGGTCTCCGTCTCCACCGGTACCAGAAGCGGATCGTCGCCGAGGATCGCGAGGCCGACCCCTGCGTCCGCCTCCGCGGTCTCGAGCCCGCTCGGCAGCGCCTCCTCGTCGAACGCGCGCCCGAAGCGGAAGAAGATCCCCGAGGTGCTGCCGAAGCCGTCGAGCTCCGAGAGGTCCTCCGTGAAGATCGGCGCGTAGCCCGCGAAGCGGGTCAACAGCGGAGCAAAACGCGTCTCGTCGAAGAAGAGCGAATGTCCCGTCGCGCGCGAGGAATCCTCGCGGAGCAGGGTCGGGTCCGGCCATTGATGCAGATCGTCGCCGAGCGGATCCCACAGCCCCACCGTGCAGCTCGGTCCGGCGTCGAGCGGCGGCGCGGCGTCGTCGAGGCCTGCATCGGAGCCGGCGTCCGAAGCCGGAGCGTCGTCGTCGCCACACGCGACGAGCGCGAACGTGAGGAGGAAAGGAAGCGCGCGATGCATGAAGAGAGCATCGTCGATCGGACACGCGATCGGGAGGGGCGTTCACTCTCGGTTCGCGCGCGAACGACCCCGCGCGCACGAGCCGTAACCGGAGCGTGTGAACATTCAGGGGTGTGGGGCGTCGGTGCCCCGCTCCCGCACGACGCTCACCACCGGAAGAACGATGCGCTCCATCCCACTCGCCATCGCCGCGCTCCTGTCGGCCTGCACCCCGTCGACTCCCGATCCGACCGTCCCCGGCAGCGACACGACCACCGGCGACGACTCGTCGGCGAACGAGGCCGACCTTCGTGCGCCAGCTCCTGCGCCGACGCAGCGGTTGGCCATCGGCAAAGGTCACGCGTGCGAGCTTCGCGGAGGAGGCGAAGTCTGGTGTTGGGGACGCAACGCGGAGGGACAGTGTGGCGTCGAAGGCGAAGCGCAGATCGCGGTGCCACGCCGCGTGATGCTCGTCGGTGTGGCACGTGCGGTCGTCGCGGGAGCTCGCCACACGTGCGCGATCCTCGACTCCGGCGAGCTGAGCTGTTGGGGCTGGGGCAGATTCGGTCAGCTCGGCGATGGGCGGCGTGAGTCGTCCTCGGTGCCCGTGCTCGTGTCGGAGCTACGCGACGTCGTCGACGCCGCGGCGGGAGAGCTGCACACGTGCGCGGTCGACACGCGCGGTCGTGTGTGGTGTTGGGGCAGCGACACGCTCGGGCAGCTCGGTCGAGGCGTGCCAGAGCGACCCGCGAGCCTTCCGCCGAGCGGAGGCCTGCGCGGTGTCGAGTCGCCTGCACCGAGCGCGGCGGCGCCCGATGCGGGCACCGTCGCGACGCCGCGGCCGAGCCCCGAGGGTCCCTTCGCCGCGCTCGAGCCCGCGCCGAGCGACGCTCCGCGCGGTGGTTTGGGTTTCGCGTCCGGACCACCGAGCGGCTCGCCGACTCCCCAGCTCGTGCCGGTCGAAGGTGCACGCCGCATCGCGACGCAGGAGCATTGGACGTGCGCGATCGTCGAAGACGGCGCGGTCTCGTGCTGGGGCCGTGACGCCTTCGACCACGTGCGCGTGCCGACGCTCGTCGAGGGCGTCTCTCGGGCGGTCGCGGTGGCGGCCGGTCGTCGCGTCGCGTGCGCGCTCGGCGTCGACGGAGTGGTGAGCTGCTGGGGCCGGGGGAACATGGGGCAGCTCGGTGACGGCACGAGCG
Source organism: uncultured Sandaracinus sp. (assembly GCA_937982655.1). Classification (GTDB taxonomy): domain Bacteria; phylum Myxococcota_A; class Polyangia; order Polyangiales; family Houyiibacteriaceae; genus JACKEH01. The sequence goes on from CALJLK010000512.1 coordinate 27,126, forward strand.
AGGATCACGCGCAGGCGCGTCCGGTCGCGGAGCTGGTCGACGTGGTGGAGATCGGCGCCGGCGACGAACGCGCGTGCGCGAGGCTCGCGACCGGGACGGTGTGGTGCTGGGGAGCCGGCGTGCTCGGCGACTACTACGGGCGCAGCAGCGCACCGACGCCGTATCAGGCGCACGGGCTCGAGGGGGCGACTGCGCTCGGGGTCGGAACCGACGGCGCCTGCGCGACGATCGCGGACGGCTCGACCTGGTGTTGGGGCGGATCGACGCGCCTGCCGACGCGGATCGAATGAGGGAGCCGTAAGCGGCGCGAGGGTGGTGCGTTCGTTGGTCGGCGACGAGATCGACTTCATCGCGACACGTCGAGGAGAACGAGAGAATGCGAAGCGCGCTGTTGCTGCTGCTCGTGGCCCTGGGGGGCGGCTGCGGCTCGAACGTGAACGCGGCCGGCGTGGAGCTCGTCGTGGCGCCGGGACGTCGCGCGCCGCGGCTGCACGCGCACCCGGCGATCGCTCGCACGCACGCGGCGGCGCGCGCGGTCTGCGGCCGTGACGTGCCGATTCGCTTCGAGTTGCTCGGGATTCGTCCGGAGAGCTTCGCCGCGGAGCGGGCGGTCGAGGAGCTGGAGGGGATCGCGTCCGCGCTCGAGCTGCTCGCGTCGCGATCGACGTCGGAGCCGCTGCGCGAGCACGTGTGCGAGACCCTCGCTGCGATCGTCGTGACGCACGTCTTTCCTCCGCCGCGCACACGCGAGGTGCACTTCGGCATCGAGCCGTCCCCCCACGACTCGCGCGAGCGGAGCCCGAACGATCGAGGTGTGCTGCGGGTGTTCTGGGCCCCCGCGCCACAGCCTCCTGCGCGCCCGACGAACGGAGAGACCGACGTGCTGCTCGAGCTCGGTCGCGCGCACTCGATCGCGCGCGCGCGTCGCTTCGCGTCCGTCGATCCGACCGCGGTCCCGCGCGACGCGCTCGCGAGCTACGCGGCGTACCTCCACGACGTCGGGAGCCATGGGCTCTGGTCGTTGGAGCGACGCGCCCCGCAGCGACGGAGACCACCCGGCTGGCGGCGCGACCTGCTGTTGCGCGCGCTTCGCGCACGCGACGCGGTCGCCGACGATGCAACGCCCCTCGACGACCGGATCGCGTCGGCGTGCCTCGAGCTCGAGCACACGATCTTCGCGCTCGTCGACGATCGCGAGGACGTGCCGTCCGAGCTGACGGAGCTCGTGCGCGCCGGATGGTCTTCGCTCGCCGGCTCGGTGCGCCTTCGCGTGCTCGTGCACGTCGTCTCCACCCTGCCCGCCGCGGACTCCACACCGCGCGCGCCCTACGGGATCTCGCTCGAAGACTGGGTGCCCCTGCTGTCCGGCGGGGTCCACGCCGACCCGCGAACGGCGGATGAGATGCTCTGCGCGTCGAACGAGCCGACGTGTGAACGAGATCGCCTCGCCCGCTTCGTCGCACACCATCCTCGGATCGGGCCCGCGACCGTACGGGGCCTCGCACTGAGCCCGACGCTCCTGGCCCGCTTCTTCGGCAGCGCGCCCGTCGTGCCGCGTCTGCCGTCGCGCCCCCCGCTCCCTTGGGCGGCGCTCCTTCGCGCGCTCGACGACGACGCGCAGGTCGTCGCGGCGCGGGCCCTCGCGGAGGCCTCGCTGACGACGGGCCACGCACCCCACGAGCTGGAGGCGGGCGTCGAGGCGATCCATCCCGAAGCGACGACCGAGGTCCGCGTCGAGTTGCTGCGAGTGCTCGTGGCGCACGTGCGCCCGGCGGACGGCGAACCGCGCTCGGTCCACGCCGAAGCCGCGGAGCTCGCGCTCTTGTTGCGACGCGGCGGGCTCGACGAGCTCGCGCGCGCGTTGCATTTCGCGGCCGACGACGTGGACCTGATCGGGATCGTGGGCCCCGAGCTCGAGGTCTTTCTTCGCGGGCAGGGGGACGAGGAGGAAGCCTTCGCGTGGCTTCGCGTGATGAACGCGGCGGTGCGTCGCTTCGGCCCGCCGGGCGCGAAGGCCTTCGCCGACTTCCTCCGCGACCGGCCTCACGCCGCGGAGCGGCGGACCCTCGTGCAGCGCTGGCTCGCGACGCTCTCGCGCGTCTGAGGACCCATGCTTCGTGCCGGCCCGCCGACGAAGCGACACGGAGCGCTGGCCACCACGAATCGATCACGAGAAGCGGTGAGCTACCCAACGGTTTCGGGCGGCGCCGGGCCGGCGCGGCCCCGGATTGCCCACGCTGCGTGGAGTGAGTGCTCGACCCGCGAGACCCCACGACCGCGTCGAGAGGCTCAACTCCGGCACGCCTCGAGCGCTTCGCGCAGCGGCTTCGCGCGCGCGGGATCGATCATCGCGAGGTACGCGATCTTGCCTGCGAGGTGCGCGCGGAAGTCCGGGTGATTCTCGCGGTTCTGCGATTGAAGTCCCTCGGCCTTCGCGGCGTGGAGGATCGCGCGTAGGCGGCGCACCTCCGCGCGGGGAAGGCCGAGCTTGGTCGGCTCGTTGACCACGATGCCGGTCACCGTCTGGCGGCCGCCCTTGCGCTGCACGCGGACCTTCTTCGGGTTCAGCGCGAAGCCTTCGTCCTCGATCACGTGCCGCATGCGCGCGAGCATCATCCCGAGCTCCGAACGCTTCTCGGAGCCGGTGCTGAACGTGAGATCGTCCGCGTAACGCGTGTAGGTCAAACCGTGCTTCTTCGACAGGCCTCGCAAGCGTCGGTCGAGCTTGCGCGCGACGAGGTTCGAGAGCGCGGGGCTCGTGCACGCGCCTTGCGGCAACGCGCGCGGGCCCACCGCGACCTGGTAGGTGCGACCGTCGTAGCTGAGCGTGCGGCGCGGGCTCTCGGTGCAGAGCAGCGCGAGGATCGTGGCGACGGCGGGGCTGTAGCCGAAGGAGCGGAACACGCCGCGCACGCGGGGGAAGGTGACGCTCGGGAAGAAGTCCGAGAGATCCAGGTTGATGACGAGGTCGCGGCCCTGGTGGGGGCGCGCGTTGGTGACGGTGGAGCGGCCGGTCACGAAGCCGTGCGCGGCCTCGTCGAGCGGGATCTTCGTGAGAATCGTCTCCAGGATCTTCGTTTGAGCAGCCGCGACGTTCGGTTTGGGCGCCGCGAGCACGCGGGTGCCACCCGTACGTTTGGGTACCTCGAACTGCACGTAGTGGGTGGTCTGCGCGGCCTCTTGATGGAACGCGAGCCAGCGCAGGCGCGGAACCGTGACGCCGAGGTGCGCCGCGAGCTGCTCGGGCGTGACGATCACCGGCAGGCCGAACGCTTCGAGGCGCTCGATCTCCGCGCGCCGATCGTGGAGCTGCGACGAGACGCCTTCGCCGAGGAAGATCACGTCCGTCGCGCGCCGCGTCGCGATCGCCTCCGCGCGCGCGGCCTTCTTCTTCGCCGCTTCGGCTTTCTTCGCCGCCTTCTTCTCCGCGCGTTCGCGTCGCCGCGCCTCGATCGCCTCGTCCGCGTTCTTCTTGCCGGACGCGTGCGCCATGCGGGCCGAGTCGTGGTGCTCGAGCCAGAGGTCACCGATGCGGTGGATCTCGTCGAGGTCTTCCTGCGTGAGCAGGCCGCGCAGCACGAGGCCGCGGTCGATCAGCGCGGTGCGCTCGTCGCTCGCGGGCGGGATCACGTCGACGCGCCCGATCCACGCGGTGCGCCAGGGCACGATCTTCTTCGCGCGCTCGCGGAGCTGCTCGGGGGTGAGCGTGAGCGTGCCCGAGGTGTCGTAGGGATCGGTGCTCGCGCGCTCCTTGGGCGGCTTCCATCCGCCGCTGCTCGGCGTGCTCGTGCTCGACGTAGGCGCGCCGGTGCCACCGAAGGCGGCGCCGACGATGGTGGCCGCGTCGACCACGAGGCCTTCTGGATGGTAGAGCCACATCCCCACGATCGCGGTGCGCGTGTAGCCGGGCAAACCGCCGCGTTCGAAGAGCGCGTGCAGGCGCGCTTCGGCTTCCTTGCGCAGCGAGGGCTCCGCGATGCCGACCGCGCGTGATGCGACGCCGGTCGCGCTGAACTGTTCGCCCGCGTCGACGAAGCCGAGCGCGACCTCGCGGACCTTCACATCGAGGTCGTCGTCGCCGCCGCCGAAGAACCGTTTGAGCTTGTCCCAGAAGCTCATGCGCGCGCCTCTCGAGCGGGAGCGTGAACGAGAGCGTGAACTGGGGAGCGCGACGTCTCGGTCGTCGTCACCGACCGATCCGCAGGAGGAGAGCCACCGAACCGACTTCTCGCGAAGGACCGCGTCCGATCACCCATGGCGCCGCACATGGTGCAAGCGGCAGACCCTCGGGTCGCTCTGGTGATCGGTCGCACCATGTGCGGCGCCACCGAAGAGCATCGGGCGTGGGGAAGCATGGAAGACCAATCGCCACCGCGGCGGAACACCGCGGCATGGTGGGCTCGGTTCGGTGGATCTCCTTCTACAGATCGGTGTTGCTGGTCGGCTGCGCCGACTTCTGGGGAGTGAACTCCCCAGCAGCCCGTTGAAGAACCTCGTTCTTCAACGGAGCCGCGTGTTTTGGGGGAGGC
>CALJLK010000513.1 GCA_937982655.1 uncultured Sandaracinus sp.
CCGCCGCACACCCGCCGCCGCCCGTGAGAGTGGGCTCGGGCAGCATCTCGATGTCACGCCCGCTCGGGAGCTCGAGCGGCCGCTCGGGCAGACGCTGATCGTAGAAGCGCGCGGGGATGGGACGACGCGGCGCCACACAGGTCGTGCTGCGCGTGCCGGTCTCGGCGTCGATGCTGCCGATCGCGACGAGGCCCGCATCGCACACGCAGGTCGGCGTCATGTTCATCGCGACGCAGGTGCCGGCGCCGCAGTCGAAGCCGACGCACGGATCGGGGAGCGGCGTCGCGTCCGGCGTCTCGCGATCGCCGGGGTTGAGGAAGGACATACGCATGTCCTGACACGCGACCGTCGCGCTTCCGTCGGGCGCCACCGTCGTGCGCGCCGTCGCGCCGGGCACACACGCGCAGCCCGCGATGCGACCCGCGCCGGTACCGCCCGTCGTGACCTCGGCACAACGCCCGCCCGCACCACACGCCGCGAAGTCGCAGGGCGATGCGGCCTCCCGCGCGTCGTCGCCGCCCCACCAGCACTCCATCACGCCGTCGCGGCTCGGCAGCTCTCGCCAGCGCGGCACGTCGCCGCCCGCCGAGCGCCGGAAGATCGGATCCGAGATCATCTCCTCCGCCGAGAGGCGGGTGTAGAGGCGCGACATGTACGGATACGGACGCATCAGCTCGAGCAGCGCGGTGACCGCCTCCGCCTGATCTTCGTCGGCGGGCGAGGTGTTCTCGAGCGTGCGCACGTAGTCCGCGGTGGTGCCGGCTGATTCCGTCACCCAGCCTTGGCCGCCCGCCTCGTCGACCACCCTCGCGACCGCCGCCGTCCAGTTGTGGCGGTAGGTCGCCCAGTCGAAGACGAGGTAGTCGTCGGGCACCTCGAGGTTCGGCCAGTTCGCACCTTCGTAGCGCTGCTGACCGAGCACGAACACCACGATGCCCATCTCGGGCTCCGCCGCGAGCGCGGTCATGCGCAGCGGGAGCACCGGCGAGGTGCCCGGCAGCGTCATGCGGAAGGGCGCGATCTCGTTGACCTTGCGATCGGGCTGCAGTCGAAGCGCGAGGAACTTCAGGCCCTCCGAGGTGTACTCGGCGATGTAGGGCTCCATCGGCGTGGTCACGCGGAAGCCGTTCTCACGCAGCCAGAGCACGAGCGCGTTCGGATCCTCGGACTCGATCACCGCGACGTCGTAGGGGCCGACCTCTTCGCGCACGTGCACGGTGACGCCGTCGTCGTCGCGGCTGCTCGGCGGGCTGCCCCCTTCGGCCGCCGCGTCGAAGCAGCCGCCGCCCTGCCAGATCTGCGGGCCGGTGTTCGCGTCGAGCGCGGAGAGCGCGAGCTGCGGGAACGTGTCGAGCGAGCCTTCGACCGGGACACTCCCGAGCGGCACGACCCACGCGAAATCCGCCGCGTTTCCTTGGAAGGCGATCTGCACGATCATCGTCGTTTGATTCGCCTCCTGGTCGACCGCGAAGACCACGCGCTCCGCGGATTGATCGACCGGCTGCTGCCCGCAGAAGAAACCGCCGCACGCTTCTGCGGGTCGCGGCGCGAGCAGGACGCCGCCCGCGATCGCGGCCGTACACCCGAGAAGAGTCCCCATCCGATTCATGGCCCACCGTCCGTGTGAAGGAGCACGCGCTCGAAGCGCCACGCTCGATCCGAAGCCGCTCCCACGCCTCGGGCTGACCTCCGGGCGCAGAACACCGTTCGCGAGAAGAGCAAGCCGCGGACCAGGGCGGAAAGCGCCCGGACTCGGACATCTTTTGCGAAGCGCGGCACGCGATGGCACGCCCTTCGAGTGCTCCTTCGAGGGGGGTGCGCGGATTCGCCCACCTCCGCGCGCCGTTGCGACGGGTGCGGCTACTCCTCGGCGGCGACCCGCTCCGACGCGCCCTCGGAGCGTCGTACCCGCTCAATCGCCCAGTACACCTGTTCGGGTGTGGAGGGGCACGCGAGCTCGACCAGGGTGGGCGCGTCACCGAAGGCCGAGACCGCCTGACGGATCGCTTCGCGCGCGCTGATCGCGAGCATCAACGGCGGTTCTCCGACCGCCTTGCTCCCGTGGATCACGCCCGGCTGAGGCGCCTTTTCGAGCAAGCTCACTCGGAAATCGAGCGGCATGTCGCCCAGGGTCGGCAGCTTGTAGGTGCTCGCGCCGCCCGTGGTGAGCCGCCCGGTCTTCGGATCCCAGAGCAGCTCCTCGCGCGTGAGCCAGCCGACCCCCTGCACGTAGCCACCCTCGACCTGGCCTCGGTCGACCAGCGGCGAGAGCGAGTCGCCGACGTCGTGGAGGATGTCGGCGCGGATCACCGTGTACTGCCCGGTGAAGCGCTCGACCTCGACCTCGGTGACCGCGCAGCCGAACGCGAAGTAGTGGAAGGGTTTGCCGACGCCGACCTTCTCGTCGAAGTTGATGTTCTGCGTGCGGTAGTAGCCGGTCGAGAAGAGCGGCACGCGCTGCAGGTACGCCTCCTTCGCGATCTTCGCGAACGAGACCGCGTCCGCCGCGCGCCCGATCGGGTAGACCTTACCGCCCTCGAAGACGATGTCGCCCGGCGCGACACGGAAGTGGATGCCCGCGACCTCCGCGAGGCGCTCGCGGATCGCCCGACACGCTTCGCGCACCGCTTGGCCGTTCAGATCGGTGCCCGAAGACGCCGCGGTCGCGCTGGTGTTCGGCACCTTGTCGGTGCGGGTCGGCATCAGGCGGATCGTGTCGAGCTCCACGCCGAGCGCGTCCGCCGCGACCTGGATCATCTTCGTGTGAAGGCCTTGGCCCATCTCGGTGCCGCCGTGGCTCACCTGCACCGAGCCGTCTTGGTAGAGCAGCACGAGCGCGCCCGCCTGGTTGAAGAACGCGGTGGTGAAGGAGATGCCGAACTTCACCGGCGTGATCGCGAGGCCACGCTTGCGGTCTTCGTGCTGCGCGTTGAAGGCCTCGATCTGCGTCCAACGCTCTTGCAGCTCCGAAGACTCGCAGAGCTTCGACCACATCGAGCGCAGCCGCGTCGCGTCGTCGATCGTCTGCCCGTAGTGCGTGCGATCGCCGTCGCGGTAGAGGTTGCGCTCGCGCACCACGTGCGGAGGCAAGCCGGTCGCGCGCGCGACCCGATCGAGGATCTCTTCGATCACCACCATGCCTTGCGGGCCGCCGAAGCCACGGAACGCGGTGTGCGAGACGACGTTCGTCTTGCAGACGCGGCCGACCACGCGCAGCGCGGGCACGAAGTACGCGTTGTCGAGGTGGAACATGCCGCGCTGGAGCACGGGCTTGGAGAGATCGAGGCTCCAGCCGCCGTCCGCGTAGAGCTCGCAGTCGACCGCGAGCAAGCGTCCGTCGTCGTCGAATCCGACCTCGAAACGACCGAGGAACGGGTGCCGCTTGCCCGTGATCATCACGTCGCGCTGACGGTCGAGGCGCAGACGCACCGGGCGGTTCGTCTTCCACGCGCCGAGCGCCGCCACCGCCGCGTAGGGGCTCGCGTTGGTCTCCTTGCCGCCGAAGCCGCCGCCCATGCGCAGCGCTTGGCAGGTGACCTCGTGCTTGGGCACCCCGAGCACGCGCGCGACGATCGCCTGCGTCTCGGTCGGGTGCTGCGTCGACGAGTGCACCATCACCTGGCCGGCCTCGTCGAGGTAGACGAAGGAGCACTGCCCCTCGAGGTAGAACTGCTCTTGACCGCCGACGTGCAGCTCGCCGGACAAACGCCGCGGCGCGCGTCCGAGCTCCTTGGTGACGTCGCTGGCCTCCGGCGCACGGTGAATCGTGAAGGGGCCCGCGTGGTAGCTCTCGGCCGCGATGGCCGCTTCGATGCCGACGATCGCGGGCTTCGCCTCGACCTCCAGCACGACCTTCGCGGCCGCGCGGCGCGCGAGGGACTCGGACTCCGCGAGGATCCAGAGCACCGGCTGGCCGTAGTAGCGCACCACGCCGTCGAACATCGGCTCGTCGAGCACCGCGGGCCCCGTGTTGCCCTCGCCCGGCACGTCGCCTTCGCCGATCGTCGCGACCACGCCCGGCATCGCGAGCGCGGCGCTCGCGTCGAGCTTGGTCACCACACCGTGCGCGACCTTCGCGCAGACCGGCCACGCGTGCAGGACGTTCGAGAAACGCGGGAAGAGGTCGTCGGTGTAGATCGCGCCGCCGACGTGCTCAGGCGCGCTCTCGTGCGGGATCGCGCGACCGACGTGTCGGCGCGTGGGCTCCATGCTGCGCGTGCTCATCGCGTCACCTCCTGCTCGGTCGACGCGTGCTCGATCGTGCCGCTCGCGAGCTCGAACGCGAGCTTCTCCACCAGGCTCGTCACCATCGCCTTGCGGTACGCCGCGCTGCCGCGGTGATCGTCCATCGGCGTGAAGGCCCGCTCGAGGAGCGGACGAATGGCGCGCACCGCCTGCGCGTCGAAGTGTTTGCCCACGAGCGCGGCTTCGGCCTCCTTCGCGCGGGCGGGCGTCGCGGCCACGCCGCCGTATGCGAGGCGCGCCTTCTCGATCGTTCCGTCCGACGTGATCGTGAGCGCGAACGCGCCCGCGACGGTGGAGATGTCGTCCATCACGCGCTTGGACACCTTGTAGAAGCGCTGAATCGTCGGGAGCGGAGTCTCGATGCGCACCGCGCGCAGGAGCTCGCCCGGCGCGAGGATCGTCTTGCGGTAGCCGGTGAAGAAGCCGTCGAGCGGCACCGTTCGTTCGCCGTGCTTCGACGCGATCACCACCTGCGCGTCGAGCGCGAGCAGCGCGGGCGGCGAGTCGCCGATGGGCGAGGCGTTGCCGAGGTTGCCGCCGAGGGTGGCGCGGTTGCGGATGAGGCGACTCGAGAAGAGCGGCCAGAGCTGATCGAGGAGCGGCACCTTCCCGTGCAGCGCCTCTTCGATCGCGGCGAGCGGCTCGCCCGCACCGATCGTGATCGTTTCCTCGGCGATCTCGATGCCACGCAGCTCCGCGACTCCGTCGAGCGCGACGATCGTGTCGAAGCGCGCGTCGCGGTGGTTGACCTCGACCACGACGTCGGTGCCGCCCGAGACGAGCTTCGCGTTCGGGTGGGCCTCGAGGATCGAGAAGAGCGACGCGAGATCGGTCGGGCGCTCGAAGCGCACCCCGTCGGCTTCGTACGAGAGCGCGGCCGGCTTCGGCGCGTCGGCGCGCAGGCGCGCGCGGTGTGGATCGTCGTCGCTCGGCAGACGCAGCGAGACGAGCGCATCGCGGATCGGGCGGTAGCCGGTGCAGCGACAGAGGTTGCCGCCGATGCTCTCGGGGTCGTAGTCGCCGAGCTGGCGGCCCTCGCGGTAGTACTCGGCGAAGAGGCTGACCACGAAGCCGGGCGTGCAGAAGCCGCACTGCGAGCCGCCGTGCTCGACCATCGCGAGCTGCACCGGATGGAGCGCGTCGTCGCTCGCGACGCCTTCGACGGAGACGAGCTCGAGCCCGTGCACCGCGGGGGTGAGCACGAGGCACGAGTTGATCGGCACGTAGCGCGTCTTGCCGTCGGGTCCGGTGCGCACGATCGCGACCGCGCACGCGCCGCACTCGCCTTCGGCGCAGCCTTCTTTGGTGCCGGTGAGCCCGCGCGCGCGGAGGAAGTGCAGGAGGGGTTCGTGAGGGTCGACGGAGGTGGCCTCGACGTCGCGCCCATTCAGACGGAAACGGATGCTCATGGGAAGCGGGTACCGTAGCAGGACCGAGGGAAACGCCAGAGATCGTTCTGCGGACGGTTCGAAGGCGTGTGGTGGATCCGAGGATCGGCTCGACGTCGCCGTCGCCGTCCACGACCACGACCACGACCACGTCCACGACCACGACCACGTCGTCCGCGACGGTGCTCGGCCTCTTGACCTCGCGGGACGCACGACCCAACGTCGCGCACTTCGAGGTCCCGATGCCGTCCTTCACCCGCAACTCGACGATGACCCGGGCGCTCCGCCCGGAGTACGCGTGGCTGCAGGTGTGGCCGGTGTCGACGTGAGGACCGCGGCGGCCGATCGATCACGCCACGTCGCGTGATCCCGCCGCGGGCGTCGCCGACGTCTCGGGTCTCTTCCGATCGGGCTCGGTGCTCGCGCGCGTGAGACTCGCGACGTCGGCGTCGGCTTCGGCGCGTCGCACGTCACCTCCCCTCGAATCACTCGTCATTCACGAGCGATTCGCGCTTCGCTCCGCTCCTTCGAGCGTGAGCGTCGGAGGCTCGTGCGCCGCGCGGAGCGACCCTCCGCGACCCTACGGCGGGTCGCGATCCGAGGGCTCCCGTGCCGCACGCCCGCACGAGGCGGGCCGGTTCTCATGACCCTTCGACACGACATCCAACGGATACGCAACTTCGGCATCGTCGCTCACGTCGACGCCGGCAAGACCACCCTCTCCGAACGCATCCTCGTGCTCACCGGCCGCATCCGACAGGCCGGCGAGGTCCACCACGGGACCGCCACGCTCGACCACAAGAAGGCCGAGCAGGAGAAGGGCATCACCATCACCGCGGCCACCGTGCGCTGCGAGTGGGGCGATCACGCGCTCCATCTCGTCGACACGCCGGGCCACGTCGACTTCAGCGTGGAGGTCGTGCGCTCGTTGCGCGTCCTCGACGGCGCGGTCGTCGTGCTCGACGGTGTCGCCGGCGTGGAGCCGCAGACGGAGACCGTGTGGCGCGTGGCGGATCGACGCGCGCTCCCGCGGCTCGCGTTCGTGAACAAGCTCGATCGCGCGGGCGCGAGCTTCGCCCGCACGGTGCGGGAGATCGAACGGACCTTCCGGGTCGTCGCGATCCCGCTCGTGATCCCGATCGAGCGCGATCACGTCGCGCTCCGCGACGTCGGTGTGCCCGTCGACGACGAGGAGCTCGTGCTGCTCGACGTCGTGCGCGGCGAGCTGCTCGTGTGGACCGACGACGAAGGTCGATCCTTCGAGCGTCACGCGCTCTCGAACGCCCACTCCGCCGCGCTTCGTGATCTCGCGACGCGCGCGCGCGAGCGCGTGATCGAGGCGTGCGCGGAGCACGACGACGCGTTCGCCGAGCTCTGGCTCGCGGCGGTCGATCGAAACGAACACATCTCCGACGACGCGCTCGTCGCCGCGATCCGTCGCGGCACGATGGCGCGGCGCTTCGTGCCGATCCTCGGCGGAAGCGCGTTCCGCAACCGAGGCGTGCAGCCGCTGCTCGACGCCGTGGTCGCGTACCTCCCCTCCCCGCTCGATCGCGGCGACGTGATCGGCGAAGACGACGAACGACGCGCTCCTTCGGTGGAAGCGCCGCTCGCCGCCCTCGCCTTCAAGGTCGTGCACGATCGTTACGGCGCGCTGGTCTTCGCGCGTGTGTACTCGGGCGAGCTCCGCGAAGGCGAGCTCGTTCGACGCGCGCGCGACGGCCGAACGTTCCGCGTCGGTCGGCTCGTTCGGATCTTCGCGGATCGTCGCGAGCCGATCACGCACGCGCGCGCGGGTGAGATCGTGGGTCTCTTGGGCGCGGAGCTCGTCACGGGCGACACGCTCTCGGATCCTTCCCATCCGATCGCGCTCGAGCCCGTCACGGCGCCCGAGCCGGTCATGGAGCTCTCGGTGGAGCCGTCGCGATCGAAGGATCGCGATCGGCTCGGCGAGGCGCTCCGGCGTCTGCTGATCGAGGATCCGTCGCTGCGCTTGCGCGTCGACGCCGAGACCGGACAGACACTCCTCGCGGGACTCGGCGAGCTCCACCTGGAGATCGCGACCGGCAGCCTGCGAGAGGATCACGGGGTCGAGGTCCGCCTCGGTCGTCCGAAGGTCGCGTACCGAGAGACGCTGCCGACGACGATCGAGCACGCCACGAAGCTGCAGAAGCAGAGCGGCGGCCCCGGCCAATACGCGCACGTCGTGCTGCGCCTCGCTCCCTCGGAGCCGGGCGCGGGGCTCGTCTTCGCCGATCGCACGATCGGCGGCAGCGTGCCCAAACACTTCGTTCCCGCGATCGAGAAGGGCCTACGCGACGGCATGACGCGTGGACCGCTCGGCTTCCCCGTCGTCGACGTGGCGGTCGAGCTGCTCGACGGCTCGTTCCACGCGAACGACTCGCACGAGCGCGACTTCCAGATCGTGGCCTCGATGGCCTTGCGCGAGGCGATGCGTCGCGCGGGCCCGGCGCTGCTCGAGCCGTGGGCGAAGCTCGCGATCGAGACGCCGGAGGACCACGTGGGATCGGTGCTCGGGGAGCTCGCGGTCCGACGCGCGCGGGTGCTCGGGCTCGACGCCCACGAGGGTCGCGTGCGGGTGTCGGCCGAGGCGCCGGTCGCCTCTCTCTTCGGCTTCGCGGGGCAGCTCGCGGGGCTGACCAGCGGTCGCGGCTTCGTCGCGAC
>CALJLK010000514.1 GCA_937982655.1 uncultured Sandaracinus sp.
GGTCCGCGTCCACCTTGAACTTCGGATCCGTCAGCGTTTTCCCCTGCCGCACCTCCGCCGTCGCGAAGTCGTGCAGGATCAGGTTCATCCGCGCGAGCCCGCTCGTCGCCGAGTCCTTCTCCTGCCCGTAGAGCGTCACCGGCGCCCCCGCCTCGTCCGCCACCTTCAGCAGGAGCGAACCCGAGCCGCAGGTCGGGTCGTACACCGTCGTCTGCGCTGTCGGCTTCGAAGCCCGAATCCCGATCACCTGCGCGATCACCCGGCTCACCTCCGCCGGCGTGTAGAACTGCCCCTTGCTCTTGCCACTCTCCGTCGCGAAGTGGCGCATCAAGTATTCGTAGGCGTCCCCGAGGATGTCATCCCCATCCGCCCGGTTCTTCGAGAAGTCCAGCGCCGGATTCTCGAAGATCGCGATCAAGTTCGTCAGCCGCTCGACCTTCTCTTTGCCCGATCCCAGCTTGCTGTCGTCGTTGAAGTCCGGAACGTCGAACAGCTTGTTCGCGTCCTTCAGGGGCCCGACGATCTTCTTGTTGATCTGGTCCCCGATGTCCGCCTTCCCCTTCAGCTTCACCATGTCGGCAAAGCTCGCCCCCTCGGGAATCGTGATCGGCGCGTAAGGCTGCCCCGCGTACTTGTCGCTCACGTACTTGATGAACAACAGCACCAGGACGTAGTCCTTGTACTGCGAAGCATCCATCCCCCCACGAAGCTCATCACAACCCGCCCAAAGCGACGAATAGAGCTCAGACTTCTTGATCGCCACGCGCACCTTCTCCAGCTCGAACCGAACGAGGCGCGAGGATACCCCGCGACCGCCGCCGGTTGGCTCCGTTTTCGACCTTGCCTTCGACCGCGCCTTTCCGCGGCTCGAGCGTCACGCGCGCTCGTTATCGTCCGCGAACCGACCGAACCGAGGAGACGCCGATGTGGGCCTTCGTCGACGAATCAGGAGACCCGAACCTCCACGTGGCCGCGGGAGCCACGACCCACTTCGCGATCTGCGCCATCTGCGTGCCGGACGAAGAGCTCGCGACCTTCCGCTCCGCCGCGGAGACGATCCGCGAGCGCTACTTCCAGAAGGGCGAGATCAAGTCGAAGCTGGTCGGCACGAAGAACCGCAAGCGCCGCCTGGAGATCCTCCGCGCGATGGCCGAAGGCGGCTACCGCGGCTACGCGCTCGTGCTCGACAAGGAGCGCCTCCGTCGCGACACCGGCCTCGAGTACCGCGGATCGTTCATGAAGTACTTCAGCCGCGTCGTGTACGACCCGCTGCTACGCGCCCATCCTCACGCGCGCATCGTGGCCGACCGCCACGGCACCGAGAGCTTCATGGCCTCGTTCATCGCGTACCATCGGAAGCGGCATCGTCCGGCCGACGACGAACAGCTCAGCCTCGAGCTCGACGACACCCGGATCTCCTTCGCGGAGAGCAGCCACGAGCTCGGGATCCAGTGGGCGGACTTCGTGAGCGGCAGCCTCCGCATCGCCTACTCGGAGCCGAAGGAGGGACGCTTCCGCGAGATCTACGATCTCGTCCGGCCGCAGCTCATGGGGCTGCAACTGTGGCCGCCCGGACGGCGGTCGGATGTGGCCCCGCGCGTCGACGTCCGCGAGAGCTCGATCGGACCGCTCGCCATCGAGCGCGCCGAGACGTGGGTTCGAGAGCACGACGAGAGCGACGACGAACACGACGACAAGCGCCGGATCGTACTTCTCGCGCTCCTCGACGCGGCGTACGGCGAGTCGCCCTACCTGACGCTCGACGCGCTGCATGAGCGCGTTCAGGCGCTCGGCCACGACGTTTCGCGAGACTTCGTGCGACGCAAGCTCATCGCGTCACTTCGTGACGATGGCGCCGTGATCGTGAGCAGCAGCCAGGGCTACTGCATCCCCCGCGAGATGGGCCAAGTCGAGACCTACCTCGACCGAATGCAAGAGGAAGTCGTCCCGATTCTTCGTCGCATCGGACGGATCGACGAAACGCTCAGGATCGCGAGCCTGAACCGGCTGCGCGTGCTCGACCGCCCCCGCTACGTCGACCTTCGGCGCCTTGTGGAGACCTCGGAAGCCACGGCGCGAGAAGAGGACTGAGCCTCGGTCCTACGCTTGGCCGGCCACGAGCGGCAGCCAAGCCGCAATCTCGTCTGGCGTCGCCCCGCGACGACGGACGTCGTACTCGACGCGACCCGCGATTCGGACGTGACAGAGCGTGAATGCCTGCGCCTCGTCGCGGCTGTTGTCCACGAGAACGCAGGCGTCCGCAACGTCTTTCGCCAGTCTGATCGCTCTCTGCGTGCGGGGGAAGCGCTCCACCAAGCGGTCGCGCGGCACGTCGTGCCCGCCCAAAGCCACGCGAGAGATCACACGCGCGATGGACAGGCTCGCGCTCTGGAGACCGACGAAGAGAAGCAGTACGAAGTATCCATGATTCTGCATTCGTCGGATGAGGTCGATTTTCGACGCCACGACTCGACCGTTCTGCACGTCGAAGTGAGAAAACACGGTCTCCATCGCGAAGGGGGCCTTCTCCTCCATCGCGTGATCGACGAACGACTGGACTCCCCTCTGGGCGACCCGCATCCAGCTCGCGTCCTCGTCACGCAGCTTCCGAGCCCACTCGGGGAGCACGTCGTGTTCCGGAATCTCCGGAAGAATCGACAGCATCATCCGGTCCGCGTTCACGAGCGGAATCCGAACGCTCGGTGCGAGTCGACGGTTCCACCAGGTCGACTTACCCGACCCGTTGTGCCCGGCGACAATCACGGCCAGAGGCTTGTGGCTGGCCTTCTGGCGCTCCAGGACCTCGACAACGGCCTCGTCGGCAGCGTTCACGTCTCCGACTCGTCCGCGACGAACTTCCCGTCGACGATGCGTCCGAGCATTCGCTCCTCGTTGAGCACGCGAACGATCTTGCCGCCCTCGGCGAAGAAGTACGGCACGTCCTTCTTTCGGTCGATCGACACGCCGCCCTTGACGAACACCTCAGCCGCACGCGCCAACGCCTCCTGACCTCGCTGGATGTTCGCCTGGATGCGCTCCTTGCGCGCGGGATCGGCGATCAGCTTCTTGCGGCCCTCATGCTTCACGACGAGCGCGTACAAGCCCGCGCGCTTGGAGACGGTCACGCCGAGTCCCTTGCTCTTCGTGAGACGCTTGACTCGCTCCTTCGACACCCGCTTGGATGCCTTGGGCGACGTGCTCGAGGGCTCAGTGGTCTTCGGGTCCATGGAGTCGGCAGTGTAACAGACGGTCGAGTTCGTCGAGCGTTGCGCGCGTGGTCGGTTCGCGGCCACGGCGAAGACGACGATCAGCGACCGCCTGCATCCGCTGTTGCTTCGCGGTGGCGTCGAACGCCTTCCGGAAGCGCCTCGTTTCTCCGCGCCCGAACACCGACCACTCGGCAGACGCCCCCCGCCCATCGACCCCGAGCCCCCACCGCTCGGCAAATCAGCGCCCCCTCGATCCCGAACGCCCAACCGCTCCGCAAACGACCCCGTCCCTCGTTGTCGTTGATCCTACGCAACCAAACCGAGGCCACGACTCGCTCTCGTTGCGTCAACGCAACGACCACCGAGCCACGCCCTCGAAGAAAGTGCGCCAACCCCTCCCCGAACGACGCAACCCGTCGCTTCCAGAGCCGAGTACCCCGCCGCTTCGGGGGAGGTGCTCCCGAGCCGACCCGCCGCGGTGGCGGGATCGAGGTTTGAGGGAGTTTCTCATGTTGGATCAGATTCAGAACGCGGCCGCGGTTCTCGCGCAGTACACCACGACCGCCCGTTTCAACTCGCGCCACTGTTCGTTCTTGGCGCGGCAGCTCGAGGCGGTGGCGCCCGCCGATCTCACCACGGAGCAGCGCGAGGCGCTCACGCTGGTGCTCACACGCGGGAACGAGGTGGACGAGGTTCGGAAGGCGCGGCAGCGTCTCGCGCCTCCCGCGCTTCGGGCGCCGCGCAACACGATGGTGACCGCGTGGGCGTCGCTCTCGGGCGTGCTCTCGGCTTTGGCGAGCGTGCCCGCGAAGGTCGCGCCGACGGGCGAGGAGGCGACGAAGCTGTCGAGCGTGCTCTTCCCCGAAGGCGTCGTCTTCACGACGTACGACGCGGGCGCGCTGTGGGCGGCGTCCCGCGTGCTGCTGGAGCGCATCGAGGAAGAGGGGCTGCGCGCGCGTCTCGACGCGATCGTGCACCCGTCGGTGATGCAGTCGATCGAGCGCGCGTACGCGGAGCTGGCAGCGGCGGTCGGGCTCGACGGGAACGTGACGAAGCTGCCGCCGAAGCGGGCGCTGCTGGAGGCGACGACGCGTTTCTCCCTCGCGGTCGCGGCCTACGCGCGGGCGCTCGCGCTGAAGATCGACGAGACGGACGTGGACGCGATCACGCGCTTCCGCGACGCCCTCGCGCCGATCGATCCGCTGCGGGTGAGCGGGCGCGCGGGGAGCGTCGAGGAAGAAGACGGCGACGACGAGGGAGACGTCGAGGAGCCGACGCCGGATCCGAATGCCCCGTTCGTGCCGGCCTCGGACGATCCGATCGACAACCCGTTCATCACGCCGTGAGGGTGGGGGCGTCGAAGCGATGGAGCAGGAAGACCTCCGGCCGAGGAACGAGTCGCTCTTCGGCGGGAGGTTCTCCAGATCCCCTCCGGCATCGAACCCATGTCGCGCCACGGCGCATGGGCAGAGCATCCGGTGTCCATGCACGGTGATGTGGATCCGAGCTCGAGATCGACGAAGCACCATCCGTGATTGAGCGGACCGTTCGTGGCTCCGAAACCGTGTCACACCCTCGTGCGATCGTCGCGTCATGTTCGACGTCGACGACCGCACACCGAACGAGCACGACGCGTATCCCGATCGCGAAGAGGACACGTTCGATCCCGCGTCTGCCGAAGAAGAGCTGGCCACGCTCTCGGCTCACCTCGACGCCGCGACCTACCGGCAGCTCGTGTTGATTCGGCTTCTCGACGAGTGTGGGCGTTGGGTGGCGGCGGGCGCGACGAGCTGCGCTGCCTGGCTCTCGTATCGGATCGGCCTGGACATCGGCGCCGCTCGAGAGCGCATTCGGGTCGCACATGCGCTCCGGGATCTTCCATTGATCTCGGAGGCGATGCGGCTCGGGACGATCTCGTTCTCAAAGGTGCGTGCGGTCACGCGCGTCGCGACTCCGGCCATCGAGGAGCGGCTCCTGGAGTACGCGAGCTACACGACTGCGGCGCAGCTCGAGCGCCTCTGTCGTGGGGTCCGGCAGGCGCAGCTCCTCGCAGAGGAGAACGGCGAACCGATCGACGAGGCGGAGCTGCTTCGACGAGCGCATGCGGCGCGCGACGTGAGCTGCCGCTCGCGAGGGGATGGGACCGTGGTCTTGTTCGCCACGCTGCTGCCCGACGAGGCGGAGCGCGTGCTTCGCGCGATCGAGGCGATGCGTGACGCGATGCGGGAAGAGTCGCCTGCGCGGCCCCCGAGCTACGCGGACGCGTTCGTGCGGCTGATCGACGTCGGGTACGAGGACGCGACGGTCGTGCTCACTCCGATGTCCGCGCAGAGGCCGGTGAACGACCACGACGAAGCCGACGAAAAGGTGGGCACCGACGTTTCCGCGGAAGGGGCCCTCGGCGCGTCGGAGTACGACTGGTCCGACATCTACGCGGCGCGAGGACGCTTGGAGGTTTCTGCGCAAGGGGCTCTCGAGTCGGAACACGAGCGGTCTGACGTTTCCGCGGCGCGAGGCTCAGAAGTTTCCGCGGAAGGGGCCTTCAGCGGGTCGGAGCGGGAGCGTGTTGCCGTCGCGGACGATGTACGCACCGACGTTTCCGCAGAAGCGACCTTCGACGAGGCACAGTCCGACGTTTCCGCGGAAGGGACCTTCGACCGCTCCGCGCCCGAATCAGCGCCCGGGCATCGCAAGGTCTGTGGCGGCGACAGGCATCGTGTGGTCATCCACCTCGCGCCACACCTACTCTGCGAGGGGCTCGTCGCGAACCTCGACGACGGAACGTGGATCGCGCCCGAAACCTGGCGGCGCCTCGCGTGTGACTGCGCGCTCGATCTCGTGAAGGTCGACCAGGATGGCACCGTGCTCGACGTCGGCCGGAGGACACGCACGATCCCGCCCGCGCTCGCGCGTGCGCTCGACGTTCGCGATGCGGGCCGATGCCGCTTCCCTGGGTGCACGCATCGGCGCTTCCTCGATCGACACCACGTGAGGCACTGGTCCGACGACGGAGAGACCAAGCTCGACAACCTGCTGACCCTATGCACGGCGCATCACCAGCTCGTGCACGAAGGCGGATGGTCGGTGGACTTCGACGGCGAGGAAGCGCGCTTCTTCCGGCCCGATGGGACGCAACTGACGTGGCCGCGACCGTTACCAGTCGACGACGCGGTGGCCGAGCTCGAGCACGCGCACGCAGAGCTGAAGATAGGGGCGACCACGGGGCTGACGTCGTGGAACGGGAAGACGCCGGAGTACGCGTGGTGTGTGGCGGCCGTCACGAGCGAAGCGAAGCCGAGGGACGGGAAGTCGACGGTCGTCCCGGGCCGGGGGCGCTCCGCGGCCCGACGGTCCGAACCCGTCACCGCGTGACGTCGTCGATCATCCACCGCAGCACCCCCGCCGAGACTGGGTCGGGCGCGAATCGCCACGGGGTCTCGAAGGTCACGCTCGGAGCCCAGGTGCACTCCGCCGCGCGGGTCCACGAGTCCGCGGCGTCGAGGCGCCAGGCCGTTCGGTCTTCTTCGTCGACGACGAGGATGGGGAGCAGGACGAACGCGCACTCGGGGCAGCGTGACCACGCCGCGGGTGGGGTGAGAATCGACGGTTCGGAGGAGCGAGCGGCGCGGGAGACACGCTCGTAGGGTGTTCCCCAGGCTTCGAGGGGTCCCCGTGCGGCGACCCAGCGGCGCAAGAGCGGCCACGAACCGTGAAGGGCGGTCGCCGGAAGACGGGTCGCGGTGCCGCAGGCGGGGCATTCGACGTCCGAACGGAGGACCGAGGCCCTCTCGACGAACGCCCGCTCGAGCGAGCCACGCTTCGGCGCGCTCTCGACGCTCGCACCGCGCTCCGCGACGACGAGACCGCGAACCCATGCGGGCTCCGGGACGGGAAGTCCGAACGCGAGCTTCGACGCTGCGACGATCCCTCGTTCGTGGGCCGCGGCAAGGAGCCCCGACCCGATGAAGTCGATCGCGACCCGCACGTCGAGCTCGAACCCCGGCTGAGCGAAGACCTGCCGCCAGGCGACGTCGGTTTGGTCGATGGCGTGGTCCATGCCGAGCGCGTTCCGCTGCGCCACGGCGGCGAGGAGCGTGGTGTGTGCATCGAGCAGCGCAAAGGCGGGCCGTTCGACGAACACCGCCAGGGCCTGACGTGTGCGCTTCGCGAGCTCGATCGCGTCGTCGTCGTGACCGGCGGCGAGCATCCGCAGCGCGGCTCGAAACCCTGCCCAACCACGGTGTCGCACCGTGAGTCGCTCGTCGTCGGCGCCGAACGTCGTGGCCCACACGACGTCCGCGTCGCGCTCGCCGAGGCGCTCCAGCCAGGTCGCCGCTCGGGTCGACTCGCCGAGCGCCATCATCGCTCCGGCGACCACCACCGCCTCGCGATACACTCCGCTCGGCGCGGGCCTCAGTGGGCCCCGATCGGCGAAGGTGAGCGCGCGCCGAACCCTCTCGCGGACCCGCGCGGGTCGGGCCCCGAGCAGGCGCTCGATGCACGCGAGCTCGAGCGCGTTGCTGGGCACGAACGCGTACCAATGCGCGCACGACGAGCGTTCCGGACGACGCTTCGTCTCGGCCTTCGAGCCGACCAAATGGAGGTCCCCGTCGACGTCGTGTTCGAAGCTCGCCAGCCGCGCGTGGTCGAACGGTGCGGACTCTTCGCGCATCGCGAGCAACTCCACGAGCTCGAGGCGTGGGAGCCCGAGCCCGAGCGGATCGAAACCGCGGAGCCACGCGGGTCGTTCGTGGTCGTGCTGGTCGAGGCGCATGTGGGTCTCCAGCGGTCGTCCGCGGGATCTCACCCTATGCCTCGGAAGTCGTCATTCGTCGAACGGCGGTATCGGTCGAGAACGGCCCGCCTTCGTCCTTTGACGCGAGGCTCCATCCGTCGGAGAGTCGGCCACCTCCGATGTCTCGCTGGCTGCACGTCGTCGTCGTCCTCGCCCCCTTGCTGGTGTCCGTCTTCGAGTCGTCGTGGGTGACGCGCGCGGCCGCGCAGCCGTCGGGCGTCCTCGTCGTCGCGACCCACGAGGGAAGCCCACCGGTGCCTCGGGCACTGTTGACGGAGATCGCGGGCCTGCGCTTCGATGGGGCGCCGTTGCTCCTCGGCGGCGAGGCGGTTGCGTCGTATCGCGACACCGTCTCTCGGGAGCCCTCGCGTCTCGGTGCGGACGCGTTCGACGAGCTCTCGCAGTCGACCCGTCGCGCGATTCGTCACGTCGCGCTGCGCCAAACCGAAGAGGCGCGGACGCTGATCGCGAACCTGCTCACCTCCGCGGAGCGCGCGCTCGACGCGCTCAATCGCGAAGAGCAGGGCGCACGCGCGGTGCTCGACGCGTGTCTGTCGCTCGCGCGCTCCTACCTCGAGAACGGCTCACCGGAGCAGGCAGAAGAGCATGCGCTCGCCTGCCGGCGCCTCGTACCCGACCTCGCGCCGACCCAGACGCACCCGCCCGAGATCCACGAGCTCGTTCGACAGGTCGACGCGCGGCTTTCGCGCATGCGGGCCTCGATTCGCGTCGAATCCGAGCCTTCCGGGTGCGCGGTGTTCGTGAACGGTCGCGAGCTTGGCATCTCGCCCTTCGAGATCCGCGCTCCGCAAGGATCGTATCGCCTGCAAGTGCGCTGCGATGACGAAGAGAGTCGTGTGCACTCGTTGTTGCTGGGCTCCGAGCCCGCGGTGGTGCGAATCGACGTCGCGCTGGATCGGGTGCTCCGCACCGATCAGCAGCTCGCGCTCGTCTACCCCGATGCTCCTGCCCTCGAGCGCCAGGGACACGAGCACGCGCGGGCGATCGCGCGATCCCTGCAGGTCCCGAGCGTGCTGACGATCGTACGTGTGCCCGAAGGCTGGCGCGTGGACCGGGTCGCCGTGACCGGCCAGGTCGAGGTATCGACGTGGGTCGCGGTCTCGCCGACGGTGCAGAGCGCCACCCTCGCGATCGCGGCATTGCGCGAGCGTCGCTCGCTCGACGTCAGTGGTTCGGAGCCGCGCGAACGCGCGCCGTACCGTGGTGCAGTTGACGAGAGCGCTCCGACGGTCGAGGTGACACCCCCTGCAGAGATGCCCGCCGAACCGGAGCGTGCGCGTCGCACGACCCCGACCCGCATCGCGCTCGGCATCACCTCGACCGCCATCGGCTTCGGCGCACTCGCGGCGGGAATCGCGTTTCACGTGAGGACCGACGACGCGGCCGACGCGCTCGACGGTGCCAGCCGACTGACGCCCGGATTCGTTGGCCTGGTCGACGATTTCGATCAAGCGCGTCGCCGGTCCCTCGTGTTCACGAGCGTGTCGGGCGTCGCGCTCACCCTCGGCCTGTCCTGGCTCGCGCTCGACCGCGAGAAGACGCCGTGGTGGTCGTGGGTCCTCGGCGCGGCGGGGCTCGGTTCGACCGTGGTCGGGGTGATCAGCGTGCTCGGCGATCGGGCCTGCCTCGATCAGGACTGCTCACGACGCGAGGCGCCGGAGACGGCGGGGGTCGCGTGGATCGCGGGTGGGCTGCCGCTGTTGGCGCTGCCGTTCGTGCAGTTGGTGCGTGGGTCGCGGTCGCCGAGCTCGCGTCAGCCCGAAACGACCTTGTCGTGGTTGATTCAGCACGACCGCATCACGCTCGTGGGGAACTTCTGAGGGACGTCATGATTCGTTCGATTCCGTGTGTTCTGGTCTCGATGCTGACGTTGGTCGGCTGCCCGAAGGCCGACCCTTGTGGCGAACTCGTGCGTGACCGCGCGACCGAGAGCTGCGTGTGCCCGGATGGATTCACGCCACGCCCCGAACTCGGAATCTGTGAAGGACCGGACGGGGACGTGATTCGTTACGATGCGGGTCCGATCTCGGACGCGGGGTTGGATGCACCGGAGCGGCCCGACACTGGGCTCGACTCGGACATCGACTCTTGCGTCGAGCGTACGTTCTACCGTGATGCTGACGAGGACGGTTTCGGAGATCCCGCGTCTGCGGAGTCGGCGTGCGTCGCCCCAGACGGTTTCGTCGAAGACAACACCGACTGCGACGACGCGTGCGAAGCCTGCTTTCCAGGCGGAACCGAAGTCTGCGATGAGCGCGACAACGACTGTGACGGAGCAGAGGACGAGGGCGTACTATCGACGTTCTACCGCGACATGGATGGGGACACGTTTGGGGACCCGACGATGGCCCGCCAGGCGTGCGGCGCCCCGGCGGGCCACGTTGCCAACGACGACGATTGCAACGACGGATGCGCCGCCTGCCGACCCGGCGGCACGGAGGTCTGTGAAGGCTCGTTGGACGAGAACTGTTCGATGGGCGTCGACGAGGGATGCGGTTGCACGAACGGAGCGGTGCGCGCCTGTCCAGGAGGCAGCGACGTTGGCGCTTGCGTCGCCGGTTCGCAAACGTGTGCGGGTGGGATGTGGGGTCCGTGTTTGGGCGCAGTGGGCCCCGCAGCCGAAACCTGCGACGCCATCGACAACGATTGCGACACCATTCCGGACAACGGCACGGCGGCCGCATCGTGTGGGGCGGTCAGTCGTGCAACTGGCGTGAGTTGCTCCGCCGGAAGTTGTTACGTGTCCTCATGCGTCGCGGGATATCGCGACTGCGATGGCATGTTTGGTAACGGATGCGAAGCGCAACTCGGTACCGTTGCAGCTTGCCTCTCCTGCGGTGACGTATGCGGTTGGGACTGCGAGGCGACTGGCTGCAACGACGCAACCGCCGTCGGCGCGGGTGACGATCACACGTGCGTCGTTCGCTCCGGCGACCTCGTCTGTTGGGGACAGGGCACCTCGGGACAGCTGGGTGGAGGAACGAGCACTTCGAGCGCGTCTCCGAGATCGATCGCCGTCGTGGCAACGAGCATGGACGGCGGTGATGCCCACACCTGTGTGGTTCGAACGGGAGGGGGTGTGTCCTGTTGGGGCGACAACAACTACGGGCAGGTCGGCACGGGTTCCTCTCCGCCGTTGACCTACAACACACCGCAGAACGTCGTCGGGTTGACCGGAGTAGCTGCTCAGGTCGCCGCAGGAAACGACAACACGTGTGTGCGAATGGGCAACGGCGGAGTCTGGTGCTGGGGCTACAACGTGAATGGGGAGCTGGGCATCGGCTCCTCCGGTCCGAGTTCTTCCAGCCCTCGGTTGGTGTCGAGCTTACCGCCAGCGTCGGACGTCTCCGTGGGCCAAGGCACCGTCTGTGTGGCACTTGCGGATCGGACTGCGCGATGTTGGGGGGCGAACGGGAACGGCAAGCTCGGCAACGGGAGCTTTGCTGCGTCTTCATCGAGCCCGGTAGTCGTGACGGGGTTGAGCGACGTTCAGAAGGTCTCCGTGGGCGGAGGCTTCGTGTGTGCGTTGCGCATGGGTGGGTCGGTATCTTGCTGGGGAGCCAACGGTGCAGGTCAGCTCGGCAACGGAACGACGTCGGGGAGCCGAACCCCTGTAGCGGTATCGACCTTGACCGACGCCGTCGTCGTCAGTGCTGGTGAAACCCACGCCTGCGCGGTTCGCGCGTCGGGCTCGGTCGTCTGTTGGGGCGCGGGTGCGGATGGCAGATTGGGCAATGGGGGAACGAGTAACTCCTCCACGCCCGTGCCGGTGATGGGCATTCGAACCGCCGTCGATGTCGCGGCAGGACGTCGTCACACCTGTGCGCTGCTGGATGATGGCGGCTTGCGATGCTGGGGCCTGAACGCGGACGGACAACTCGGTGACGACACGGCGATGACGAGGCCGACCCCCGTGAGTCCAACCCCTCCGTGAGCTTCATATCCAACCACCAGGCAGAGAACGCGCGTGCCGCACGGCGCCTGAGGCTCCAGAATCCTCCAGCATGCACCGCTCTCTTGGCTTCACGTTCTCGGCTGCACTTATTCTGCTCGTCGCTTGTGGTGACGACGACGGTCCCGCCACCGACGGAGGCACGTCGGACGCGGAGGTCCCGTCGACGTTCCGCGCGCGGTTCGAACCGGTTACGGACCCGATGCCGTGGGGCGTCGCTCCGTTCCCCGACGACCTCTACCTCGCCGACGATGGAACGATCGCGCTCGGCACGTACCCGAGCGAGGCGCTGTCCGGTTTTCCTCGGTACGTCGAATCGCTACGTGACACGCTCGGGGAGCTCGACGGCTTCGGCATCACTTCGCCGGTCTACTTCCCCGTCGACGGTGATGTCGATCCGGCGTCGCTACCCGACGACGGAGACTCTTTGCTCCCGGAGGCGAGCGTGTTCCTGCTCGACGCGGATCCGGCGTCGCCGACCGCCTTCCAGCGCGTACCGATCCAAGCGCGATGGGTTCCGGACCACCGTGCGATCGCGCTCCGGCCGGCGGACGGACACGCGCTCCGCGAGGGGGGGCGGTACGCAGCCGTAGCAACCTCCTCGGTGCGCTCGGTCACGGGCGAGCCGCTTACCGCAGCAGCGTCGTTCGCCGCGCTGCGCGACGCAACCGCACGCCCGACGGACGCGCTCCTCGGCGAGGCTTGGGATCGCTAGGAGCCGGTGCTCGCGAGCCTCGCCACTGAAGGCACCCCACGCGAGACGATTGCGGCGCTCGCCGTCTTCCGCACCCAGAGCGTCACGGACGAGCTCGCCCTCGTGCGCACCGCGCTCTGGGACGGTGCAGCCCCCGCGATCGGTGAACTGCGGGTGATCTCTGGGGAAGAGCTCGACGCGCTGCTCGGTATGCCCGCCGAAGAAGGCGTCGGCTTTGGGATCCGGGGCGGCCTCCCCCACGAGTCGATCGGCTGGCTCGTACAGGGGAGCTTCGAGGCGCCGTGGTACCTCGACGAGCGTGAAGGCGTGCACGGTCCCTTCGAGCGCGACGGAGACACGATCCGCGTGAAGGGGACGGACTCGGTGCCCTTCACGATCGCCATCCCGCGTGGCGCGTCGGGCCCACTGCGAGTGGTGATCTTCCAGCACGGTCTCACGGCAGACCGCAGCGACGGGCTCGGCCTCGCGGAGACCGTGTGCGGCGCGGGTTGGGCCCTCGCGATGATCGACGCGCCCTTCCACGGGCTGCGTGCGATCGGGCCCGATCCGGACACCCGGAACCGCTTCACCGGCGAGGCCACTCCCGATGGCTTCGGCGACAAGCGCGGCGCGGCAGTCATCGTCGACTTCGCGGGCTTGCAGGACATCTCGGGTGAC
>CALJLK010000515.1 GCA_937982655.1 uncultured Sandaracinus sp.
ACCTTGGCCCTGACCCTGCTGACCTTGGCCCTGGCCCTGCTGACCTTGGCCGTGACCCTGCTGGCCTTGACCTTGGCCTTGTTGGCCCTGGCCCGGCTGACCTTGGCCCTGACCCTGCTGACCTTGGCCCTGACCCTGCTGGCCTTGCTGACCCTGCTGGCCTTGGCCCTGCTGACCCGGCATCCGGATCCGCGCGTTGCCTTGGCCACCGCCCGCCTGGAGCACGAAGCGCTGCAGCCGCTGCCCTTGGCCCTGTCCCTGACCTTGCTGCTGCTGGCCCTGCTGCCCGCCCGACTGCTGCTGCTCTTGCTGCATCCGCCGGATCATCTCGCGGAGCTGCTGCATTTGACGCTCGAGCTCGCGCCGTTGCTCTTCGCTCATCTGCTCACGCGCCATGCGGTTGAGCTCTTCCGCGAGCCGCCGCATCGCCTCGTTCTGCTCCTGCCGATCGCGCGCCTGACGGTTCAGCTCCTCCGCCGTCTGCTGCATCTCGCGCCGCAGCCGATCGAGCTGACGCCGCTGCTCTTCGAGCTGCTGCTGCTCGCGCGAGAGGCGCTCCAGCTCGCGCTCGCGCCGCCGAAGCAGTCGACGTTCTTCTTCGGTCTCGGTCTGGTTCTCTTCGCGCTGCCGACGCAAGAGCCGCTCGAGCTCTTCGCGCTCGCGCTGGTTCTCTTCGAGCCGGCGCGTCTCGTTCTCCCGCGCCGCGCGCTCCATCGCCTCGCGCAGCCGATCGAGCTCCTGACGTGATGGCGTCTCCGTCTCCATGCGCTCCGCGAGCTGCTCCATCGCCTCCGCCGCGCGCGCCGCGTCCGCGTCGCGCAGCGCCTCCGAAGCCGCCGTCGCGAGGGCCGAGCGCTCCAGCTCGCGGCCCATCTCGCGGAGCTGCTCTTCGACCTGCTCCGCGCTCATCGGGCGACCTTCCGCGAGCTGACTCTCGATCTGCTGCAGGCGTCGCAGCGCCTCCGTCCGATCGAGCCGCCGATCCGCCATGTCCTCGAGCACCTGGTTGAGCGCGCGCGCGGCCTGGCGCACGTCCTCCGAGGTCTCGCGATCCCGAAGCAGCGGCTGCAGATCGCTCGTGAACCCGTCGAGCGCGTCCTCGTCGAGCAAGAGCGGCTCGAGCTCCGCCGCGCGTGGCACCGGCACCTCGCGCGGCACCTCGAGCAGCGAGAGCCCGACCACGCCCACGGCCAGGAGCGCCGCCGGCCCGAGATCCCGTGGTCGACGCAGCGGCATCGCGCGCGCGGGCGAGAGCGAGCTCGCGTGCGCCTCCGCGTCTTGGATCGCGGCGTCCACGAAGGGCGTCCGCTCCTTCACCGCCGAGAGCTCCAGCGCGTTCGCGATGCGCGAGGCGAGCGCATGGCTCCGATCGAGGAGCTGCGCGGGTAAGAGGCTCGGCACCCGTCGTATGAGCCCCACGAGCACGCCGAGGAGGGGGAGGGCACCCGCGACGATCAGGCCGAGCCGCGCGTCCGGCGCGGAGAGCCCACCGAGCTTGGCCAGCCCGAGGACGACCGCCGCCACACCGAGCCCCGCGACCAGCCCCACCGAGCCCGCGTCGAGCGCGCGCTGCATCCGGATGCGGCGCCGAACGGCGTGGAGGGCGCGGGTGACGTGCGGGGGAAGGGCCATGCGGAGGATCGCGAGGCGGCGCGGGCGTGCGAGACGAGCGTGGGACCGAGAGGCCCTACGAGGAAGGTGAGACGTCCGACCCCCCTCGAAGGTTTCCATTCCAGCGACGAACCAGCATACGACGGTTCGACCGGGCGGACCCTTGGGATCCACCTGCGACCAACGCACGAGCGCCCCAGAGCTTCCAGTCGCTCCGCGCTGACGCCTGCAAGCCGAAGCCAGCGCTCAGCCCGAGAGCGTCGGCAGCTCCCGCACACGCCCACGCAACGGCCACACCCACACCCGCCCGCTCCGATCGCCTCGACCTCCGCGGGCAACACGACCAGCACCTCCGCGCTCCCCAGCGACGCGAGCGCTCCCGAGCCCTGCCGCGGCAAGACCTCCACGCGCTCGTCCTCGCCGAACCCCTCGAGCCGCGCGCGCAGGAGCTCCGTCCGACCCATCGCGTGACGAAGCGGCGCGCCGAGCCGCGCTCGCCGCACCGCCGGCCAGGGCGCCGCGTCGCCGAGCAAGGTGCGAATCACGGGCCGCACGAAGAGGTGGAACGTCACGAACGCCGAGACGGGGTTACCAGGCAGCCCGAGCACCGCGCCGCGATCCTCGCGCGTTCCGAACACCAGCGGCTTGCCGGGCTTGAGCGCCACCTTCCAGAACGCGAGCGCGATCCCGACCGCTTCGAGCGCGGCCCGCACGTGATCGTGATCGCCGACGCTCACGCCACCCGTCGTCACGAGCAGATCGGCGCGGAGGCCCTCGCGCAGCGCTTCTTTCAGCGGCTCGAGCGTGTCGCCGACGCGCGGGAGACGCACCGGCTCACCGCCCGCTTCGCGGATCAGCGCTTCGAGCATCGGCCCGTTGCTGTCGAGCAACGTACCTTCTTCGCCGGTCGCGGCGTCCCGCAGCTCGTCCCCCGTCGTGAGCACCGCGACGCGCGGCCGACGATGCACCGCGACCACGTCGTGGCCTTGGCTCGCGAGCAGCGCGACCACGCCACCGTCGATCGCGCAGCCCGCGTCGACCAGCGGATCGCCGACGCGCAGGTCCTCCCCACGTCGTCGCACGTGGTGCCCGGGCGGCGACGGGAAACGCAGCGACACCGATCCGTCGGCGCGCGTCGCGTCCTCGCGCACGACGATCGCGTCCGCGCCGGGAGGCAACGGCGCTCCCGTGAAGATCGGCGCAGCGTGCCCGATCGGCAGCGCCAACGGAGAGGGCCCGCCGGCGCGCGACTCCGCGACGAGCGGCAGCACGACGGGGCTCGAATCGCTCGCGCCGACCACGTCGGATGCGCGCACCGCGAAGCCGTCCATCGCGGAGTTGTCGAAGCCCGGTGCGTCGAAGCGCGCCCGCAGCGGCTCCGCGGTGCAGAGACCGAGGGCATCCGTCAACGCGACGTGCTCCACCTCGGTGGGAGCGAAGCGGGCGACCACCTCGCGCATCGCGCGATCGAGCGAGAGCATCGCGGAAGGCATAGCAGGTCGGTGACCCGACCGACGTGCGCGAGATCAGCCGCCCGAAAGTCGACGGACGCGCCTCGGCTGCGATGGGTGGCGCGACGGTCAGCAGCCGGGCACTTCGGCGGAGATCGACGCCGTCGGCTGCACGTCACGCGTTTCGTTCGCATCCGACGGGCTCGCATCGTCCGCGCTGGCATCGTCCGCGCTGGCATCGTCCGCGCTGGCACCGTGCGCGCTCGCATCTGATGGCGCCTCTTCGGCGTTCGCGCCCGTCTCCTCCGCAGGCGCGCTCTCGTCGACCGGAGCGCCCTCGTCCGTCGCGTCCACCGCCGCCTCGTTCGGCACGCTCTCCGCAGCGACCTCCGCGACGTCGTCGTTCGTCTCACGCGCTGCCTCGACGTCGACCTCCGCGAGCCCGAGCGCGCGCCGCATCGCGGGAGGGACCCGCTCCGGCTCGGCGTACACCACGACCTCCTGCCCGACTTGTAGGTCCGCGCGGCGCCCGAAGCGGTTGATGCGCGCGAGGCTTCCGTCCGAGAGGCCGAAGCGTCGCGCGATGCTCGCGACGGTGTCCCCCTCGACCACGCGATAGCGGAAGCGGAGCCGACCTTGTCCACGCTCGTGCTCGTCGAAGAAACGCTCCGAGCCGAGCGTCACGAGCCGCACCTGATCGTCGCGCCACACCACCGCGCGCGACAGGTCCACGCTCCGCGGCACGTGGAGCTGCAACACGAGCCCCGCGTGCAGCGCGGCCGTCGGATCCACCCGATTCCAGCGGCGGATTTCGTCGACCCCGACCCGGAAGAAGCGCGCGATCTCGTCGACACGGTCCCGCGGAACGACGCGGTAGAAGACCCGCACGCGATCCCGCGCGGGGCTCGGCGCGTCCGGCACCACCACCACCGGCGGCTCCGTCACCGGTCGCTCACGCGGCGTCACGGCCGGCACCAACAACACGGTGCCCACGCCGAGCGTCTCGTCGTCGTCGATCGCGTTGAGCGCGACGAGCTCACGCTCCGTCGTCTGGAATCGATACGCCACGTCCTCCAGCGACTCGCCGAAGCGCATCGGGTAGGCGACCGGCTGCGGATCGCTCGGTCGCTGCCGCGTCCAACGCGCGGCGAAGACGTCGGCCTTCGCGGCCGGCACGTGAACCACGTAGTCCGGCCCCGGCGGCACACGACCGCGCTTCAGATGCGGATTGAGCGCGACGAGCTCCTCGCGATCGACCTCCGCCGCGCGCGCGATCTGAGCGAGCGTGGTCCCGCCCGGCACCTCGAAGTCGCGCACGTCGTGCGGCTCGTCGTGCGTGAGATCGCCGAAGCCGAAGGTCTCCGCGTTTCGCATCACCACCGAGCACGCGAGGATCTTCGAGACGTAAATCGTCGTCTCGAACGGGAGGCCGGCCTCGAGCTCCGCCAGCGTCCAGTAGTCGTTGGTGTTGTACTTGCGGATCGCCCGCAGCAGCGCGCCGTAACCCATGTTGTAGGCCGCGAGCGCGAGCTCCCAACGTCCGAAGCGGCGTTGGAGATCGGAGAGCATCCGCGCCGCCGCGCGCGTCGACCCGACGGGGTCCATCCGCTCGTCGATCCACCGATCTTGGCGCAGCCCGTACTCGCTCCCCGTGCGCGGGACGAACTGCCACAGCCCGAGCGCGCCGCGGTTCGAGCGCACCAGCGGATCGAAGCCCGACTCCGCCATCGCCACGCAGCGAAGATCGCGCGGCAGCCCCTCGCTCTCGAGGGTGCGCTCGATCATCGCGCCGTAGCGGTTCGAGCGCCGAAGCCACGCCTGCATCAACGAGCGCCCGCGCGGATCCTCCCGGAAGTACTGCAGATAGCGGACGACCTGGTCGTGGAACCGAATCGGGAGATCCGGGAGCGAGAGGCCCTCGAGCCACGGTGTCGCGGTCGTGGGCGCTTCCGGCCGCGGAGGCACCACGCTCGACGCGGCCCCCGGCACCCCGACCCCGATCGGTGGCGTCTCCACGAGCGCCGCGCCGCTGCGGAACATCTCCCACTCCGCGCGGCGGAGCGCCTCGAGCGCGGGAGACTCTTCGCCCGCGACGAAACGCGCGAGCGGATCGAGCGGCTCTGGCGCGCTCTCCGACCCTTGAGCGTGGACGCGTGGCGCGAACGTGGAGGTCGCGAAGGCGAGGACGGCGTAGAAGGCGAGGGAACGCACGCCGCGATCGTACGATCCCCGACCCGGGCGCTGTCGAGTTTGCATCACGAACGAGACATGCGCGGTCACCCACGCACGACAGCACGAGGTCGGGGCTCGGGCGAGCCGTGCGGCCACGACCCCTTGTCCTGCGAAGGGCCGAGCGACCACGGGGCGCGGTCGGACGAACCGTCGTGTGTGGATCGCGACGACGGCGTTCCTTCGGTCCCACCGCACACCACGCTTTCGGCGTTCGAGCGGGTTTGGTAGAAACGTCGCCGTGCATCGCGGGGTCAGGGAGCTCATCCGCTGGGTGGAGGCGCACCGGGACCACCCCGACGTGAAGCTGAATCCACCGGCGTCCGCTTCGGACATCGGCGCGCTCGAGCAGATGCTCGGCGGCCCACTGCCCGCGGATCTTCGCCTGCTCCTCTCACGCTTCAACGGCGGGACGCTGCCCGCAGGCGAGCTGCTCCCGGCCGGCACCGGGCCCGGCACCATCGGCCACACCGTGCGCGAGTACGCCGAGGCCGTCGGCGGCGACTTCCTCGACACCGAGCTCCTGCTCCCCTTCCACCGCACCCCGGAAGACAGCCTCCTCGCCTTCGATCGCAGCGCGGGCCCCGTCAGCGACACCTGGCCGATCGTCGACTACTTCCAGGACCTCCAAGAGCACCGGCTCATGTACCGCACCTTCGACGGCTGGTGCCGCGTGTGCGTGACCGAGTGGGGCAGCACCGACTTCGGCGAGCCCTTCACCCTCGACACCTACCTCCGCGCGGGGGAACGCCACGCCGCCGTCGAGCCCGACGTCGCCACCGCGCACGCCACCGTGGCCCACGCCCTCAAACGCTCGGGACGACCCGAAGACGCGCTGCAGTCCTACCTCCGCGCGGCCCGCTGCGTCCCGCCGCTGCCTTGGTGCGACTGGGAAGCGCTGAAGCTCGCGGCGATCCTCGGCAACGAGCCGGCGGCGTTCGAGGCCGCCGATCGGCTCTGCAGCCGCGCCCCCAAGCGACGCTGGCGCCAACGCGAGACGACCCCTGCGCGTGTGGCCGAGGTGCTCGCGCCCGTCGCGTTCCGGGCCGCCGACAGCGGGCCGTGGCTGCGCCTCTTCCATCAGCTCGAGGGACAGGCCCAGGGCTCGGATCTCCCGGTGGTGAAGGCGATCGTGCAGGCGCTCGAGCGCGGGGACGAACCACCGCCCACCCGGCCGCCACGCAAAGAGAACGTGCTGCCCGCGCGGTCCGACCTCGACGCGTGGTGGACCGAAGCGCGGCGCGCCTACTCGGAGGGCGAGCTCCGCGAAGACGACCTGCTCCTCGACCCCGAGCTCCAACGCCTCGGCCGCGTCCGCCCGTTCGCCGAGCTCCTCCACATCCGCCGCGAGTTCTGAAGCGGGACGTGGTCGTCGCTTGTCGCGTTTGGCGACGCGTTCAACGAAGAAGGGCGCCCGACTTTCGCCGAGCGCCCGTTCTCACACACCGAACGCGTTCACTGACCGCGAATCGCACGCAGCAGGTTGCGCGCGGAGGCCCCGCCGCCGACCTGCTTGGACACCGACGCAGTCGCCGCCGCGAACGCCTGCCGCTCCGAGGCGCTCGGACGATGCACCTGGATGCCGTAACGCTCGAGGTTGCGGATCAGGATCGGATCCATCTGGCGCACGCTCGTGCGGCCCTCGACCACCATCTCACGCGGGATGTTGGTCAGGATCTGCTGGATGTCCGCGGGCAGCCCGTCGTACCAGCGCTTCGAGTACACGATGATGCCCGGCTGGTAGCTGTGCTCGCTGAGCGTGAAGTGCTGCGCAGCCTGGTACCAGCTCGTCGCGAAGGCGAAGAGCGGCGTGTTGTCGAAGCCGTCGACGACGTTCGTCTGGAGGCTCGTGAGCACGTTCGTCACGTCGATCGGCACGGGCGAAGCGCCGAGCGCGCGGTACGTCGCGAGGTGCACCTCCGCTTCCTGCGAGCGCATGCGCAGACCGCGCAGATCGGCGGGCGTGCGGATCGGGCGCTCCTTCGTGAACCAGCTCCGGAACCCGTTCTCGGCCCAGAACGCGAACTTGAAGCCGCGGCCCTCGACCAGCGTGCGGACCTGCGAGATCACGTTCTCACGATCGAGCGCGGCGTCCGCCTGCGCGGCGTCGCTGAAGAGGTAGGGCGCCTCGATCACGTTCAGCTCGGGCACCAACGATCCGAGCGCGGCCGTCGAGCCACCGAAGCACTGGATGCTCCCCTGCGCGGTGCGCCGCACGAGGGCCTTCTCGCCCCCGAGGCTACCGCCCATGAACATCTTCACCTTCACGCGGTTGCCGGACTGCTCCTCCACGTGGCGGCGCACCTTGCGGAGCTGCTTCTCCCACGGCGTGCCTTCGGGCGCGACGGTGGCGATCTTCATCTCGATCTGGGCCGCCCCCTCCTGCGCGTCCGCGCCAGTCACCCCGAAGACCACGACCAGGGTGGAGAGCAGCGCCGACACCCCCGTCGTCCACCCGACCCATCGAAGTCGATTCTTCCGCATCGTCCCGCTCCAATCTCGTTGGCGTGCCCCGCCACTCGTCGCCACTCGTCGTCCGGCCACCCGGCCAATACCGTCGTTCGCTCGAGAGGACCGCGGCGCGGTCCCACGAAGAAGGGCCGTCGGCTCGTGCGCCGGAAGCGCAAGACGAGCGAACGGCCCCTTCGATTCAGTCGAGCTTCGTGAGCCTCACTCGAAGAGCTCGCCTCACTCGAAGAGCTCGTCGGCCTGCGTGAGCAGGTTGCGCGCCTTGCGTTGCTCGCAGCGGTTCTCCGGCGCGAGCTCCGGGCCACCCGCCTCGGGGTCCCCGTTGATCACGGTGTTGAGCTGCTCCTCGAAGAGCGCGCGGTCCTGCGCCTTGGTCGCGTAGTCCTGCGCCATGAGCACGCGGGTCGCGAAGTAGTTCGGGTGATGACGCAGCGAGGTCTCGAAGTGCTCGCGGCTGCGCGCGACGTCACCGCCCGCGAAGCTCGGCGCGCGGCCGTAGAACACGCCGAAGTAGCGGTCCGGCCCGTAGTAGAAGTACTCGCGGTCGAGCTCGAGGCAGCGACCCATCACCGCGCGGATCTCGTCCTTGTAGGAGAGCAGGGTGGCGAAGCCGTCCGCGGATGCCCACTTGCCGAGGTTCGACGCGCGCCAGTAGAGCGCGGGCACCGCGGTCGCGTCGAGCACGCCCACCGCCTCTTCGATGCGGGTGCCGGCGCGCATGCGATCGGCGAAGTCCGACGAGAGCGTCACGAGCGCGCGCTCGGCGGCGCGGGTGCCCGTGTCGTACGTCGACATCATCTCTTCGCGCTTCGCCTCGTCGAACGAGAGGTGACAGTCCGCGAGGAAGTAGTTCGCACGCGAGAGCCACACGGAGTGCTCCGCGTTGTTCGGCTCCGCCGAGACGAGCTGACCGTAGAGCTCGACCGCGCGGCGGATGTTCGCCTCTTCGTCGCGGCCCGCCCACGCCTCGGCCGCCTGCTGAGCGAGCGTCTGGCGCTGCTCTGCGGTCGTCTCCACCGCCGGCTCGTCGCTGGGCGTCGTGTCCCACGCCGACTCGCGACCGCCACCGCAGCCCACCACCATCGCGACCATCACGAGCACCGTCGCCCGCACAACACCCCTCATCGTCGCCTCCATTGACCGCTCCGTCGTCGCAGAGCGGATCGAGCTCTCGTCGCTCGGACACCGACCGTGCACACCGGACACCGTCACCCCGCCCGAGCAGAGCGTGACTAACAGAGCGATCCGCGAGGGTCAACGGGCACGCGCGATGGGCGCACGAGCCTCGAGCCTCGGCGCAGCTCCCCGCGCCGTGTCCGCTCGTCGGCTCACGCGCCGGCGCCGTCGGCGCTCGCGATCGCCACGAGCTCCTCGAAGTGCAGGTCCGCGTAGTACCCGAGGGCGTCGAGCGCGTCGCGCAGCTCGCTTCGATCCAGCTCGGACGTCGGGTACTCGACGGAGAGCACCACGTCGAGATCGTCGTCGATCGAGAACTTCGCCAAGAACAGCACCTGGTTGAGCTGAAGCAGCCGTTCGTAGAGCGCTTGCGCGACCTCCGCGTCCTCGGGCGACGCGAAGTACGGCACGATCGCGAGCACGAGCCAGCCGTCGGGATCGAGGCGGACCAAGATGGGGAAGGTCCGGGTGCTCCGGCGAAAGCGGATTCGCCACGTGTCGGGCGTGAGCCGCACGAACTTCCACCCGCCCTCGCGCAAGAAGGCCTCGAGGCTCTCGGGATCGGGTTGGATGCGCACGCGCTCCATGGACGGGCCAACCGTAGCTGCTCCGCTCGTTCGTTGAAACATCGAAGGCGCCCGCGAGCCCGCAGCATCTTCGCGTGGCGACGACCGCCGAGCTTGCCGCGTGCGAGGCTGCGTGGTACTCCTCCGCCGCTACTTCAACGGTTCGTCCGGCGAGGTGGGTCCTTCGGGCCCGCCTTTTTTGTTCGCCTCGCGTTCGCCCTCGCATCGCACTGCGCTGCGCGGATCTCCGGAAAACGACCGTCTTTCTCTTCCTCGTCTCGATGTCTCAACAAGACCGCCAACGTCTCCTCGAAGAGCTCGCCGAGCCCGTCTGCGCCTCCTACGGCGTGGAGCTCGTGGAGATTCGCCAGACGCAAGCGCGGGGCGGATGGACGCTGCAAGTCGTGATCGATCGGCCGCGGTCGGACGGCAAGCCGGGCAGCGACATCACCCTCGAAGACTGCACCGGCGTCAGTCGCGATCTCTCGACCGCGCTCGACGTTCACGAAGAGCTCCTGCCTGGCGCCTACAACCTCGAGGTGAGCTCGCCCGGCATCGAGCGTCCGCTCGTGAAGCTCGCGGACTTCACGCGCTTCGCCGGCCGCGAGATCGCGGTCAAGACCTTCGGGCCGATCGAGCCGGCCCCTGCTGCTTCCGAACCGGGGACCTCCGCCAAGCCCACCAAGCCCAAGCGCAGCTTCCAGGGGACGCTGATCGGCGTCGCCGAAGGTGCCGTCATCGAGCTCGACGAGAACGGCGTCGTCGTCCGCATTCCACACGGGGAGATCGCTCGCGCGAACCTCGTCCATCGATTCTGAGCAATCCAAGAGCGAGCCGGCAAAGACGAGCTCGCACGGTGAAGCCATGGCAACTGAGCCGCTCAAGCAGGTCATCGATTTCGTCAGCCAGGAAAAGGGCATCGATCCCAAGGTGCTCATCGAAGCGATCGAGCAGGCGATCCTGACTGCGGCGAAGCGTCAATTCGGCATGGAGCGCGAGCTCGAAGCCATGTACAATCCCGAGAGCGGCCAGGTCGATCTCAAGATGTACATGACGGTCGTCGACGAGATCGATCTCGAGGATCTCGAAATCACGCTCGAGGATGCCCGTCGCTACGGCCTCGACAGCGATCCGGAGAACCCGCTCCAGATCGGCGACGAGCTCGGCTTCCAGATCTTCTATCTGGACGAGGACGCCGACAAAGCGAAGAAGCAGGACCGCGAGTTCGGCAAGCTTCTCGGCATCCAACAAGCCCGCCACGGGTTCGGCCGCATCGCCGCTCAAACGGCCAAGCAGGTCATCATCCAGCGCATTCGCGACGCCGAGCGCGACAAGGTCTTCGCGGAGTTCAAGAACCGCAAGGGCGAGCTCATCAGCGGCACCGTGCGTCGCTTCGAGCGCGGCTCGAACATCATCGTCGAGCTCGACCGCATCGGCGACGGTCAGCAGCGCACGGTCGAGGCGATCCTCCCCCCGCGCGAGCAGACCCCGCGCGAGAGCTACCGCCCGAGCGACCGCATCGTCGCGCTGCTCAAGGACATCGATCGCGAGGCCCGCGGCCCGCAGATCATCCTCTCGCGCACCGACGTCGGCCTCCTCGTGAAGCTCTTCCAGAACGAGGTCCCCGAGATCTACGAGGGCATCGTCCGCATCGTCGCCGCGGCCCGCGAGCCGGGCGCGCGCAGCCAGATCGCCGTGTCGAGCCGCGACGCGGACGTCGATCCGGTGGGCGCGTGCGTCGGCATGAAGGGCTCGCGCGTGCAGGCCGTCGTGCAGGAGCTCCGCGGCGAGAAGATCGACATCGTCCCCTTCGACAAGGATCCGGCGCGCTTCGTCTGCAACGCGATCGCCCCCGCCGAGGTCGTCCGCGTCGTCATCGACGAGAACAACAACACGATGGAGCTCGTCGTCCCCGACGCGAAGCTCAGCCTCGCGATCGGCCGCCGCGGTCAGAACGTGCGCCTCGCGTCGCAGCTCACCGGCTGGAAGCTCGACATCATCAGCGAGTCGCGCTTCAAGCAGATGGAGGAGGAGGCGATGGCCATCCTCTTCCGCGTCGACAGCGACGAAGAGATCGCGCGCAGCCTCTACCGCATGGGCTTCCGCACCCTCGACGAGGTCGCCGAGGCGAGCACCGAGGAGCTCCTCGAGGTCGACGGCATCACGAACAAGAACGTGGAGCGCCTGCGCGATCAGGCCGCCAAGGCGATGGAGGAGGTGCGCAAGGAGCGCATCGCCGCCGCCGCGACCCGCCACGAGATGCCGACCGAGCGCGAGAAGCTGCTCATGGTCCGCGGGATCTCGGAGCGCATGGCCGACGTGCTCGAGAAGGGCGGCTACGGCAGCGTCGGCGCGATCTCGCGCGAGACCGATCTCGATCGCTTCGCCCTCAAGGTGAAGATGCCGCACGAGCTCGCGAGCGAGATCAAGGAAGACGTGACGCGTTTCCTCGCCGACCACTGGCCGGCGATCGAGACGGGCGTGGCGGCCGCAGCGGCCGAGCACGCGGCGCGGATGCCTCTCGAGGAGAGCGCAGACGACGCGTCGATGGACGCCAACTCCATGGACGCCAGCCCCATGGACGCCAACCGGGAGTGACGTTTGGAAGCTGGGACGCGAGCTCCGATCCGCACGTGCGCGGGGTGCCGTGAGGCCCTCCCGCAGGAAGAGCTCGTCCGTCTGGCCGTGGTGCCCGAGGCGCCGTGGCTCGTGCCGGACGCGAAGGGAAAGCTCGGTGGCCGCGGCGTGTGGGTGATGCCCACGCTCGGATGCATCGAGTTGGCCGCCAAGAAAGGCGGTTTCTCGCGTGCCATCAAACGAAAAGTCGACGTCGATCCG
Source organism: uncultured Sandaracinus sp. (assembly GCA_937982655.1). Classification (GTDB taxonomy): domain Bacteria; phylum Myxococcota_A; class Polyangia; order Polyangiales; family Houyiibacteriaceae; genus JACKEH01. Next base: position 12,341 of record CALJLK010000515.1, read on the forward strand.
CAGAGTCTGATCACGATGCTCACGCAGCAGCTGGAAGAGCGCTTCCGTGGGCTCGTGCTCGGTGCGCTCCGCTCGGGTCATCTCGTGGCGGGCGTGGACGCCGCCCGTGAGAGCGTCGAGCGTGGCCGCGCGCACCTGCTCTGGGTGGCGGAGGACGCGGGACGAAGAGAAGACGTCGAGGCGCGCGCGGCGCGTCTCGGAGCGGCGTGCCTGGTGTACGGCACCCGCGAGACGATCGGCGAGCTGCTCGGACGAGCGGAGGTCGCGGTCGTGTCGATCGAAGACGAGGGGCTCGCGAACGCCATCGTTCGCGTCGTGAATCGACTCGCCGGCTTGCACGGCGGGTGTCCATCCCCTCATAAGCAGGCGCGCGGCGCCACGCCGGAGGACCGGAAGCCAGCATGAGCAAGGTACGGGTATACGAGGTCGCGCGCGAGCTCGGTCTGGACAACCAGGAGCTGATCCGTCGGGTCGGGACGCTGGGCATCCAAGTGAAGAATCACATGAGCGTTCTCGAGCCCGCCGAGGTCGAGCGCGTGAAGCGTGCGCTGGACAAGTCCCGCGTGGAGGCGACGGTGGAAGAACACATTCGGCCGACGGTGACCCGTCGGCGTTCCAAGCGAGCGGAAGAAGAGGCCGCCGCAGAGGCCGCGCGCCCCGAGCCCACGGTGGTGGCGCCGGTGCGTCGCGCGCCGCGCCCCGACGCGCCCGTCGCGCCGGTGGCCGTCGCACCGCGCCCGGTCGAAGCCACGGCGCCGTCCGAGCCGGCCGTCGCTCGTCCGGAGCCGAAGCCCGAGCCCGTGCCGGAGTCGCGCCCCGCGCCCGCCGCGGAGCCCGCGGTCGCGAAGGCCGACCCGGAGCCGCGCCGCATGGAAGCGATCGCGCCGCCGCCGCCTCCTCCTCAGCCGGAGCCGGAACCGGTGGTCGCGAAGCCGGCCCCGCTTCCCGACGTGGACAGGACCTCGGAGCCGGAGCCGTTGGAAGCTCGTGAAGAGCGACCCTCGCAGGTCCCGGCGTCGGACGATCGCGGGAGCCTTCCGCCGGGCGTGAAGCGTCGCGGGAACACCGTCGCCCCGCCGCCGGGCGCGGGTCCGCGCAAGGTGCTCACGCCCGAAGAGCGTCGCCGCATCGTCGAGGAGCATCAGGCCTCGCGTCCGCGTCGTCGCGAGATCCGCAACCGCTCGTCGATCGGTCCGCAGGCGCGTCCGCAGGCACGCGGCAAGCGTCAGCGTCAGCTCGCGCCCGGTCGCAAGCCGCAGGCGCCGACGATCACCACGCCGGGCGCCCAGAAGCGCCGCATCCGCATCGAGGATCAGATCCAGCTTCAGGCGCTCGCGCAGCGCATGAGCCTGAAGGCCACCGATCTGCTCATGAAGCTCATGCAGATGGGCGTGCAGGGTGTGCACATCAACAGCACGCTCGACGCCGACACCGCGATCCTCATCGCGGACGAGTTCGGCTACGAGGTCGAGAACGTCGCGCAGTCCATCGACGACGTCGTCGGCGACGCGCGCGGCGAGTTCGAGGACCGCGAGGACGACCGCGAGGTCAAGCCGCCCGTCGTGACCATCATGGGCCACGTCGACCACGGCAAGACGTCGCTCCTCGACAAGATCCGCTCGGCGAACGTCGCCGCGGGCGAGGCCGGCGGCATCACGCAGCACATCAGCGCGTTCCGGGTGCCGACCCCCAAGGGCGAGGTCGTCTTCCTCGACACGCCCGGTCACGAGGCGTTCACCTCCATGCGCGCGCGCGGTGCGCAGGCGACCGACGTCGTCGTGCTCGTGGTCGCGGCGGACGACGGCGTGATGCCGCAGACGCGCGAGGCCGTGAGCCACGCGCTCGCCGCCGAGGTCCCGATCGTCGTCGCGGTCAACAAGATCGACAAGCCCGACGCCCAGTCGGAGCGCGTGATGAACGAGCTCGCGTCGCTCGGGCTGACGCCGGAAGAGTGGGGCGGCGACACGATCTACGTGCCGACCTCCGCGATCACCGGCCAGGGCATCGAGGATCTCCTCGAGTCGCTCGCGGTTCAGGCCGAGATCCTCGAACTCCGCTGCAACCCGAAGATCCCGGCCGAGGGCGTCGTCCTCGAGGCGCGGCTCGACAAGGGCCGCGGCGTCGTCGCGAACGTGCTCGTGCAGGACGGCACGCTCTCCACGGGCGATTACGTCGTGGCCGGCACCGCATGGGGTCGCGTCCGCGCCCTCACGGACGATCGTGGACGCCAGCTCAAGTCGGCGCCGCCCGCGACGCCGGTCGAGCTCCTCGGTCTCGACCAGCTCCCGAGCTCCGGTGAGAAGGTCTACATGGTGACGACCGCGAAGAAGGCGCAGGAAGTCGCCGAGGCGAACCGCGCGAAGGTCGCGATTCGTCCGTCGGTCATCGCACCGCGCGGTCTCGAGCAGCTCCAGCAGATGATGCGGAGCGGCGCCCAGCAAGAGCTCCAGATCGTGCTCAAGGCGGACGTCCACGGCTCGTCCGAAGCGCTGCGCAAGAGCCTCGAGGATCTCAGCACCGACAAGGTGCGCGTGAAGATCGTCCAGTCCGGCGTCGGCGGCATCACGGAGAACGACGTGATGCTCGCTTCGGCCTCCGACGGCGTCTGCATCGTCATCGGCTTCAACGTCCGCCCGCAGGGCAAGGCGTCGTCGATGGCGAAGGAGAACGGCGTCGAGATCCGCACCTACTCGATCATCTACGAGGCGATCGACGACGTGAAGCTCGCCATGGCGGGTCTGCTCGCGCCGAAGCTCGTGGAGCGCGAGCTCGGCAAAGCCGAGGTCCGCGAGACCTTCTCGATCCCGAAGGTCGGCACCATCGCCGGCTGCATGGTGCAAGAAGGCAAGATCGTCCGCGCCGCGCGCGCCCGCCTCGTCCGCGACGGCGTGGTGGTGTGGACGGGCAAGCTCGGCTCGCTTCGTCGTTTCAAGGACGACGCCAAGGAAGTCGCGCAGGGCTTCGAGTGCGGTATCGGCCTCGAGGGCTACAACGACCTCAAGGCGGGCGACATCATCGAGTGCTTCGACCACGAAGAGGTCGCGGCGACCCTCGACGACAACTGATGGGCTCTGCGGGCTCGGTCGGCGGATGGCGACGCTCCTGCGCCGTCGTTCGCTCCGAGCCACTCAGCTCGTGGGCCCGAACGACCGTGCCGATCGAACGAGAACGGCGGAGCACTCCGCGTCGATGGGCCTCGAGGAGTGAGGGAAGGGCGTGCTGATCGGAGTCTGCCGGATCGCCCTCTCGCTCCCCGGGGTCTCCTCGCTGAAGGAGAAGCGCTCCATCGTTCGGAGCGTGCTGGAGCGCGCCCGCCATCGGCATCCGGTTGCCGTCGCCGAGGTCGGGGACCAGGATCGTCACGAGCGCGCGATCCTGGGATTCGCGGTCGTGTCGAACGAGCAACCCCATGCGGCGTCGGTTCTGGCGGCGGTGGTGCGCGGGATCGAGTCCGAGGGTCAGGCGACGGTGGAGCGGTTACGTACGCAGTTCGTGAGCCTCGGCGCATTCGATCTCCTGGACGGAGACGATCTGGACGACGAGGGCAGCGCGCTCGGCTCGTGGGCCGACTTCGCGACCGAGTCGGATGACCCAGACGAGGAAGAGCGATGAAAGAAGGCAAACGATCCGACCGCGTCGGCGAGCAGCTCCGCATGGAGATCGCCGAGCTGTTGATTCGCGGGAAGGTTCGGGATCCCGACGCGGCCGACACCATCGTGTCCGGCGTGAAGGTGTCCGACGATCTCTCGATCGCGCGCGTGTACGTCCGGGTGCTGGGTGAGGCCGACGAAGCCCGCCGCGCCCGCGTCGTGAGCGCGCTGCAGCGCGCCGCCGGCTACCTGCGTCGCGAGATTGGTCCGAAGCTGCGGCTGCGCCGCACGCCCGAGCTCGAGTTCCGCTGGGACGATTTGATCGATCGCGTCGAAGGGATCGAGCGCGCGCTGCACGAGATCGCCAGCGAGCGCTCGCGCGAAGGTGAGTCGTGAGCCGCGAACAGACGCTGAAGCTCGTGCGTGAGGGGAAACGTTTCCTCGTCACGTGTCATCGACGGCCCGACGCCGACGCGCTGGGTTCGGCGATCGGGCTCGCGGAGATCCTGCGCACGCTCGGCAAAGAAGCGTGGGTCTGGGTTCCGGAGGTGCTCGCGCCGAACTTGTTGTTCTTCGCGGCGGGCCGTGTCGAGCACGAGCTGCCCGAGGGACCGTTCGACGCGACCTTCGTGATGGACACCGCGGCACGTTCGCTCCTCCCGAACGGTCTGCCGGACCGCGGCGCGGGGCCGTTGGTCGTGGTCGACCACCACGCCGCGCACGACGACGTCGGCGACGTGGTGTGTCGTGAGTGCGATGCCTGCTCGACCGCAGAGGTCGTGATGCGCTTGGCCGCGGAGCTCGGCGCGCGCCCGGTCCCCGAGGCGGCGGCCGCGCCGCTTTATGCCGCGCTGGTCGCCGACACGGGAGGCTTCCGCTACGCGATGACGACGCCCGCCACCTTGCGGCTCGGCGCGGAGCTGCTCGAGCGCGGCGCCCAGGCCTGGCTCACCGCGTACGAGCTCTTCGAGGGCTGGCAGCCCGAGCGCATGAAGCTCCTCGGTGAGGTGCTCGAGTCGCTCGAGCTCGAGCTCGACGGGCGGGTCGCGGTGCTGCAGGTCACCCGCGCGATGCTCGCGCGCACCAACGCCGACGACGACATGGTCGAAGGCATGGTGAACTACGGGCGCATGCTCCGTGGGGTCGAGATCGCGGTGCTCCTCTGGGAGTACCCGCGGGACCGCCTGAGCGCGCCGCCGGACGGGAAGGGGCCCCTGCGTCCTTCGTCGATCCCGAGCGCGCTCGACACGAAGGTCAGCCTGCGATCGAGCGGTCGAGCGGACGTCGCGCGAATCGCGACCGCGCTCGGCGGGGGTGGGCATCGCGCCGCGGCGGGTGCGCAGCTCTCCGAGACCTTCGACGAAGTCCGCGCACGAGTGCTCGCCGAGGCCTCCGCCGCGTTGGGCGCGTGAGAGAGCGTCTGGTGAGCCTTGGGTGAGAAGCTCGAGACCACGCGCGAAGAAGCCCGCGCTCCACACGGCGTGCTCGTGGTCGACAAGCCGCCTGGCATGACCTCCCACGACGTGGTGGCCCGCGCGCGGCGGGCGCTTCGGACCCGAGCAGTCGGACACGCGGGAACCCTCGACCCCGCGGCCACCGGGGTGCTCGTGGTCGCAGTGGGCGAAGCGACCAAGCTCGTCCCGTGGCTGACCGCGGCCGACAAGTCGTACACCGCGACGATTCGTCTCGGCCTCGCGACCGACAGCCTCGACGCGGACGGCGCGATCGTGGCTTCCGAGACGCCACCCATGCTCGACCGCGAGACCGTGCAGCGGGCGGCAGACGCGTTCCTCGGACCGCACCGGCAACAAGCGCCGGCGGTGAGCGCGATCAAGGTGGACGGGGTGCGTCTGCACGCGCGCGCGCGTCGTGGCGAGGTGGTCGAGCCGCCGTTCCGCGACGTGGAGCTGCTTTCGGTCGCGGTCGATGCCGTCGATGGCGCGGACGTCCGGCTCTCGCTGCGCTGCGGCAAGGGCTTCTACGTCCGATCGTTCGCCCGCGACCTGGCCGCGCGCCTCGGGACGCTCGGACACCTGACTGCGTTGCGCCGAACGGCGAGCGGACGCTTCGAGCTCGCGGACGCGTGCCGCCTCGAGGACGTCGCGCGTGAGCGCCTGCTGCCGCTGGTGGAGGCGACCGCGCGTGTCTTGCCGACGTTGGAGATCGACTCCGAACGGGCCACCGACGCGAGGTGTGGGCGTCGGCTCCGTGGGCTCCCGGCGGGAGAGCTCGCGATCCTGGAGTCCGGCAGCCTGGTCGCGATCGTGCGTCCCGATCCGGCGGAGCCGGGGGTGCACCGGGTGGCGCGTGGGTTCGTCGAAGACGTGGAGCGCTGAAGGCTCGCTGGGTCCGCGGGGTCTGTGTGTTGGGTTCGTCGTGGGCCGAGGGCGTCACGACACCGGATCCATCAAGTCGGCGGGGTCAGCCGCCGACGGATCACGCTGGACTCGTTCGTGATCGAAGTTGGCTCGTTTGCGATCGTCCGCGAGTCGTCCGCGGTCCGGTGTGCGCATCGAGAACGCCCAACGACGCTCCGCACGAAGGTCGACCCGGAGGTGATGGTGTCGAGCCGGAATCCCACGATTCCCCGAGAAACCCGAAGGTCGAGTTTACATAATCCATCTTCTGCGAAATTACGAGTTGGGTTGGGTGGTTCGTGCGGCAGCGGTTGTCGAGGCGCAGATCGGATCGC
>CALJLK010000516.1 GCA_937982655.1 uncultured Sandaracinus sp.
GGGGCCCCATCGGGGCTTCATGCCCCGTGGGGGAGGGTCTGGCGACAGACCCTCAGGGAAGCTGACTCACTCGCTCGCGAGCTTCACCTCGACCATCAGATCGAGCGCGATCGCCTCGAGCTCGTCGCGCAGCGAGTCCAGCGAGACCTCCGCCGGCACCGCGATGAGCGCGTTGGCGCGGAAGAGCGCTCCACCCGACCAGGGCGCGCCGGTTCGGGAGGTCTCGAGCCGCAGCACGTTCACCCCCCGCGCGGCGAGGATGCCCGCGATCTGCCGCACGATGCCCGGTCGATCGCCCCCGACCACCTCGAGCTGCACGCCCGGCGGCGCCTCCTCGTCGACGCCTTCGTCCACGATCACCCGCAGGCCCGGCAGCGCGTCGATGGCCGCGCGCAGCGGCGCGACCTTCGTCTCGTCGATCTCGACCCGCAGGATGCCCGCGAACTGACCGGCGAGACGGCTCATCGAGCTCTCGAGCCAGTTTCCGCCCGCTTCGTTCACGGTGCGGCTGAGGAGGTCGACGATGCCGGGTCGGTCGGGGCCGATCACGGTGAGGACGAGGGAGCGCGTCATGGCGCCGGAACGTACCAGCCGCGGCCGCGGATCGATCGCACGATCTGCGCGCGCTCACGAGCGTGCTCCTCCACGTCACCGCTGGACGGACGTGTCGCGACGATCTGCGCGCTCACGAGCGTCTTCCACGTCAACGCTCGACGGGCGTGACACCCGAGCACGTCGTGCATCGTCATCCGCGCACCGACGGACAGGCGAACGGCGGTCACCCTCCCGCCCCCGATCGTTTACCCTTCGCGCATGCGGCTTCGGGATTGGCTTGCGGTAGTGCTGGGGTGCGTCCTTTTCGTGGGTTGCGGCGACGACGACGCGCCCCCGGTCGAGGATGGTGGAACGGAGGATTCGGGCACGGAGATCGACGCGGAGGTGCCGCTCGAGTCGTGCACGCCGAGCGACTTCGCGTGGCAACGCGCGCGGGTCGACTCCACGCCCGGCGTCGAGCGTCGGCTCGATCTCTTCGTGCATCGCGAGGCCTGCGAGGACCTCCCGATCACGTTCACGTCCTCGAGCGCCGGCGTGATCGCCGTGCCGGAACCTACGACGATCGACGAGGGCAACAACCTCGTGAACGTGGTCATCGCGCCCGAAGCGGTGGGCACCACGACCCTCACCGCGACCCTCGTCTACCGTGAGGGCACCGACCAAGAAGCCACGCTGACCGCCACCGTCGAGGTCGTCGTCAGCGACACCGCCGTGCCCCCGTGCACCGGAACGGCGAGCGGCAACGTCGCCCCCGGCACCGAGCTCCGCCTCGGGGGCAGCCCCGTCGGCGTCACGATCCCGGCGGCCGCCGCCACCAACGAGCTCCTCCCGATCGAAGCCTTCGACGGCACGATCGCGTGCGGCGCCGATCAGGTCCCGGAGGGCTTCGTCGCGCTCGGGCCCGCGATCACCTTCGGACCGACCCACCAGCGCTTCGGCCGCGACGTGCCGATGACGGTCCCGGTGAAGGTCGCGTTGCTCCCCGAGCGCGCGAGCATCGGACAGATCTTCTTCAGCTACACCGGCCCCGGCGTGAGCACGCCGCGCGTGGTGCCGGTCGCGTCGCCCGACTTCCGCTCGCAGCCCGGCTTCGTGACCTTCCAAGCGCCGCGCCTCGGCACCTACCAAGCGGTCACCGCCGCCACGCCGCCCGCGGCCCGCGAGCGCGAGTTCGCCTACCGCGGCATCACCGGCTTCTCGATGGGCTCGGGCGGCGCGGCGCTCGTGGGCACGCACAACCAAGAGCGCTTCGACTTCGTCGCGCCCCTCGGCGGACCCGTCGATTGGATCCACCTGCTCAACTACATCCGCACCTACCACCTCGGCGGCTTCTGCACCGAGGCGCAGCGCCTCGCGGATCCGGAAAGCTGCGCGGGCCCCGCGCTCACCTCGCGCACGCCCGAGAGCAACCAGCTCTACCAAGTCCGCCAGAACTTCGAGAGCTGGTACTACGTCGACGAGTGGATCGGCCACGGCGGCTCGTTCGATCGCCGCGAGTACATCCGCATCTTCCGCGACCTCGCGATGATGTACGGCAACCCGAACACCACCGCGACGCTGCTGCCCACCGAGCCGAACGTGGTGCCGCCGGGCATCCCGGACTCCGAGCGCATGCGCAGCAACGCCGAGCGCTGCGCGACCCCGCACGTGATCCGTCCGGAGTGTGGCGACACCCCGAACTGCCAAGAGGGCCGCTACTTCGACGACGAATACAACCCGGCCGGCGACCATCCCGTGATCACCTTCTGCGACGGCGCGGAGGTCCCGCTCGAAACTGGCTTCGGTCGAGACCTCGGGGTGTGGGATCCCGAGGGCACCAACGACGCGCCGATCGAGGTCGCGCTCGCGGTGGACATCAACGACAACGGCCGCCGCGATCCGGGCGAGCCGGTGATCCGCGCGGGTCGCGAGCCCTACGAGGACTGTGGCCTCGACCAGCTCTGCAACCCCGACGAAGCGGGCTACGACGCGATCACGAACCCCGACCCCGCGGGCGACGACTACGACTTCCAGTACAACCCGACCGGCACGGAGGGGAACTGGCTGCGCGACTACGTCGGCGCACCGAGCGGCGCGTGCACGAGCCCATCGCCGAACGTGGCGGCTGGCATGGGTGAGCGTTTCGACGACGTCGGCCTCGACGGAGTCGACGGCACCGCGCAGCTCGAGGACGGCGGCTACGACCACGGCGAAGGCGACGGCTGCTGGACCCTCGCGCGGGGCATGCAGCACATGCTCGACAACAACCCGCGCGGCTTCGTGCTCACCGAGTCCGAGGAGACGATCCGCGATCTCGACTTCTTCGGCGACGGCGGCCTCCGCGATCTCTTCAACTTCGCGACCAACCAAGATCACCTCGCGGGCGCGTTCGCGGCGCGGGGTCTGCCGATCAACCTCTACAACGGCCACGCGTCGCTCGCGTTCTCGGGCCAATCTCTCGACGACGAGTTCCGCGTCGCGAACGTCGACTGGTCCGAGATCGGCAAGTACGTGCAGGTGCGCTACGGCCAGCTCGACCCCACGGCCGGCGCGCTCGCACAGGGCGACGGACAGCACGTCGGGACGTCGACGCAGATCGTGAACCGCCTGCTCGCCGCGCTCGCGTGGATGGACGCGCGCTGGCCCGACGGCGACCGGGAGCGCGTGTCGCGCGAGATGCTCTGCGACGTTCCCGGTCCGCTCTGTCCGAATCCGAACTCGTTCGACCTCGAGTTCACGTCGTCGCTCGGTCGCACGGGGCCCGTGTCGGTCGTGCTTCCGCCCGGCTACTTCGCGCCGGAGAACGCCGACCGTACGTACCCGGTGGTCTACTTGCTCCACGGCTACGGCCAGGACCCGCGCGATCTTCGCGCGCTCGGGGCGGTCGTGTGGGCCCTCATGACCACGCCGAGCGTCCCTGCGCATCGCCGCCTTCAGAAGATGATCTTCGTCTTCCCCGACGGCCGCTGCCGCAACGGCGAGTGCGTGAAGGGCACGTTCTACGCGGACGCTCCGCCCGGCACCCCGGACGGCGCGCAGATGGAGACCTTCCTGCTCGATCTGATGGACTACGTGGACGAGACCTACCGCACGCGTGCGCCGGAGCGACACACGGTCTTCGACTGAACGTCATCGGGCACGACGCGAAACTTCTTGCCCTCGTCGGCGGGGTCAGCTGTCTTGAGGGTCTGTCGCCAGACCCTCCCCCACGGGGCATGAAGCCCCGATGGGGCC
>CALJLK010000517.1 GCA_937982655.1 uncultured Sandaracinus sp.
AGCGCCGTCGGCGGCTGACCCCGCCGACTCCGCAGCGCCGTCGGCGGCTGACCCCCAGCGAATCCAAGCCGCCGGAGCGCGCCCAGCTCGCGACGGCTCGCACGCCGCGGCGGCGATCCGATACTCTCCGCTCCGTGAATGAAGACGTTCCGTGCGCGAACGGCGCGCTGATCGCGAAGGAGCGCGAGCTGATGGAACGCGCGGTCGGTGTGGACGTCGTGCGCGCCGCGCTCGCGCGAGTTCCACCCGAGGTGCGCCAGTCCTACGACGGCCTGACCGCGCTCACGAAGATCCCGACCGAGCACGTCGAGACGGTCTATTTCGCGATCGCGAAGGAAGCGGGCCGCGACGCGTTTCAGCTCCACCGCGAGGTGGTCCGCGCGGCCGTGGAAGACGCGCTCAAGACGATGTGGCGCTTGCTCCTGCGCTTCACGAGCGACGACGCGATCATCCGGCGCACGCCGCTCTTCTTCGCGCGCGGTCTGAGCCGCGGCGAGCTCTCCGCGCGCATGACGGGACGCGGCACCGCAGAGATCCGCCTCATCGGCTGGCCCGGCGTGTCGCTCATGCAGCTCAACGGCATCAGCGCGGCGATCGAAGCGGTGCTGTTGTGCGCCGGACGACGACGCGTTCAGGTCGACGCCCAGCGCACCCTCGACGGCGGGCGGTTCGAGGCGCGTTGGGAGCCGTGAGCGTGTGGTCGTGAGCGCTCAATCCTCACAATCGCCACCGAGCCGTCTCATTCAGTCCCGATCACGTTCACGTTCACGTTCACGTTCACGTTCAGGTACGTTCAGGTACGTTCACGCTCACGGCGTGGCCGCAGTCTGCGGTGGCGTCTCGACCGGCGCGCCGAGCGGACGCTCTTCGAGCTCGCCGCTGCTCGCGCCGAGATCGACGAGCCGCCAGCTTCCGTCGCTCGCGTCACCCTCGCCGCGTCGCTCCATCGCGAAGATGCCGACGTTGCGACAGACCACGAAGGTGAGCGTCGAGGCGGCCTCGCGGCGCTCGAGGCGCACGCACGACTCACCCGCGACGGGGCCGGGCACGCTCGGCTCACTGCCTGCGAGGCGCCAACCGTCGACCGGGTCGGTCTCGAACGCGCGCGCGTCGGCGGCTTGCCAGCGCGGCGGCACGCGCCACGCGACCATCCCACGCGCTTCGGTCACCAAGCGACCGCCCTCGTCGATCGGCACGAAGCCCGGCTGCCCGAGCGTCACGTGGGGCTCGAGCGCGAGCATCCCCTCCACGCCTGCGACCAGCCAGCCGCCGAAGATCACGAGCGAGTCGCCCACGGGCGCACCGACGGGTCGGAGGCGCACCGCGACGCTTCGACCGCGACGCACCACCTCGTGGACGTAGTAGAACGCGCGGTGATCTCCGTCCGCGCCCTGCACGAGGTACGTCAGCGTGTCGCCCGCGTGGAGGCTCGCGAAAGGTAGGCTCGCCTCGTCTCCAGGCGAAACGTCCGCGCCCGACGCCACTGCGGTGTCATCGCCCGAACCGCCTTCCGTGGCCGTCGAGGGCCCCGTCGTCGAAGGTCCAGTCGTCGAGGGGGCGCCGCACGCGAGCGCTCCCAGGAGGCACACCATCCACCCGCGCATCCGGGAAGCGTAGACCACTCGGTCGCGCGTCGCGACGGGTGTCCCCGGACGTACGACGTTCACGCTCCTCGGGCATCCGGCTCGGATTCGATCACGGACGGGCGCGATCGTCGCCCGATTACTCGAGCCCGAAGTCGCGCCGAAACTCGTGGCACTGCGGGCTGCCTTTGGCGAACTCGCGACACGTCGTCCCACGGTCTTCGTAGATCTGACACGCGTGTGGGCTCACGTCGGTCCCGAGGTGCACGCAGCTCCCGTCCTCGCGCGTCGCGAAGGCCAGCATCCCGAAATGACCGGGCTGCACGGCGACCGCGAGATCGTCGCGACCGATCGAGCGCCATCGGAGCAGATCCTCGGGCGGAATCAGGATCGTCCCGTCCGCGCCGGTACGGCAGCACACCCCACACGCGAGGCAGTCGAGCTCGTCGTCCACGGTGCGCGATTAGCAGGTCGAGCTCCACGTCGCACGAGCGCTCGGGTTCCCCCGCGGCGCGTCCTGGTAGATGCTGCGCGCCTTGCCGTTCCTCGCCCGCTACGGACTCCCCGCCGCGCTCTTGGCGGCGCTCGCGGTCGGCTTCTCGCCGTTGCCGCTCGAGCCCGACGCACACCGTCTCGCGGCGGTGTTCGTCGCGATCGTGATCCTCTGGGTCACCGAGGCGCTGCCGATCTCCGTGACCGCGGTGCTGATCGCGCCGCTGCTCGTCGCGACCGGCGTCACCGACGCGAAGACCGCGTTCTCGCCCTACGCCGACCCGCTGCTCTTCCTCTTCGTGGGGGGCTTCTTCATCGCGCGCTCGATGGCACGGCACGGCCTCGACCGCCGCATCGCGGAGGCGCTGATCACCTCGCGCTGGGTGGACGGTCGACCTCGCCGCATGCGCTTCGCGGTGATGGCGGCCGCGGCGCTGATCTCGATGTGGATCAGCAACACCGCGACCGCGGCGATCCTCGCGCCGATCGTGATGGGCACCTTCGAGGAGGACGATCCCCGCGCGGGCGGTGCGCTCCTCGCCCTCGCCTACGCGTGCAGCCTCGGTGGACTCGGCACGATCGTCGGCAGCCCACCCAACGGCATCACCGCGCGGTTGCTCGAGCAACAGGCCGACGTGCCCTTCGGGTTCATGTACTGGATGGCGGTCGGCGTGCCCGCGCTGGTCGTCACGTTCGCGCTCGCCTACGCGCTCTCGGTGCGCGTCTCGCCGCCCGGCGATGCGGCGGAGAAGATCACGCGCGAGAAGAAGCCGTGGTCGCGCGGTGAACGCGTCACGCTGGCGTCGTTCGGGATCGCGGTGGTCGGCTGGAGCGTGCCCGAGCTGATGGCCGCCTTCGACGTGCCCGGCGGCAAAGAGCTCGCACGTGCGTTGCCCGGCGGCGCGGTCGCGCTCTTCGCCGCGTCGATCCTCTTCATGGTCCCCGACGAGAAACGAGAGCAGAGCCCCGGCGAGAAGCGCGAGCTCGTGCTCCCGTGGGACGACGCGGTCCGCATCGATTGGGGAATCATCCTCCTCTTCGGTGGCGGGCTGAGCCTCGGGCAGCAGCTCTTCGACACCGGCCTCGCGGAGGTGCTCGCGCGCGGCTTCGTGGACGCGACGGGCATCGAGAGCGCGGTGACGCTGCTGATCGCGGTCACGGTCTTCACGATCTTCTTCACCGAGGTCTGCTCGAACACCGCCGCCGCGAACATGCTCGTGCCGATCGCGATCGCGATGGCGCAAGAGATCGGCGTCTCGCCGGTTCCTCCCGCGCTCGCGGTGGGCCTCGCCGCGAGCTGCGCGTTCATGTTGCCGATCGCCACCGGCCCGAACGCCATCGTGTTCGGGACCGGCCGCGTGAGGCAGGGCGACATGGTCCGCAAGGGCCTGATCCTCAACGTGCTCTGCAGCGTGGCGCTCGTGCTGCTGTTGCTGTTGTGGAGCTGAAGATGCTCGGTTTGCTGCGCGCTTCGCTCCCCGAGTGGAGCCGAGGGCTGCGGGCTGCGGGCTCTGCCCGAGAGAGCCGAGTGATGCGCGCAGCGCAGAGCGCTCCGTACGGCCGGGGCTGGCGCCCTGCGGCCAGGGGGCGAAGCCCCCGAAGAGCAGCGCGCAGGGAGGCCCAGAGCGCAGCGTCGGGCCTCACGCGCCAGAGGGGTGCGGGGAATCGAAGTGGAAGCGTGCGGAGCGGAACGGACGTCAGTCCGTGGAGCTGCACGCTTCCACGAGACGGTCGGGCCGCGCGTGAGCGTGGAACCGACAAACCTCCCCGCCTCGTGAGCGAAGCGCGAAGCGCGAAGCGAACACATACGCACACACACCGTGGAAGGATCGACACGCTCTTCGGCGCGCTTTCGCGCGTTCGGCGGCCGCTTCGTGGGTGGCACGCGCGCTGCGTTGCGAATCTCCCGCGCAGCGTGGGTCCGACGAGGGCCCCGAAACTTGCGCCTGGGATCGACATGCTGAAAGTTGAAGGTCTCGTGCGGCATTTTCTCCCCATTTTCACGGCGCTCGCGCTCGTCTCGGCGTGCGACCGCGAGGAGGCGGCGACGCCCCCGCCCACGCCTGCGCCCCCCCCCGCGGCGGAGCCGGCCCCCGAGCCCGAGCCCGCGCCGCTGGAG
>CALJLK010000518.1 GCA_937982655.1 uncultured Sandaracinus sp.
GAGCCGCTCTCCGATCGCCACGCTCCGGGCGCTCGGAGGTGGAATCCACGGCAGCTCCTGCGAGAGCCGATCCGCGAAGCGCTCGCGGTACGCGCGCGCCACGAGCCAGGTCGCCGCGTGCAGCAAGAGCCCACGCGCACCGAACGATCCCGCGAGCTCGTGCCCGAGCGACGTGAGGTTCTCCGCACCGTCTGGCCCGTGCGTCGGGAACGCGCGGCTCCGACACGACGAGCGCGACGAGAGGAAGCAGTTGTCGACCGCGACGTCGACGATCGCCACGTGATTCCACGCGCGCGTCCCACGATCCTTGCGCACCGTCACGAGCGAGAGCTCCGACCGCGCCACCGCCGCGAGCAGATCCGGGCGCGGCCGATGACAGAGCGCGGGCAACGCCGCGAGCCAGCGGCGATCGAAGGGTCGATACGCGATCGGCACGAGCCACGTCGCGCCCTCCGGATCGGCCCGCAGCGCCTCGGTCACCGCACGCCGCGCGCGCTCCGGATCGAAGTGCTCGCGCGCCCCGATCGCGACGCGCGGATCGTCGAGCCCGAGCGCGAAGGTCTGCACGCGCGCCACGAGCGCGTCGCGGTCGCGATCGACCACGAGCGCGTCGCGGTTGGTCTGGATCCCTTCGCGATGAAACGGCACGAGCGCGTCGAGCGGATGCCAGCCCTCCGGCCACACGCGCGCCCCGCCGCGACTCGGTCGCCACACCCCGAGCGCATCCACCGGCTCGAAGCGCAGCGACCCACCGAGCGCGGCGAGCTTCTCCTCGCGCGTCCCCCGCAAGGTCGCGACCTCCACGCGAAGGCTGGCCCGCTCCGCGCGCTCACCGCGATCGTCACGCTCGCGCTCTCCCAAACGCTCGCGTCGCGCCTGCTCGATCCCGTCCTGCTCCCGCGGCGTGTGGTCCGCGCCACGCGACGCGATCGTCACCGCCACCGACGGCCGCACCCCGAACACGTTCTCGTCGCGCTCCCCGCTCGCCCGCGCCACGAGCGCGCTCCCTCCGAGATCGACCACACGCACGCGCCGATGCCACCCCGCGAGCGCCGCGCGCATCCCACGATGCACGGGCCCGTCGAGGAAGCTCGCGTTCGTCACGAGCCCGAGCACGCCTCCACCCGGCGCGCGCCGCACGAGCTCCGCGCTCCAGCGCACGAAGCGCACGTACGCATCCGAGAGAACACCGATCTTCTTCTCCCGCAGCGGCTGCCCCTCCGCGTCTTTGCGGAAGTCCTCCAGCAGCGCGTCGAGCAGCGGCGTGCGGCTCTCCGAGCGTCCCGCCCACGGCGGGTTCCCGATCACCGCCACGACGTCGATCGTCTCCTCCGGCAGCGTCGCGAGGGTGTCCCCCGCCCGCAGCACGATCGACCCGTCGTTCGGCAAGAGCGCGCGCGCCTGCGCGAGCGCCTTCGGATCACGATCGAGCCCCACGATCGCCGCCGGTCGCGTCGCGCGTCCCGCCACACACGCGAGGCTCGCCGCGAGGAACGCGCCCGGCCCACACGCGGGGTCGACGATCGTCACCCGCGGGCTCGCGAGCCCCTCCGGCAGACCCAGCGCTCGCAGCTCCACGTCGACCGCTTCGACGACGAAGCGCGCGAGCTCGGCTGGCGTGTGCACCACCCCGTGCGCGCGCCGCTCCTTCGCGTCCACGCGCTCGTCACGTTCGCGCCCCGCCGTTGCGGTCGCCCGCTCGAGCTCGCTGAGACGGCGTGTGGACACGGCCCGCGACGGTAGCACTGGAGGTCGCGACGGTCGGCAGCTCGGTGGTCACACACGGCGCGCGACGTCGGGACGTTTGGCGCGGCGGGCTCTGGCGAGCCCCCTTCACGGACGCTTCGCGTGACCTGCCTCACTCGCGCACCACGAGAAGGTGAAGAGAACCCCGAGATCGGTTAGGTTTCGCCGGCCTTGTGGGCGTTTTCCGTTCGGCCTCCTCCGCGAGCTCGTCGGCCTTCGCCCACTCCACCTCCCGCGCTGCCTTCCGCGCCTCGGAGAACTTCATGCGTCACCTCGGGCTTTTCTTCTTCGCCGCGTTCGTCGCCGTCGGATGCGGCCGCTCCTCCCTCACCACCGACGTGGACGACGGAGGCACGGCGCCGCCCGACGTGATCGTCTTCCCCGACGTCCCGGGTGACTTCTGCGGCAACGCGATCTGCGGCCCCGCGGAGTCGTGCGAGACGTGCCCCGGCGACTGCGGGCGCTGCCCCGACGAATGCGGCGACGGGTTGTGCTCGGACGCCGAAGACTGCCGCCTCTGCCCCGAAGACTGCGGCTTCTGCGTCGAGTGTGGCGACGGCGCATGCGACCCCGACCTCGGCGAGCGCTGCGAGACCTGCCCCGCCGACTGCGGCGAGTGCCCCGGCTGCGGCGACGGCATGTGCGGCGCCGGCGAGACCTGCGCGAGCTGCGCGGCCGACTGCGGCGCCTGCGAGACCTGCGGCGACGGCACCTGCAGCGACCGCGAGAGCTGCTCGACCTGCCCGGCCGACTGTGGCTTCTGCGAGACCTGCGGCAACGGCATGTGCGATGCCGGCGAGAGCTGCTCGACCTGCCCGACCGACTGCGGCCTCTGCGAGTCGTGCGGCAACGGGCGGTGCGGCGGCGGCGAGAACTGCGCGACCTGCCCCACCGACTGCGGCCGCTGCGTCACCTGCGGCGACGGCACCTGCTCGCCCACCGAGAACTGCACGAGCTGCCCCGCCGACTGCGGCCGCTGCGTGACCTGCGGCGATCGCACCTGCTCCCCGAGCGAGAACTGCACGAGCTGCCCCGAGGACTGCGGCCTCTGCGAGACCTGCGGCAACGGCCGCTGCGCGACGAGCGAGGACTGCTCGACCTGCCCGGTCGACTGCGGCCTCTGCGAGACCTGCGGCAACCGCCGCTGCGATCCCACCGAGAGCTGCAGCAGCTGCCCGGGCGACTGCGGCGCGTGCGTGACCTGCGGCGACGGCTTCTGCCGCGCGACCGACGGCGAGGACTGCCTCACCTGCGCCTCCGACTGCGGCGCCTGCCCGGCCTGTGGCGACGGCACCTGCACCCCCGGCATCGAGAACTGCTCGACCTGCCCGGCCGACTGCGGGATCTGCGAAGGCTGCGGCGACGGTCGCTGCCGCCGTCCGGAAGATTGCGCGAGCTGCGCGCGCGACTGCGGCGTCTGCAGCGTCTGCGGCAACATGCGCTGCGAGCCTCCCTTCGAGAGCTGCACCAACTGCCCCGGTGACTGCGGCACCTGCCCCGGCGTGACCTGCATCGAGGTCGCGACGTGCATCTTCGGCTGCATCAGCTTCGACGGGACCATCCCGCCCGACTTCTCCTTCAGCTGCATCGGCGACTGCACCGCGCGCGCGTGCGCCGACGTCCGCTTCTTCGTGGACCAGGTCATCAACTGCGCGGTGGAGCAGATCTTCACGTGCGGCGATCTCTCGTGCGTGATGCGTGAGTGCCGCAACGAGCTCGCGGCCTGCATCGGCGCCCCGCGCTGCCCGCCCGGCGGCTGAGCCCCGCGGACCCCTCTCGAGATGACGCCCTGGCCTCGGCCGGGGCGTTTTCCGTTGGGGCCTCTTTGGCGGTGTTCTGCACCGCCGCGCGCGTGGTCTTCTGAATCGACGGCCGCGTCGGCCGTGCGCAGACCTCAGGCTCGGCGTGGAGCGACCGCAGGTGACGTAACGATCGGTGCCGAGGCCCCGGGACGCAGCGTTCCCCTGGTGCGACTGTTGAGCTTTCGTGAAGTTGTTGGACGAAAGCTCAATGATTTCCATGAAGAGCCGCGTAGGGGACTGGTCAAATGGACCGAGCGGTCCAAAATGGTCGTTGACGCGCTCGAAGGTTCGAGCCAGGTTCTAGACCAGTTGGTCCAAAACGATTCGCGGAGCCGACGCTCCCGACCCGGACCCTCGAGGAAGCCGCCATGACGACCGCCACGCTCGACGCCGCCACGATCCGTGAGATGGAGCCCACGCTGCTGCGCTACGCCCGCCTCCGCGTGGGCCGCGAGGACGTCGCGCGCGACTTGGTCCAGGAGACCTGGGTCGCCGCCTTCGGCGGCATCTCGAGCTTCGCGGGCCGCTCGTCCCTCAAGACGTGGCTCGTCTCGATCCTCCGCCGGAAGATCGTCGACATGCACCGCCGCAGCCGGCCGCAGGTGATGTTCGAGGAGCACCACACGCCGCCCGCCGACACCCGCCGCGAGCGCCTCGACGACGAAGCCGCGATGGATCTCGTGCAGGCGGAGCTCGAAGCCCTCCCGCGCCGCGAGCGCCAGGCGGTCGAGCTGGTCGACGTGCAGGGTGTCGATCGCGACGAAGCAGCCGATCGCATGGGCGTCAGCCGCGGCGCGCTGCGCGTGATGCTCCACCGCGGACGCGCGCGCCTGAAGGACAAGCTCGAGGCAGCCGAGCTCGGCGTCTGAGCTTCGGGTCCTCGGAGACCGATCGAAGGGCACGTGGCGACGCGTGCCCTTCGGCGTTCCGTCGTCTCGGGCGATCCGTCGACGACCGCGACCGGATGCTCAACCGAGGATCGTGATCGTGATCCGTCGTCGATGCGGCTCGCGGCGATGCTCCCACAAGAACACGCCCTGCCACGTCCCGAGATCGGCGCGCCCTCGCACGACCGGCACGTTCAACGAGGTCGCGGTGAGCGCGACCTTCACGTGCGCGGGCATGTCGTCCGGCCCCTCCGCGACGTGCTCGAAGAGCCGATCGCCGTCCGGCACCAACCGATCGAGGAACGCGTCGAGATCGCGGCGCACCTCGGGGTCGGCGTTCTCGTTGATGATCAGCGAGGCGCTCGTGTGGTGCACGAAGATCGTGGCGAGTCCCTTGGCGATCCCGGACCCCGCGACGACGCGCTGCAGCTCGCGCGTGAGCTCGTAGGTCCCGCGCCCCTGCGTCTCGATCGTCAGCTCTTCCTGGTGAATCACGGAGCCGCCTTTCCGGACGTGACGTGGCGGACGTGACGCCTCGCGATCATGGGGAGCACGCGTTCGTTCACTCGCTCGTCTCCGGGATCGGCGTGTCCCCGTCGACGAGGAGCCACATCGCGGCCTGATCGCTCTCGTAGACCGGCTTGCCGGCCTGCGTGAAGCGGAAGTCGTAGCGGCAGAAGATCTGTTTGGCGCCGCGGCGCATGCGGGTCGCGCGGCCTTCGAGGATCAGCGGCTCGCCCGGCTTCGCGAGCGCGAGGTAGCGCGCCTGGTAGATGCGACCGCCGTAGCCGATCCACCCCTCGGCGTGGCGCAGCCCGAGCACGTAGTACGCGTGCACGAAGCCCACCATGCCCGTCATGTGGACCATCAAGCCGCCGCTCACGTGGCGCGGGTGGAAGATCGGATGCGCGCGCTGCTCGCGCGTGAGCGGGAGCTCGTCGTGCGTGGGCATGCGGACCACCACGCGGCTCGCTTCGGAGTCGACCTCGAGGAGCTCGTCGAGGAGGAGACCGCCGGGGCCGTAAGGGCAATCGGCGACGAACGCGGGATCGAGCGGCATCGGCGCGACGATGCCAGGGAACGCGCGATCGGCAAGCGCGCCCGAGCGCCACCAAGCGGGACCACACCAGCACGACCGCTGACGAGCGCGACCGCACTCACGACGAAAACGGAACGAAACATGACCGAGCGCGCACGAACCTCCGCGGCGAGCTCGCGGACGTCCCTCGGACGTGGTCGTTGCTCTTCTTCGCGTGGGGCACGAGAGTCGCGCCGTGCTCCCGCTCCTCGTCGTCTTCCTCGCCGCCGCCGTCGTCGCCGTCACCGTCTTCCGACGCCTCGGCCTCGGCACCGTGCTCGGCTACCTAGCCGCCGGCGTGCTCGTCGGTCCCTCCGTCCTCGGCTTCGCGAAAGACGTCGAGGCAACCCTGCACTTCGCGGAGCTCGGCGTGGTGCTCTTGCTCTTCCTCATCGGGCTCGAGCTGCAGCCGAGCCGCCTGTGGAAGATGCGCGGCGCAGTCTTCGGCGTGGGCACGGTCCAAGTCGTCGCGACCGGCACGATCGTCGGCGGGCTCGCGTTCGCGCTCGGCGCCACGCCCGCGGAGGCCGGCATCGTCGGCGCGGCCCTCGCGCTCTCCTCGACCGCGTTCGCGATGCAGACCCTCGCGGAGAAGAACGAGCTCACGCGCCCGCACGGCCGCGCGGCGTTCGGCATCTTGCTCTTCCAAGACGTCGCGACGATCCCGTTGCTCGCAGTGGTGCCCCTGCTGAGCGACGCCGAGTCCTCGCACGACGGGGAGAACGTCTGGCTGCAGACCGGCCTCGTCGCGGGCGTGATCGTCGGCCTCGTGCTCGCGGGCCGCTTCCTCCTCCGGCCGCTGCTCCGCTTCGTCGCGCAGGCGCGCAGCCACGAGCTCTCCACCGCGTCGACGCTGCTGGTCGTCTGCGGGACCGCGCTCTTGATGGAGCACATCGAGATCTCGATGGCGCTCGGCGCCTTCCTCGCCGGCGTGCTCCTCGCGGACTCCGAGTTCCGCCACGAGCTCGAAGCGAACATCGAACCCTTCAAGGGTCTCTTGCTCGGGCTCTTCTTCATGGCGGTCGGCATGAGCGCGGATCTCTCCGTGCTCTTCGCGAGTCCGATCGTGGTGCTCGCGCTCGCCCTCGCGCTCGTCGCGCTCAAGATCGCGATCCTCTACGGCATCGGGCGCTGGCAGAAGCTCACGAACCGCGAGTCGGCGAGCCTCGCGATCGCGATCTCGCAAGGCGGTGAGTTCGCGTTCGTGATCTTCGGCGTCGCCGTCGACTCCACCGTGATGCGCCCCGAGGTGCGCGATCTGCTCGTGCTGATGGTCACGCTCTCGATGGTGACCACGCCGCTGCTCTTCGTGGCGCGCGACGCCATCTGCCGACGGCTCGACGGCTCGGGCCCGCAGCGCGACTTCGATCCGATGCCCGACCGCGAGACGCGCGTGATCATCGCGGGCTTCGGGCGCTTCGGTCAGATCATCGGCCGCATCCTGCGCACCAAGCGCATCCCCTTCACCGCGCTCGATGCCAACGCGGAGCACATCGACTTCCTGCGCCGCTTCGGCAACGAGACCTATTACGGCGACGCGTCGCGCGTGGACCTCCTGCGCACCGCGAAGGCCGACGAAGCCGAGGTGCTCGTGCTCGCGGTCGACGAGTTCGAGACGTCGATGAAGATCCTCGAGACGGTGCAGCACCACTTCCCGCACCTGAAGGTCGTGGCGCGCGCGCGAAACCGTCAGCACGCCTACGCGCTCTTCGGCGCGGGCGTGGACGCCGTCTTCCGCGAGACCTTCGAGAGCAGCCTGAGCGCCGCCCAGCGCACCCTCGAAGAGCTCGGCATGCCGAGCGGCGAAGCGCGTGAGGTGGCGCGGCGCTTCGGCGAGTACGACGAGGCGCAGGTTCGCGCGACCCACCACCTCCGCGACGACCCGAAGGCGCTCGTGGAGTCGGCGAAGAAGTACTCCGCGGAGCTCGAGCGCATCTTCAACTTGGACGAGCGCGAAGCGGCGGAATAGCTGGGGAGATCACTCCTCGGAGGTCGATGTGGGCTCGCTCGGAACCGCGTCCACGAGCACGGTGAGCGGTCCGTCGGTCGGGGCTTCGATCGCGAGGTGGTGCACGCCGGGCGCGAGGTCGATCTCGAGCTGCGGGCCGACCGCCACGCACGTCGACGGATCGGGCGTGGCGCCGAGCACGTGCACGTGCGGCTCCGCGCCTTCGCGCGCGAAGGCCGCGATCCAGAGGCGCATCGGTCGATCGATCTGCACGCGGTACACCCGCTCGCCGCCGGGCGAGGGACGCGCGCCTTCGCAAGCGTAACCGTCGAGCTCGCGCGAGAGCGCGTCCGAGCGCTCGCCGAACGGAACCTCGACGAGCCGCCGCGGCGCGGTCGCGGAGCCCGGGCCCGACGCGACCTCGACCGCGTCGTCGAGCGGCCCGTTCGCGAGCCCACGGCGCAGACGATCGAGCACCTCGAGGGTGCGGAGGTTGCGTTGGTTCTGACCGCGCTCGAGCCCCGCCTCGGTCAGATCGCACGCACGCGAGCGACCACCGTCGAGCAGCACGTTGGGATGAACGCCGTCGCCCGCGAGCCCGCGACCAGGCAGCCCTTCGACCGCCGCGTAGAAGTCGACGTACGGCAAACCCCACGCGCGCGCGAGCGTGCGGCTCACGCGGTTGTAGCGGCGAGCGACCTCGTCCATCTCCGGCTCGTCACCGCGCGGCATCACCGCGCCGAGGATCGGGATCACCCCGCGCGACGTGAGCAGCTCGAGGAGCTGCTCCATGCGCCGCCCGAACTCGCGCGGGTCGCGTCCCTGCACGTCGTTGCCCCCGAAGAAGGCGAGCGCGTAGCGCGCGTCGATCGCGCGCACCTCTTCGAGCACGCGCGGCGGACGCCCCGTGAGGCCGTGGCGCACCGACCAGCCGACCTTCGTCGCGAGGCTCTCGCGTCGAAAAGGATCGCGACCGCCCGCGTTGCCGGCGCGGAAGTATTCGAGCGACTCCGAGAGCGCGCCGTGCGCGCCGAGCTCGACGTGGTCGCCGCGCCCGAAGCAGTGGAGGAACGCGTGGCTCTCGATGCTCGAGCCGCCCATCTTCGCGAAGACGTCGTCGCGGTGGCTCGCGCGCGCGGCGATCGCGCGCAGGTGCTCGAGCTCGGCTTCGCCGAGAACGGAGTGGACGCGCGGCGGCGCGACGCGGAGGGGGACCTCGGGGGGTGGCTCGGGCGCCGGCGGATCGTCGTTCGGAGCCTCCGCCTGCGCGGCGCGTGAGCCCACGTCGTTCGACGTCACCACCTCGCCCCCGGTCGGCGTCGGCGTGGGCGGGACCTCACTGGAAGAGCCACCGCAAGGTGCGAGCGCGACCGCGAGAGCGACGACGAGAGCGAGGTTCGACACCGCTCCGGTGTGTACCCGGACGCGGGGCGCACGTCGAGATCGGTGCCTGGCGCTCGCCACCTCGGCGTCCCTACCACGCCCCCACTCGATGACGATCGCTAGACGCGAACGCAAATTCACAATCAACATCCAACACTTACACGATGACAGAAAAGTGACCGAGGGGTGATTGCGCAAACCACGTACAGCGCGGACACTAAGCGACCATGCGCCCTGGCACCCTCCCCCGTGCGCTGCTGTTGTTGGCCTTCGGCGTCGTCGGCGCCGCGGCTCCGGCGACCGCATCCCCCGACGACGACGTGCTCGCGATGAGGGTCGAGCCGCCATCGCGTGTCGGCGCACGGCGAGCGGAGCCGAGTCGGGAGCGAGAGGTCACGCCCGAGCTGGACCAAGACGTCGACGCGGAGCTGCCGCGCGCGACCTCGACGGGCTGGCCTTGGCGCGGTCGACTGCTCGACGCGGTGCGGCTCCAAGCCTCGGACCGCGTGCACTTGGTCGATGCGGATCTGCCCGCAGGTCGGCACTACGGGACCATGGAGCTGGTGGGCTTGATCGCGCGTGTCGCGGCGCGGGTCGATCACGCGGTGCCGGGCGCGAAGCTCCAGGTCGGTGAGCTCAGCGGCCCGAGCGGGGGCAACATCCCCGGGCATCGCTCGCACGAGAACGGTCGCGACGTCGATCTCGGCTTCTACTTCCTCGACGCCGAGACCGGCGAGCCCGTGAACCTGCCACGCTTCGTGAACCAGACGCGACGCGGCGCGCGCCTCGACGCTCGCGCGCTCCGCTTCGACGACGAGCGCAACTGGCGGCTCGTCGAAGCGCTCGCGACGGACGAGACGGCGCCGGTGCAGCACGCGTTCGTGCACCGCGACATCCGCGCGCGGCTCCTCCGCACCGGCAAGCGGCTCGGCGCGTCGGCAGAGCTGCTCGAGCGCGTCGAGCGCATCGTGATCTCGCCTGGCGTCGAGCATCCGCACCGCAACCACTTCCACGTGCGCATCTACTGCCCGGCGGAGGACGTGACCTCGGATCGTCGGAGCACCTGCCGTGATCGCGGTCCGTACTGGCCGTGGTTGCCGAGCGCGCACCCGTGGCAAGCGCGCGTGGTCCCGCTCCCGGGCTATCCCCCGCGTGAGGAGTCGTCGGCCACGCCGGTTCGGCTCGCGCGCCGCGACTGATTCGTGCAGGCTCGGCCGCCGTGACGTTCGAGCCCGACGCGCGACGGAACCTCCCGTGAACGACGCACCGAGCGCCGCACGCGCCGAAGGTCGGCTCTGATGGCGAGCCGTCGACGGCGCGCGAACGACGAGCCGCGCGGCCTGCGTCGCGTGCGCGAGTACCTGAAGACCGCCCGTCGCACCGTCGCGCTGGTCTCGCAGATCCATCCGCGCCTCACGCTGACCCTCATCGGGCTCACGCTGGTGGGCGGCGTGTTGCCCGCCGCGATCGCGTGGGTGGGCAAGCAGATCGTCGACGACCTCGCGCAGGTCTTCCTCGCGAACGCGGCGGTCGAGCCGGTCGTGATCTGGGTGGGAGTCGAGCTCGCGCTCGTGGTCACGCTCCAAGCGGTCGAACGCGCGCGCTGGCTCACGGACGCGCTGCTGCGCCCGCGGCTCGCGCAGCACGTGCACGAACGACTCCTCGAGAAGGCGCTCGGACTCGAGCTGCCGGACTTCGAAGATCCGAAGGTCGCCGACGAGCTGCAGACCGCGCGGCAAGGCGCGTCGTATCGACCGATCGCGTTCGTGACCGGGCTCTTCGACTTCGCGCGCACCGCGATCAGCTTGGTCGGCTACGGCTTCTTGCTCTGGCAGCTCACGCCCTGGGCGCTGCTCTTCGTGGTCGCGGCCGCGGTGCCCGCGTTCCTCGTGGAGCTTCGCTTCAGCGAAGACGGATTCCGCGCGTTCAAGTGGCGCGCGGAGGAGGCGCGTCAGCAGGGCTACCTCGAGATGGTGATGGCGCGCGAGGACCACGCCAAAGAGGTGCGGCTCTTCGACCTCGGGCCGTGGCTGATCGGTCGTTACCGCGCGCTCTTCGAGGCGCACTACGAAGAAGACCGCGCGCGTACGGTGCGCCAGGCGTGGCTCGGCTTCGTGGTGGGGCTCGGCAGCGTCGTCGTGTTCTACGGCAGCTACGCGTGGGTCGCGCTCCGCACCGCGCGCGGCGAGCTCTCGTTCGGCGACATGACGCTCTACCTGCTCGTGTTCCGCCGCGCGCAGGGCTCCCTCGGTGAGCTGCTCTCGCGCATCGAGCACGAGGTGGAGGATCTGCGCTACGTGGGCGCGCTCTTCGCCTTCTTGGACCGCCCGGTCCATCGCTTCGTGCGCGGCACCGCCACCGCAGGTCCCGATCCGAACGACGGCCTGCGCTTCGAAAACGTGTGGTTCTCCTATCCCGACGCGAAGGAGCCGACGTTGCGCGGGGTGTCGCTCCACCTGCCTCCGGGTCACAAGCTCGCGCTCGTGGGCGCGAACGGCGCCGGAAAGACGACCCTGATCAAGCTGATGACGGGTCTGTACGAGCCGAGCGAAGGTCGCATCGTGCTCGACGGTTTGCCGCTCCAGGAGTGGGAGCCGCGCGCGTTGCGCCGAAGAATCGGCGTCATCTTCCAAGACTTCGTGCGGTATCAGCTCCTCGTGGGACAGAACGTCGGCGTGGGCGACGTGGACGCGATCGACGACGAAGAGCGCTGGAGGACCGCCGCCGCGAAGGGACTCGCGGACGCGATGATCGAGGGTCTCCCCGAGAAGTACCGCACCCAGCTCGGCCGTTGGTTCGAGAACGGCCGCGAGCTCTCCGGCGGTCAATGGCAGAAGATCGCGCTCGCGCGCGCGTTCATGCGGGAAGACGCGGACATTCTCGTACTCGACGAGCCGACGGCGGCGATGGACGCGGTCGCGGAGGCCAACGTGTTCGAGCGCTTCCGCGCGCTCGCGGAGGATCGGATGGCGATCCTGATCAGTCACCGTTTCTCCACCGTGCGCATGGCCGACACGATCGCGGTGCTGGAGAACGGATCGATCCTCGAGCACGACACGCACGAGGCGCTGCTCGCGAAGGGCGGCCGCTACGCGGAGCTCTTCACGCTGCAAGCGCGCGGCTACCGCTGACGCTCGGCGGAGTCGGCGACGACGCGCGATCACGACGCGCGACCACGACGCACGATCACGACGCGCGATCACGACGCACGATCACGACGCGCGATCACGACGCACGATCACGACGCACGATCACGACGCACGATCACGACGCACGACCCACGCTGCGAAACATCAGGGCGCCCAGGGATGCCGCACGCCTTGGTCCTTGCAGGCGGGGCGATTCGAAGGCGAGCAGTAGATGCGCAGGTGGAAGTGGTTGGCGTGCGGGTGACCGGTGGGCTGCGCCATCACGCGCTCGGCCCGCGCGATCACGGATGCGGGCGCGCGTCGACGCCGTCCCTCCGCGAGCAGCCGATCCTTGAGGTGCCGCGCGACGAAGAGGTGCTGCACGCGCGCGTCCCCGTCCGCCACGAGCTTCGCGACCAGCTCCCAGTTGCGCGCGTCGTCGAAGCGCAGCGAGGTGTTGGGTCCGCGGCCGCGGCCGTCGGGCCCGAAGTCCGCAAATGCGAACGCGTCGTAGGGACGACCGCGCGCGTCGAGCATGTAGAAGCCGAGATCGACGTCGCGTCCGTTCTGGTGTGAGGCGTGCCCGGGGATGGGGCCGCCGCGCTCGGCGGAGATCTCGCCGACCGAGAGCTTCGCGCCCGGGAGACGTCGCGCGACCCGATACGCCGCGCGCTCGAGGAGCTGCACGAGCTCCCAGGTCCCGTAGTGGTTGCCGGCGCGCGCGTACTCCGTGACGTAGCGGACGTAGCTCGACTCGCGCAGCAGCACTCCGTCGCGCAGGCGTCCGCGGAACGGCAGCCCGAGGCTGCGGCTCCCGTGCGGGAGAGGTCGCGCGCTCGGTCCGCGCGTCGCGTCGACGCTCGTGCGATCGGCGGTGGCGACCGCGGCGGTCGTCAGCGCGAGGGCGAGAGCGACGAGAAAGACACGCACCTCTCGCGGGTAACCGGTGCGACGCCACGAGGGCAAGAAAGTGACGTGCGGGACCGCGACCGGCATCGTGTCGCGATGAACGTTCGACTCTCTATCGTCGCGCTCGCGCTCCTCGGTGGTCTCGGCCTCGGCGCGCTCCTCGGTCCCACGCTCTCGTCCGCCCAACGCCAGGGCGGCGTCGGCACGACGGCCGTCGGTTCGATCCCCGCGATCAGCGACGGCCCGGGCGGCGTCTGGGTGTTGCGCGGCGACCAGCTCTACGTGTGTCGCCTGCCGGTGGTGACTCCTTCGGGTCGCGCCGCACTGCCGCCGACCCCGGAGTGTGGCGAGCCGCGCGCGCTGCGCTGAGGCCCCGCTCGCGCTTCGAGCCGGAGCACCTGCCCCGAAACGCCCCAACGAACGAATCGCTCGCTGCACACGGGGGATCCGCGGACCACGTCGTGCGCGCACGCGGGCGTCTCGGCGCACGCACGCGGCCACGCTTGGCGCGCCTCTCCGAGTCATGTACCAAGGCGGCGCGGCACATGGATGCCGCAAGTTGGAAGCTCGGCGTTTCTTCGAGCCGCCCGCTGGGGTGGCGACCGAACGAGACCGAGCTTCGAGCACCGTGGGGGCGGCGGACGACGGCCCTCCATGGAAGCCGGAGGGAACATGAAGAGATTGGCGATTTGCGCGATGTTGACGGGCCTGCTCGGGTGCCCCCCGATGGGCACCACGGACGGCGGCGGTGGTGGTGGCGGCGGCGGTGGCAGCGCGGGCGGCGAGGCCACGCTCAGCCGCGAGTGCTCGTCGCCGGACTTCGGCGCCGGCGCGGCAGCCCGCAAGGTCAGCGCGTTTCTCGGCGCGACCGCGCGCTTCACGACCGCGGCGGCCGATCTCCAGGGCTCGCTCTTCGACGTCTGCCGTCAGATGGGCGGCTCGCTCGGCATGAGCGACGCCGAGCTCTCGGGCGACATGCGCAGCACCTGCGACGCGGTCTCCGCGAAGCTGCGTGAGGAGCTGCAGGCGGTGCGCGCGCAGGCGACGGTCGAAATCGTCGCGGCGCCCCCGCGCTGCGAGGTGCGCGCCGAGGCCTACGCGAGCTGCGCCGCCGAGTGTGAGGTCGACGTCGATCCCGGCGCGGTCGAGATGACCTGCGAGGGCGGCTACGTCTACGGACAGTGCTCCGCGCAGTGCCAAGGCGAGTGCTCGGTCGAGGTGGA
This sequence comes from uncultured Sandaracinus sp., assembly GCA_937982655.1. Lineage (GTDB taxonomy): Bacteria > Myxococcota_A > Polyangia > Polyangiales > Houyiibacteriaceae > JACKEH01. Next base: position 14,105 of record CALJLK010000518.1, read on the forward strand.
GGGTCGCTGCGCCGGCGAGTGCTCGGGCACCTGCTCGGGCGGCTGCACCGGTACCTGCCAGGGCACCTGCGAGGGCACCTGCTCCTCGCGCGGCGCGGACGGCCAGTGCAACGGCTCCTGCGACGGCACCTGCCACGGCTCGTGCTCCGCGGGCTGCCAGGGCAGCTGCGAGGGCGAGTGCTGGGTCTCCGGGCAGGCGAGCTGCCAGGGGAGCTGCCGCGGCGGCTGCTCGGTCGAGTACCAGGAGCCGCGCTGCACGGGCACCTACCGCGCGCCGAGCGTGAGCGCCGACTGCAACGCGTCCTGCGAGGCGCGCGTGCAGGCCGAGGCGAGCTGCGAGCCCGGTCAGTTCGAGATGCGCGTCAGCGGCGGCGCCGACGAAGCCCAGATCGAGCGCCTGCGCGCGGCCTTCCGCCACTTCGCGCAGCTCGGTGTGCTCAAGGAGAAGCTCCGCCGCCTCCGCGAGAGCGGCCGCGCCCTGGTCGACACCGCGCGCAACCTGCGCGGCATGCGCGAGGCGGGCCTGCAGGCGATCGCGTGCGTGACGGAAGCGGCGGCGGTCATCCCGAACGCCGCGGCGAACGTCAGCGTCTCGGTCGAAGTGAGCGTCAGCGTGAGCGCCTCGGCGAGCGTGAACTGAAACGAGCTTCGTCGTGAGGGAGAAGGCCGGGCGAAAGCTCGGCCTTTTCTCATGGCGCCGCTGGAGTCGAGTGCGCCGCTGCGACCCTCCAGTGCGTCGATGCAGCAGCTTGGCTCATCCAAAGATCGGTCGATCCTCAACCGTCCCATCAAGCACCCGAGCGCCCCGCGGCATGACGCCTCACCCAAACGGGTTACGCGAAATAAGGTAGCTTCTGTGACAAGTTCACACATCGTAGTCCCCGAATAGCGGCGACGATCAAGTCGCGATAACCTCCACAAACGAGGACGCACGCATTAGGTCTCGTCGCCACCGTCGGTTCGATTGCGCTTCTGTCCGGTGCATTCGACGCGGCGGATGCGCACGCGCTGTGTGGCGAGGAGTACTGTCCCGACGACGGCCGGGAGTACGCAGACGGCGCGTTCCTATCACCCCCCTCCGTACAACTGTCGAACGACTGCGCTGCCATCGTGATCGCAAGCGGAGTGGTTCCCGGAGCTTCCGTGACCGTGGAAGTCAACGGCACAGACATCGGAACCCGTACCGCCGCGGGCCCCGTGGTCGCGATCGACTTGTCGGTCGAACTCGGAATGCCGTTTCAGGTCGGGGATGTGGTGCGCGCACGCCAGGAGCTCAGCGGACAACTCAGTCCTCTCAGTCCCCCTGCCGCGGTCGAATCGTCACTGGCTGGGTTTCCTGTGGTGCGGCCAAGCATGTTCCCGGGGAGCGTGGTCGAATGTGCACATTGGTTCGGCAGCATCGGACATCCGCTCGGCGCAACCGTCGACCATTATTTCGACGATCTGTCCGCGCCGGTCTCGTCTCAGACAGGATATGGAGTCGCGGCAGTCACGCTCGTCGCCGCCACCAGCATTCCGTCCGCTTCTGACTACCTGTATGAAGGTGGTCTCCTTTACTCTCAGTACACGTTCTGCGAGTCCACCTTTGGCTTCGAAAGCGACCTGAGCGACGAGAGTAGCGTGCTCGCGCGTCCAGAAGAACTGCCTACGCCAAGGCTTCTCGATGGGTATGACGACGACGGCGGTTCGTGGATCCCGTCCATATCCGAAGGGACCCGTGTGCTCCGGATCGGCAACATCGTTGCCGGCGCGTTCATTCGCGTCACAGACGCTACTACGTCTGACGTCCTCGCAGAGGGATTGTCTTCGTGGACCGCAAGCGGCGAGGCGACGGTTGAGTTGTCAACCGGACTCGCTGCCGGCCAAGCAATACGTATCGTCCAGTACTTGGCCTGTGGGGACGAAAGCACCCCGCTGGAACCTGACCCGGCATTGGGATGCGATACATCGCGAGGCCCACAGATCGTTCCACCTTTGCCGGCGACACCGAGGTGAAGATCACTCAGGCCCACATGGACGCGCGCATACGCGTGTTCGCGGATGGCACTGAGATCGGGGATGGCACAGGCGCTGTCATCCGTCTGAGCAGACCCATTGCCGCTGGAGAGACCATCGCCGTGACATCTCAGATCGGTGAGTGCCTGTCGCCGTTCAGCAATTCATACATGGTCGGGTGCGGCCCGCTACGCCCGGCATCACTCAGCGAACGCCGCTCGATCTTCAACGTTTCCGAGTCTTCGTACAGCTTTGGCACGATCGAACTCGGCGGCAGAACGGTGCGAATCGAGGGTCAACTCTACGTACCTGAGGACCCTCTCATGGACGCTCATGTCACTCCACCACGACCTCTGGTCCTCATCATGCATGGCGCGGGACCTACATTCTTCTGGGACGGCAATGTCGAATCAGATCCCGAGTGCAATGGATTTCGGCCGACGGACCGGACCTGCTGTGCCGCCGTCCCAGTTCCAGCAAGCGAAACGGAAATCCAATCCTACTTGGGATACGAAGACCTGGCCTATTTGCTCGCGTCTCGGGGTGCCCTCGTCGCAAGCATCAACGCCAACGACCTCAACTGTAGCCCCGAAGGTCGACTTCTACCAAGAAGGTGCGGAGTTATTTCGAATGCACGCAGTGGCGCTCGGGGGGTCGGCCGCAAGCTCAGTGACGCTAATCGGACACTCACGTGGTGCCGATCGAGCGATTCGGGCAGCTCAGCTTCTTGCTCAAGATGGCATTGCAATCTCGTCGGTCGTCAACATCGCTGGACCATGGAACGAACGGCGCTCTTCGATGACTGATATCCAGACACCAACCCTCATGTTGTACGGCACTAGAGACGGAGACGTACTTGCCGCGCAGCCCAACTCTTCGGGCTCTTTCGATGATCCTGAGAAGTATGGTGGCCCGATGCGTCTGTTCGACGCGATCGGCGACTCGTCACCGTTTCGCGCACTTTGGGTAATCGAGGGTGCGAACCACAATCAGTTCAATGAGCGCTGGGCGCAAACAGACGGTGGATCATCGATCGCAGGACCCGCGACCATCTCAGGCGAAGCGCAGAGGGTCGCCCTCGCTCGCGTCGCGTCTGCGTGGGTCGACGTCTGGGCCCATGGTCGATTGGAAACCACACATGCTTTCACGGGAGACGCGAGACTCGCCGGCATGCCCACGTATCGAAGTCGCGTTCGACGCGCCTCGGATTTCGTAGTTGACGGCTTTACTGACGGTATGGAGGAGCAGTGCGACAGCGTGTGCTCCTCGGTTCAGTTCGGCGGAATGATGTCCTACGTGGAGCTGCCTCTCACCACCGAAGGCGGGCCGAACAGAACCTATCACTATGGGGGAGACGGCGCTTTCTTCAGACCACAAACATCTGGCGGATTCGTACACTGGATCGGCATCGAATCGGTACCTCCGCTAGCATCGCTAGCGTCTTCCGGCTTCCTTACGCTGGAGCTCGCTCGGCATTCACCGGAGGGTCCAGTTTCATCCCCCGGGTCCGCCCTCGCCTTCGAAGTGGGAGTGACATACGACGATCCGGAGACATTTCCGACCACGTTGCTCGACTCGTCGGTTCTCGCGCCGATCAACGGCTACCCCGCATCGCCGATCGGTTTTACGATTCTCGAAACACTCCGAGTCCCATTGGCCTGTTGGGATGGCCGAGCCACTGCATTTTCTCTTTCGGGAATTGGAATCGAACTAGCGAACACTGGCGCAATCTCGCGCGTGGCAGTATCGAGGTAGTTATGCACCGCAATCTCCTAATTTTGACTGCCACCTTCCTCGTGCCTCTCGTCGCGGGCTGCCACTCCTCGACGACTCCGATGGAGGCCATCGTCGGTGGATGTGGCGTGGTGAACGAGACCGCGACTTATCGGCCGTTCGTGATCTGGGGCGAGAGTGAAAGCGATGAGTCCCGCACAATGGTGCTCGTGGTTCCTTCGGGTTGTGGGAGCGAGACCTGCTCCGACGTTCGTGGCTATGAGTTCGATTCGCTTTCCATCCCGCCCGTCGACTCTCCTGACTTTCCGCGGGTTTTCGATACGATCTACGCTGCGGTGGTCGACGGACCTCGTTCGGGCGTTCGAGTCCGCTCGGGTCGGAGCCAGTTGAGCCTCGAGGGACTTACGCTCGACGGCGAGATCGTGTTCGACGACGAAGAGGGGCCGCCGCGTCGGTTCCGCGCTTCTCAAACCGAGATGGCGATGTTCTGCCCGCGGGCACTGCCGCCGGGTTGATGGCGTTCCCCCTCGTTGAGGCGTTCGTGCGTGGGCTCGCTTAACGCGAACGGAGGGGCGTTCCGTGCGAGGATGCGCGCGTGAACGTGCCCCCGGACGTGGCGAAGACGATCGAGGCCGTGGCGGAGCACCTCCAGCGCGAGGGGTACGACGCCGAGACGCTCGCGCGCCGCACGATCTCCCCCACGCTTCCCGACCACTCGGGCGCGGTTCGACAGACCGGCGAGCGCTTCGTGCTCGGCTCGACGATCGGTGAGGGAGGCATGGGCCTCGTGCACCTCGCCGAGCAGCGGATGTTGCGGCGCGAGGTAGCGATCAAGACCGTGAAGCCCGAGCACGTCGCGCCTTTGACGGTGCGAAAGCTGCTCCAGGAGGGGTGGATCACGGGGCGACTGGAGCACCCGAACATCGTCCCGGTGCACGACCTCGAGATCGACGACGAGGGGCGTCCGCTCTTGGTCCTCAAGAAGGTCGAGGGCGCTGCCTGGGCCGAGCTCTTGGCCGACCCCGCGCTCGTGAAACAGCGTTTGGTCTCGGAGCGCGTTCGTTCGCGTCCCACCGACGAAGACGTCCTCGAGTGGCACGTCGGCGTGCTCTCTCAAGTGTGCCGCGCGCTCTCCTACGCGCACAGCCGCGGGATCGTCCATCGCGACTTGAAGCCAGACAACGTGATGATCGGCGCGTTCGGCGAGGTCTACGTCCTCGACTGGGGGATCGCGGTGTCGCTCGTCGACGCTGACGAGGGGCATTTGCCGCTCGCCAAGGAGGCGACCGCGGTCGCGGGCACGCCGGCGTACATGGCGCCGGAACAGCTCGGCGGCGAGATCCCGAGGATTGGCGTGGCCACCGACGTTTATCTCGTGGGCGCGGTGCTCTACGAGCTCGTGGCGGGAAATCCCCCGAACGTGGGCGGCAGCCTGCACGCGATCCTCGCGTCGATCTTCGCGCCGCGGACGTTGCCATCCGACGCCCCCGAGGAGCTCGCGCAGATCATCGAGCGCGCGATGGACGTCGACCCGGCGGGGCGCTTCGAGAGCGTCGACCAAGTGCGGCTCGCGCTCGTGGCCTTCCTTCGACACGCCAGCGCGCGCCGCCTGATCGCCCGCGCCGACGCGCTCGCACGGGAGGTCGCGACCCGCGAGGGGGGGCTCGAGCAGAGCTTCACCGAGGCTCGCTTCGCGTACCGTGCGGCGCTCGAGGCATGGCCCGAGAGCGACGACGCGCAGCGCGGGCTCGAGGCCCTGATCGTCGGGAGGGTCGAGCTCTTGCTCGCGCGTGGCGAGCTCTCGGAGGCAACTGGCCTCGCCGCGAGCCTCGACCCTGAGGCGGCGCCAGAGCTCCGGCGGCGACTCTCGGAGGCGCGAGGGCGCGCCGAGGCGGAGGAGGCCCGACTCGCCGCGCTCGCGCGGGACACCGACCGAAGCTTCGGGCGTCGCACGCGGCGGTTCTTCGTCGCCGTGCTCGGGACCTTGTGGGTCGCCTCTCCGATCGTCGCGGAGCTCGGACCGCAGGCCGAGTTCGGCAACGCCCGCTCCACGCTCCGCTTCATGGCCATCAGCTTGGGGGTCGTCGGCGCGCTCGTCTTCTGGGGCCGAAAGGAGATGCTCCGGACGCGAATGAACCGCTCGATCGTGGGGATGATCTTCGCACTCCTCGTGACACAGGTCTTCTTCACGCTCGGCGCTGGCGTTCTGTTGGAGATGCCCATCTCGCGCTTCCGGGTGGTCTTGCTCGGTCTCCATGGCGCGATGGTCGCGGCGGGCTGCGTCGTGCTCGGCCGGTGGCTCCTGCCCACGGCCGCCGTCTACGCGGCCGGGTTTCTGCTGGCGGCCTCGCGCCCCGCGCTCGTGCTCTGGAGCATGAGCGCATGCACGTTGGCGCTCTTGCTCAACGCGATCGTCGCCAACCGGCGGGTCGCGAGTGGCGGCGACACGTGAGAACGGAATTGCCGTTGCTGTGCGGTACCGTCCACCGATGCTCTCGGCGATCCATCACCTGACGATCATCCACTACCCGCCCGGCGGTGGCTGGACGTCGGAGGACATCGTCCAGCCGACCTGGCCCGTGGTGGAGCAGGCCATCCGTCGCATGGACGACGTGGAGTACCCGATCGTGCAGCTCAATCCGTCCGACGACGACGAGGAGGAAGCCATCTTCAACGTCATCGGAGGTAACGGGCGCTGGGCGATCGTCCATTTCTTCGGAGAATGGCAGTACGACGACCCCAAGGGAGGAGAGGCGGAAGTCCAGTTGTGGCAGAGCGACCAAGGCTACTTCTGCAAGGAACGCAACCTCGTCCGCGACGTCGAACGCGTACTTCGAATCGCCAAGGCCTACTTCGATACGGCCTCGTACGAGGAGGTCGACCGGATCGCGCAAGCTGAGCTGGCTCTGAACCCGCAATTCGATGGTTCGGTCGCCTGACGACCCAGCGTTTGGCCCCTTGACGCCCTGCGTCGCATAGGCGGAATCCGCGCGACTCGCGAGCGCTCCGGGTGGCGGCCGCCACTCGTTCGCCGCCATTCCGCCGCCACCCCTCGTGTAACTATTCGGAATCGTTGAGGCGGTCTCCGGTACAAAAGGTGGATTGAGCGGCGGCGGTGCATCCGCGGCTCATCACCGAGAACGCGTGCGTCGCGATCACGCGGCGGACGAGCTTTCGCAAGGCGTTCCTCGCGCCGTGGGCGGGGGCGTCGCGGGACGTGGTTTCGGGGGCGGCTGCGGAGGCTCTCAGGCGCGGGTCTTCGAGCACGGCGCATTGGGACGAGGTCGGGCAGATCTTCGCGTACGCCGCCGCGGTCGCGCAGCGGGCGACGAAGATCGACTGGCATCAGCTCGTGCTGAACGTGACGCACCATCATTCGCAGGCCACGCCACGCGATCGGGAGCTCGCGGAGGCGACGCGCATCCTGCATCGCACGACGTCGCGTGCGCTCAACTGGCTGCTGCCGGAACGCGGCTTCGATGCGGCGGGCTCGGTCTTCGACAAACGACAGACGCATTGGACGACGCTGGTCGACGTCGAGGCGGTGACGCAGCGTACGATCTACGACGACGTCAACTGCGTGGCGGCGGGTTGGGTCGAACATCCGCTGGACGTGCCGCTCGGGCATCATCTCGGCTTCGGGCTCTGGAAGGCGGGCGGCCTCGCGGTGCCGAAGCCGGAGAACGAAGTATTCTCCTCGAAGAAACTACCGAACGAGATCGAGCTGCGACTCACGCCGCCGATCGCGTTGGTTCGTCAGTTTGATGGCGATCTCGACGCGATGGTTTCGGCATTGACCGAGCTGCGCGACGTGCGGCTCGCGACGCTCGCGCGGGAGCGGGGCGGTCCGGTGCGCGGTGTGAAGAAGATGCGGACGCTGCATCCGTGGGATGAGCCCGACACCGAGCGGGAAGTGATGGGGCGAAGCGCGCCGACGTTCGCGGTGGGTCGGGAGGGGAAGGAAGGCCTCGCCGTCCGAAAGCAGTGCACGCAGGAGATGTACGGGCATCGTCGGGCACATGCGGAGCGGATCCTTCGGTGGAAGGCGGGCGACCGAACGAGCGCGTTTCCGGCGGGCACGCTGCGCGGGTACACGTTCTTGGGCATGCCGCTCGACGTGCCCGAGCCCGGCGCGATCCTCGGGGCGCGCCATCCGTCGCGGGAAGAGGTCGAGGCGGAGATCGCGGAGAAGCGCGCGCAGCGCGAGAAGATGGAGCAGGCGCGGCGCGAGCGGATGCGCGTGCGGGACGAGCGACGCGAGCGGGCGCGCGAGGCCGCCGAGCACGAAGACCTCGAGCGAGAGCTCGAAGACGAAGCGCGTCGTGTGCGGGTGATCGGCGTCGACCCGATCAAGAAGCCGGCATGGAAGCCCAACGTCGATGAGACCCCCGAGCCGAAGAGCATCGTGCGTCGCGACCTCGACGACGAACGCGTCGCGAAGTCGGAGGGCCAGCGCGTCGTCGTGCTGCGTACGCGCGACGCGGAGGCGGGGACGAAGTCGAAGCGCCGTCGACGGCGTCGTCGTGGAGCGAACGACCCACCTGCGTGATCGCAGAACGCCCGAAGCGGCGATGCGCGGCCCGGAACCAGCCCGAGCCGCGCATCGGTGCGTCCGTTGTGGGGGGTGAATCCCGGAATTGCGCACATATTCCAGTGCGCTCGAACACGCACGTCCGGGACCCGTTCACGAAATAGAGCGTAAGCCCCTCGGCGCCATCGGGCCCGAGGCCCACCCCCCGAGTACCTCGTACGATAGAACGAGTCACGCGCGAGGCGGAGGCGTGAAAGAAGTCGAAGCGCCGTCGACGGCGACGTCGCAGCTGCGTGGAGCGCCGTCTCCGCCTCTGCCTCTGTCTTCTCCGATACCGTCGCGCGAAGCGCGGTTCGCCTCAGCGCACCACCAACCCCTCCCGCGTCAGCTCGAACCGCTCCACCGTCCGCGCCTCGACGTCCGCTTCCTCGAACGCCAACGGCTCGTACTCGCCCTCCGCCCAGCGCTCGTAGGTGTTGTTCCACCACGGCGAATCCGGGTCCTCGGAGTGACCGGGCACGAAGGTCACGCGCGCCACGGGGAGGCCGTCCTCGCGGAAGCTCGCGACCATGCGGTAGAC
>CALJLK010000519.1 GCA_937982655.1 uncultured Sandaracinus sp.
GAGGCCGAGCGCACCCACACCGTGCAGTCGGGGCAGACGCTCGCGCAGATCGCGCGCCGTTACCGGGTGGAGGTCGACGACCTCGCGGCCGCGAACCGGCTGCGGCGCAACAGCACCCTTCGGCCCGGTCAGGAGCTACGGGTCCCGAGCGAAGGTGAGATCTACGTGCGCGCAGGCGACAGCCTCTCCGAGCTCGCGGCGCGCCATCGCGTGAGCGTCGACGAGCTCCGCCGTACCAACCGCATCCGCGGCACCTCGGTGCGCGCGGGCCAGAAGCTGATCCTCCCCGGCCACACGCCCGACGAGCAGGCCGATCGCGACTGGGGCCCGCCCCGCAGCGCCGGCGTCGTCACGGTGATCCGTCGCGACGAGCGCGCGTCGATCCCGCTCGTCGACGCGGACGGTCGCGTGCTGCGCACCGGGCTGCGCGAGCTCGGCGCGATCATGCGCAAACACGAGGACGACGAGGTCCGCGAGCCGAACCCGCGCCTCGCGCGTTTGCTCGCGCACGTCAGCGATCACTTCGGCGGTCGCCCCATCTCCCTCATCAGCGGCTTCCGCGAAGCGGGCCGCCACACGAAGGGCCGCGCGGTCGACGTGCGCATCGCGGGGGTTCCGCACCGCGCGATCTGGGAGGTCTGCCGCCGGATCGGCCACGTCGGCTGCGGCTACTACCCACGCAGCACCTTCGTGCACCTCGACGCGCGCCTGCGCCGCACGCAGTGGGTCGACTGGTCGGGCCCCGGACAGTCGCCGCGCTACGGCACGCTCCGCGGCCCCGTCCGCCGTCGCACCTCGCGCAGTCGCGCCATGCCCTTCCCCCGCATGCGCTCGGACCTGCCGATGGAGGTCGTGATCCTCGAGCCCGACGGCACCCTCACGACGTGGACCGACGCGCCGGAGACGGAGCCCCAAGACGACACCGAACCCGACGCGCCCGACGAAGCGATCGAGGACGACGGCTCGACCGTGGACGACGACGTGCTGCCGGAGAGCGGCGAAGGCCTCGCGCCTCCGCGCGGCGCCGCGTGGTTGCCGTGGCGCTTCCGCGTCGAGCGCACCGAGTCGGATGCCGAAGAGGCGACGGCGGACGTCGAAACGAGCGCCGCCGACGAAGGTTGAGACGCTCGCGACGACACGCGCTCAATCGAGACCGTAGTCTTTGATCTTGTAGAGCAGCGCGCGGTGGCTGATCTCGAGCAGCTTCGCCGCCGCGGTCTTGTTGCCGCCCGTCTTCGTGAGCGCCCGCGCGATGAGCTCGCGCTCCATGTACGCCTGCATGCGCTTGATCGAGAGGTCTCCGCTCGCGAGGAAGACCTTCGCCGGATCGGTCGGCGCGCGCAGCCGATCCGGGAGATCGGTCTCTTCGACCTCGTCGCCCTCCGCCAGCACCACCGCGCGCTCGACCACGTTCTCCAGCTCGCGCACGTTGCCCGGCCAGTCGTACGCGAGCAGCCGCTCGAACGCCGCCGGGGTCACGCGACGCGCGCGGGTCCCGAGCCGCTCCCGGTGCCGCTCGAGGAAACGCTCCACCAAGATCGGCACGTCCTCGCGCCGATCGCGCAGCGGCGGCACCTCGATGCGCAGCACGTCGAGCCGGTAGAAGAGATCCTCGCGAAAGCGCCCCTCGCGAACCTCACGCGACAGGTCGCGCACCGTCGCCGCGATCACCCGCACGTCGACGCTCCGATCCTGCGTCGCCCCGAGCGACCGGATCGTGCCTTCTTGCAGCACCCGCAGGAGCTTCACTTGCAGCTCCATCGGCAGCTCGCCGAGCTCGTCGAGGAAGAGCGTGCCTCCGTCCGCGACCTCGAAGAGCCCACGCTTGTCGACGTGCGCGTCCGTGAAGGCGCCGCGCTTGTGCCCGAAGAGCTCGCTCTCGAGCAGCGTCCCGGGGATCGCGCCGCAGTTCACCGCGACGAAGGGCGCGCCCTTGCGATCCGAGAGCTCGTGCAGCGCGCGGGCGACGAGCTCCTTGCCCACCCCGCTCTCGCCGAGGATCAGCACCGTCGTCTTGTAGCTCGCGACCTTCTCGATCGTGCGGAACACCTTCCGCATCGCCTCCGAGCGGCCGATCATCCGCCCGAGCCCTTCGCCGCCCACCGCCTCTGCGCGCAGGCGCCGGTTCTCGCGCCGGAGCTGCTCGCGCTCCTCCGCCTTGCGCAGCGCGAGCAGCACCTCGTCCTGCTTGAAGGGTTTGGCCACGTAGTCGTACGCACCCGCCTTCATCGCCTCGAGCGCGAGCTCCACCGAGCCGTAGGCGCTCATCACGATCGCGACCGCCTCCGAGCCCCGCTTCTTCAGCTCGCCGACGAGCTCGATGCCGGTCATCCCGGGCATGCGCACGTCCGCGATCACGAAGTCCGGATCGAACTGCCCGACGCGCGCGAGCGCTTCCTCCGCGCTGGCCGCGACCTGCACTTCGTAGCCGTGCTTCTTGAGCAAGGTCCGAAGCACCAGCCGGATGTTCTCCTCGTCGTCCGCGACGAGCACGCGCGTCATCGCGTCGCAGCGTACTCCGGCCCGCGAGCGCGCTCGAATCTTTCGCGCCCGACGCACTCCGAGCGCGCACCCTTGGAAACCCGACATCGTCGCGACGACGACTCCACCAAACGAGCCGCTCGCGACGCCCCAGAGGTCGCGACGCTCCGTGCTCGTCCGGAGGAATCATGCGTCGACCCCTCGCCGCGTGCGCGCGCACGTCCGTCTCTCGTGTCTCTCTCGGATCGCTTCTGATGCTCTCTCTCGCGAGCGTCGGGTGCATGGAGCGCGAGCTCGCGCCGATCGATCCGAAGACCAGCCGCTTCCTCGAGATGGAGGTCGGCGGCGACGCGGTGACCGCAGTCGATCTGCTCTTCGTGATCGACAGCTCCGGTTCGATGGAGCAGGAGCAAGAGAGCCTGCGCCGCGAGATCCCGGACCTCGTGCGCGACCTGACCGACCCGCCGCTCGACGAGCGCGGGGTGCGCCGCTGGAACGCGGTCGAGTCGATCCGCGTCGCGATCGTCGACACCAACCTCGGCACCAGCGGCTTCGTCGTTCCGTCGTCGCGCGTCGGCTCCGCCTGCGCCGCGAACGCGAACCTCGGCAACGACGGCGCGCTCTCCCACCCGAGCACCTGCGTCGGCGACGCCATCGTGGAGTGGGAGACGGGCGACGACATCGACGCGTTCGTGGCGAGCGTCGGCTGCCGCGCGAACGTCGGCCTCGCGGGCTGCGGGCTCGAGCAGCAACTCTCGGCGAGCGTGAAGGGCCTCGCGTCGGCCTCCGCGCTCGGCACCTTCCCGCGCGAGGACGCGGTGCTCGCGGTGGTGGTCGTCACCGACGAAGAAGACTGCTCGCTCGCGAACCCGGAGGAGTTCTTCAGCGGCGGAGAGGTCGGTCGCGCCCTCAACCAGCGCTGCGTGCAACGTCCGGATCTGCTCGTCACCCTCGAAGCCCTGAAGACGAGCCTGCTCGGCGGTCGCGACGAACGCGACGTGATCTTCTCCGCCATCGTCGGCATGCCGGAGGACCTCGTGGGCGCGACGCCCGAAGCGATCCTCGCCGACTCGCGCATGCAGTACGTGCTCGACGGCACCAACGAGCTCGGGCTCCAACCCGCGTGCGAGCGCGGAGAGTCGGGACAAGCCGCCCCCGGTCGTCGCTTCGTGGAGCTCGCGCGCCTCTGGCCGGGCTCGCTCGTGAGCAGCATCTGCGCGGAGAGCTTCCGCCCCGCCATCGAGGCCCTCGCGGTCCGCATCGGCAGCCGCATCCGCGGCATCTGCTCGAACCGTTCGCTCACGCCCGACGCGGACGGCGCGGTGGAGTGCGACGTGCGCGAGACCTTGCCGGTCGGCATGCGCTGCGACGGCCTCTTGGGTCGCGCCTATGCCCAATCCGACGAGCTCGGCCGCGACGTGTGTGTGGTCCAACAAGCGGTGCGCGGCGTGGCGAGCGGCTGGTTCTACGACGTGTCGAGCCCCGAGTGCGAACAGGTCGCCTACACCGACGACGCGGTCCCGCCGCTCGGGACCACCGTCTCGCTGGTCTGCCTGGTCGAAGTCGAGCGACCGTTGGACGAGCCGCCGACGGGGCTCTGAGGTCGCACGATCTGATAACGGAGTTTCCAGCGCGCGGATCCGCGCAGGCTTCCGACCCCGCCAACCTCCCGGTTCGGCGGGGTTTTTCGTCGCGACGTCCTGGCACGCACGTCGCTACCCGTCTCATGGCCGATCCAGGTCGGCCGTTGATTCGGGAACGGGCTCTGGGCTAGGGTTCGGCGGCTCGACTCCAGGACGCGCCAGAGCGTCCGAGGCGAGCAGACGATTTTATGGTTCGGTCGCCTGACGGCGACGCTCACGTGACGTCGGGTCGCTCGGCCTGGCGGCCGGCTCGAAAAACGTCAGTTGCGGGTGTGGGTCGCCAGACGCCGCGCCGGATGAAGAGGAAATGAAGATGCGAAGGAAGCAGCGCCACCTTCTAGCTTCGGTCGCCGCGGTCGCGGGTCTGACCGCGTTCATCGGGTGCTCCGACCGCGAGCTCCGGCCGCTCAACCCCTGCACCGTGCAGGGCGTGGCCGAGAGCGTGAAGGTCGACAACATCGAAGAGGTCGACCTCCTCTTCATGGTCGACAACTCGAACTCGATGTCGCAGGAGCAGAACGCGCTCTCGCGCGAGCTCCCGAACCTCGTGCGCGTCCTCGCGTCGGGCGACATCGAGGGCGACGGGATGCAGGACTTCCCGCCCGTCCGCAGCCTCCAGGTCGGCGTCGTCACGTCCGACATGGGCACGGGCGGCTTCACCGTCCCCACCTGCAGCAACTCGCGCTTCGGCGACGACGGCGTGCTTCGTCGGCGCGGCAACACCGCGATCTCGGGCTGCATGGCCGAGTACGCGAGCTTCTTCGAGTTCCGCCCCGCCGAGGGCGGCGACGCGACCGCGTTCGCGCGCGAGGTGTCGTGCGTCGCGAACATGGGCACCAACGGCTGCGGCTTCGAGCAGCAGCTCGAGTCCGTGCTCAAGGCCGTCACCCCGAGCAGCTCGGGCATCCGCTTCGTCGAGGGCAGCGTCGGTCACGCCGACGGCCAGAACGCCGGCTTCGTCCGCCCGAACTCGCTCCTGACCATCATCCTCGTCACCGACGAGGAAGACTGCTCGGCCGCGAACCCCGAGGTCTTCGACCCCGCGAGCACCACCTTCGGCGGCGACCTCAACCTCCGTTGCTGGACCTACGGCAACCCGGCCGACGGGATCATCCACCCGGTCGAGCGCTTCGTGGACGGCCTGCTCGCGACGCGCGCCGACCCCGACCTCCTCGTCGTGGCCGCCATCACGGGCATTCCCGAGGCGACCAACCCCGAGAGCGGCGCCGCGATCGACTACACCGGCATCCTCGCGCACCCGGACATGGTCGAGCAGGTCGACCCCGCGATGCCCTCGCGCCTCCGCCCCTCGTGTGACCGCACCGACGAAGCGGGCGAGCGTTCGATCGCCTTCCCGCCGCGACGCATCGTCTCGATGCTCCAGCAGCTCGAGGCGCGCGGCGCCAACTCCATCCTCCAGACCATCTGTCAGGACAGCTTCACCGGCGCCCTCGAAGCCGTCGTGCGCAAGATCGCGGACGTCCTCGGCGGCACCTGCCTCCCGCGCGCCCTCGTGCGTGGCTCGGGCGGCATCGTGAACTGCGACGTCGTCGAGGTGCTCGCGGTTGGTCGTCGCTGCGACGAGTTCGCGGGCCGCACCCTCGACCGAATGGAGGTCGACCCGATCACCGGCATGAGCGTCGAGGTCTGCACCGTCGAGCAGCTCCCGGTGTCCGGCGACGTCATCCCGACCGGCGAAGGCTGGTACTACGACGACTTCAGCCCCGACGTGGTCGGCGCAGACGCGCGCTGCCCGGAGAACCGCCCGCAGCGCATCACCTTCACCCGCCCGCCCGCCACGGGCACCACGGTCCGCCTCGAGTGTCTGCAGACGCTCGGCACGGTCGGTGGTGGTGTGGGCACGGAGTGCGGCGCGGAGGGTTGCCCGTCGGGCCTCGGTTGCGACCGCTCGACCAACACCTGCCAACCGACCTGTGCCACGAACGCCGACTGCGCGGGTGGCTTCGTCTGCTACACGGCGCCCGAGGCGGAGCAGGCGTTCTGCGTAAACCCGACCTGCGACAGCTGATCGCCACGTGAACGAACGAACGACGGCGGCCCTCGGGTCGCCGTTTTCGTTTCCGTCAAACCTCGATCCTCACGACCGCCGACGCTCGTAGTGACGGCTCGACCAGCACCGGCATGTGGAGGCCGAGGCGCGGCGTCTCCGATCGTGACGCGTGCGAGCCGTTTCGTCCGGGTTCTCCGCCGTATCCTTGACAGTCGACGGGGGGCGAGCGAACAAGCGGGCATGTGGAAAGCCCTCGGCAAAGGCGCGCTCTGGCTCGGCGCCTTGGTCCTCGTCGTCGTCGGGGTGCTGCGCCTCTTCTTCCTCGATCTCGTCGAGGTCGGACACGACGGCATGGCGCCCACGATGATCGCGGGCGAGACCGTCCTGATGTGGCGCGGCGTCGACGAGCCCGAGATGGGCGACCTGCTCGTCTGCCATCACCCGACCGCCACGGGCCAGATGGTGATCGGGCGCGTGGTCGGCAAAGCCGGGATGACGTTGCGCGACGTGCGGGGCGCGCTCGAGATCAGCGGGAGCGTTCCCGATCGCGACGTGCTCGAGATGGAGCGCTTCTTCGACCAAACCACGAACCAAGAAGGCGACTACCGCCGCTCGCTCGTGAAGCTCGGCAACACGGACCACTTCGTCTACGAGCGCGAGCGCTTCGTGTTCCGCCTGCGCGAGACCCGCGTGGAGCCCAACCGCGTCTACCTGATGGCCGACAACCGCGCGGCCGTGCAGCTCGACAGCCGCACCTTCGGCACCGTCCCGGTGAGCTCCTGCCTCGGCACGCTCTTCATGCGCTTCCGCCCCGCGCAGACCCGCAGCGCGGACCTGGGTAACGGCTGGTTCGACTTCCTCGATCCGTGAAGCCGCGCACCGAATCACGACGAAGGTGGACGCCCGCCGCCGCCCTCGGCACTCTCCGCCCCGTGCGCGTCTTCGCCTTCACGCTCGTCTGCTTCGCCTTCGCCTTCGCCTCCGCCGCGCCCACGTCGGCGCAAGACGCGTCGCCACGCTACCTCGACGCGATCCGCGAAGAGCTCGAGCGCCTCGAGCTCGCGCCGTCCTGCGAAGCCGAGAGCCCCGTGCGCGCGCGTTGTGAGCTGCGCGACGTCTCGCGCGACGGGCGCAGCGAGCTGCTCGCCTACGTGCTCTACAGCGACGAGAGCGACACCGCGTACGTGTGGGTGCCGCGCCTCGCGATCGCGCCCGCCGAAGGCCCCGGCACCGACGCGGTGCTGCGTCGCATCGCGGAGCTCAACTGGTCGATGCTCGCGACCAAGCTCGAGTGGAACGCGACCGACGGTGAGGTGCGCCTGAGCGCCGTGCTCCACACCGACTCGAGCTTCGACCGGCGCGCCTTCCGAAACCTGATCCGCGTGGTCCTCTCGCTCGCGCGCCGTCACGGCCCCGAGCTGACGCGCCTCGCCGAGTCCGAGGACTGAGCGTCCGCAGCGCGCACGGTCGAGCGCGTCGCCGATCGACTCGGACGCCGATCGACTCGAACTTCGCCACTCCATCACCGAGGCCCGACCCACTCCATCACCGAGGCCCGACCGGCCCGACCGGCTCCATCACCGAGGCCCGACCAACCGAGGATCGCCTCCGCGCGCCCGGCGAGCGCTGGTACCCTCCGCGCCGTGGAAGGCATCCTCAAGCTCGTCGGCGTCGCGCTCGCGCTCTTCGCGATGGTCCTGTTCCTCGACGCGTTCGACGTCTTCACCTCGAACCACCCGCTGGTGACCTGGCACATGCAGTGGGGCGCCAACACCGCGTGGGCGCTCCGCGGCGGCATGTTGGCGCTCGGGCTGGTGCTCATCTTCCTCACCCCGACCGGCGACCGCCGCGGCGGCTGAAGAGCGGCGGCCACGACTCGTTGGGAACGCTCCGGCAAGTCGGCGGCTGACCCGCCGACCCGGTCGAGAAGTCGATCACACGAACGCGGCCTCGAGGAGCGCCGTCCCCTCCGCACCGCCGCACCTCCTCCTCACCTCCGCACCTCTGCACCACCGCGAGCGAAGCGCGCGAACGGACTTCCAGCCTCCCGCGCGCGCGTGTGAAGCTTCGCCACGTCGCGCCGTCTGAGCCCCTCATCGGGGCCGCAGCCCCGCGCAGGAGGACCCACCGTGTCGCTCGTTCGCATCGCGCTCGCACTCTCGCTCGTCGCGTCGCTCTCGTTCTCGCCCCGCGCGGAGGCGCAGCCCCGCGGAGACACCGAGTCGCTCGCGCGCGCCGTCGGAACCTTCCGCGCAGAAGCAGAACGACGCGGGCTCCAAGACGTCGCGCAGTCGGCCGCCGAGCTCGAACGTCGCGCCTGGCGCGGCGGCGGACGGCGTGGTGGAGCGGGCCGCTTGCAGGAGGCCTACCGCGATCTGCGTCGTCGCACCTTCGCGAACGGCGCGCGCATGGACGACGTGATCCTCGACGCGTGGGATGTCGTCGCGGCGGAGGCGCTCGCGGTCTTCGGTCCCCCGACCGGCCCGATCGTCGGCCCCGTTCCGCCGGGCATCCCGCCCGTCACCCCAGTCCCACCGCAGCACGCGACCTACCGCTTCGACGGCGCGTTCGAGTCGATGGCGGTCGCGTTCGAGGGCGACCCCGCGCAGCTCCACGCGCAGTGCCTCCAGTTCGTGCAGAGCTCGCGCATCACCCACGTCGACGACGTCCGCCTCGCGGACGGACGCAACATCCACAACTCGTCGTCGTATTGGAACGCCGATCAGCTCTGCAGCCTCGCGGTGCTCAACGCGCGCGAGCTCTGGGCGATGACGCCGATCGCCGAAGGTGTCGTGGAGGACGTGCCCTTCCGCGTCGCGGGCGACGTGCGTGGGCTCCTCACGACGTACCTCCCGCGTCTGCTCGCCGGCAACCGCTGGATCGACGACGTGACGGTCAACGGCCGCGCCTACCACAACTCCGCGGGCTATTGGACGCCCGATCAGGCGACGCAGATGATCCTCTCGCAGATCGGCAACACGCCCACGCCCGTGCCGCCCGGTCCGGGTCCGGTTCCGCCGCCGCCGAGCGGACGCACCTGGGTTGCCGAGGGCGTCATCGAGGGTCGCGCCTTCCGCATCAGCGCGCCGATCGCGCAGCAGATCGAGCCGGCCTGCCAGGGCTTCCTGCAGAACCAGCGCGTGCAAGTGGTTCGCAGCATCACGGTCAACGGCCGCACGTACCGCCAGCAGGGCGGCGCGGCGTGGGACGTGCGCGGTGCGTGTCAGCTCGTGGCGAGCCAAGCCGTGCAGCAGTGAGTCCAGTTCGACGCCTCGTTCGTGAGGCGTCGAACCGACGAAGAAGGCCGCCTCCTCACGGGGCGGCCTTCTTCGTTCGCGGCGTGATCGAGCACGAGCACGCGTGTCGTCGAGCTCCGGTGTCGTCGAGCTCCGGCGTCGTGCAGCTCCGGTGTCGTCGAGCTCCGGCGTCGTGCAGCTCCGGCGTCCGTCGAGCTCCAGCGCCGTCGAGCTCCGGTGTCCGCGTCAGGCGGCCTTCGCCAGACCGCGCTCGATCACCTCGAAGATGCGCGGCCAGTGCTCCAGCTTCAACACGGGAAGCGGCGGCAACAAACGCAGATGATACGGGCCATGTCCGCACCAGAAGGTGATCGCGCCTTCCGCGTAGATCGCCTTCGCGGCGGCCATGATCTTCTCCTTTGCCCCGCCGAAGGGCGTCAGGCGCATCATGCCGCCCACGCCGCCGAGCCCGCTCGTGACCTCGTCGGTCTTCGGGAACCACTCGGGGTGCTTGGCGATCAGCGCCTCGGCCTGCGCGCGGAAGGCCGCGTGGTGCTGCGCGAAGAGCCCGTTTTCCCCGTAGAACCCGCCGTTTTCGAGCTGATCGAGCACCGTGAGACCGACCGTGAAGTCGACCGACGAACCCGTGAAGGTGCCGCTCAGGAGACCCGGCTTCGGCTTCATCTCCTCGGTCCAGAGCGCGGCGCACGAGTGCGTCATCTTGCCGACGCAGAAGACGTCCACGTACTGACCGAGATCGTAGTGCTCGAACGCGAACATCTGCGTGGTGCGACCGAACGATTGAATCTCGTCGTCCCACACCGGGATGCCGTAGCGCTTGCACGCCTTCATCAGCTCTTCGAGGAACTCCCGCGGCGGCACGTTGAAGCCGCCTTCGCCCTGGACGAGCTCCATCACGAAGCACGCGTGCCCGTTCGGGTAGCGCGCGACCACCTCGTCGAGCCGACGCAGCACCGCGTCGATGTGCTTCGTCTTGCCGATGCGCGCGGCCTCGGCGTCGCTCCAGAACGGGATGTAGTCGACCGCGGTGTTCACGGGCAGCCCGTCACGCGCGGCGGCGTTGTCGCCGATCGACGTCATCACGAGGCTGCGGCCCATGAAGCAGTTCTCGAACGCGAGCACGCGATGCCCCGGGCTGCGCTTCTGCATGCAGATGCGGAGCGCGCACTCGTTGGCCATCGCGCCGCTCGTCGTGAGGTAGGCGTACTTCAGCGGGCTCTTGCGACCGGCGAGCTTCACGAAGCGCTTCGCGAACTCGTAGGGCAGCGTGCCGCTCTGCAGGTTGCCGTGCTTGACGGTGTCGTCGAGCGAGGACTCGAGCTGCGCGCGCACGATCGTGGGGTTCGAGTGCCCGAAGAAGTGCACGCCGATGCCGGCGACCAGATCCCACTTCACCGAGCCGTCCGCGAGCTCCACGAACACGCCGTTGCCCGCGCCGCTGCCGAGCATCGGGTAGAGCAGCGGCCAGCCCCGCGAGTCGCCCGCGGCCTTCACCAGCTCGTCGTAGCTCGTGACGAGCCCGGGCTGCGGCGGTCGGACGTCGACGAGGTCGGCGGTCTTCGATCGGATCTCCTCGACGATGGCGTCGATCGCGCCGCGGATGACGGGGCTCTGGCGGATGGCTTGACCGTGGGTCGTCATGGGCGCGGACCATAGCAGGCGCCGCGGATCGGGCGATGACCGCGCGCACGCGAGCGGCCGCTCGGAGCAGCCAACCGGGCGCTCTGGATCCGAGGCGCGACGACGACGCTGCACCGAGGTGGACGAGGGCCGAACGTGCCTCGGCCGCAGCTGCGCTCAGCCACGCGGATCGGGCAGACGTTCGACCGCGATCCCGTGGTCGGTTCGGTCGGTGAGGATCTCGAACGCCGCGCGCCGCTCCGAGACGAGCTCGCGGGTGCGGCCGCCTTCGCGGAGCGTGACCACGCAGCGCGCGACCTTGGTGTTCAGACACGTCTTCGTACCACCCGGCGGGTTCGCGTAGGGCAGCGCCACGAAGGCCTCGCGCGGGGCCTCGATGCGCCCTTCGATCGCGACGCCGTCCGCTTCGCCCGCGAAGGTCCACACGAACGCGCGCTCGTCGTAGCGCCCGCGGTTGCGCGCGGCTCGAAAGAGGGTCGAGAAGCGAAGCTCGCGGGCGCCGTCGCGCAACACGATCGGCGTGAGCCACGGGGTCTTGAGCGGCCCGAGCTTCACCCGCGCGGTCGACACCTCGAGGAAGGTCTCCGGCGCGCCGTCGAAGCCCGCGACCTGACCCCACGCGTACTCGTCCGTGTGCCGGCTCCCCCAGTTGTGGTTCTGGCTTCCGATCCAGCCGTCGACCCCCGATCCGCCGAGCGCCTCGCCGTCGATCGCGAAGCGACCCGTGAAACGCACGAGCGGCCGCGGCACCAGCGCCTTCGCCTTCGGGAAGCGGCC
Source organism: uncultured Sandaracinus sp. (assembly GCA_937982655.1). Taxonomy (GTDB): domain Bacteria; phylum Myxococcota_A; class Polyangia; order Polyangiales; family Houyiibacteriaceae; genus JACKEH01. The sequence goes on from CALJLK010000519.1 coordinate 11,811, forward strand.
GGCGTAGAGCGCCTCCGGCAAGAGGAGCAGCGGCGCTCCACCGCCCGACCACTGGAGATCCCAATCGAGCCGCCCGACCGAGCCGTCGGCGGCTGACCCCGCCGACCCGACGGAACCGCGCGCTTCCCCGTCGCGCAGATGCGCCTCGCCGAGCGTGAGGTCGAGGCCGTCCTGCGCGAGCGCCGACGACTCGAACGGGTGCAGCGCCTTGTCGGCGACGACCTCGTACCGCCCCTCGCGGGCTCGAAACGCGATCGCCCAGAGCTCACCGCAACGCCGGTGCGGCGCGCGTGCGTCGGCGAAGAGCGTGTAGCGGATCCAGAACGCGTCGCCCGAGCTCGGCGCGTTGGCCCGGAGGAACCAGCTCTCGTAGCTGCCTGCCGGATCGAAGCGGGCACCGTTCCAACGCGCGCGGTCGAGGTCGCTCATGAGCGGAGCATGCAAGCACAGCCGCGGAACGCCATGACGTCCGACGTCCGGGTCCAAAGCCCTCGTCCGCCGGTTCGAAGGAACCACCGCTCCGCCGGTTCGATGGCTCAGGATCCGTTCGAAGGATCCACCCTTTTTGCCAGCTCGGGCAAAACCTAGACAGACGTCCCCAAAACGCCAAGCCCGCCGCACGATTTTTCCAGCAACTTCGCGCTCGTAGACACCTGTCTACATTTTTGTCTAGGTTGACATTGACGAACGAGGCTCCCTGTCTAACAAACGTGTCCAGGTTTCGTCTCGCCTCGCCGCACTTGGCGCCGGGCTGACGAGACGACTCCACGCGACCACCACCAGCAGGGGACACGCATGAAAACGATTCGCTTTTTGTCACTCTTCGGCGCGCTCGCGCTCGGCCTCACGGGCTGCGGCGACGACGACGGCCCCACCCCGAACCCCGACGGCGGAAGCGACGGTGGCGGCACCGACGGCGCGGTTGCCGGCAACACCATCGTCGACATTGCCGCGGGCAACCCGGACTTCTCGACCCTCGTCGGTGCGCTCCAGGCGGCCGGCCTCGACGACGACCTCGCGGGCGAAGGTCCCTTCACGGTCTTCGCGCCCACCAACGCGGCGTTCGAAGCGCTCGAAGCGATCCCCGAGGGTGACGCGCTCTCGCAGGTCCTCCAGTACCACGTCGTCTCGGGCGCGGTTCGTTCCACCGACCTCGCCGAAGGCCTCAACCGACCGCTCTCGCTCAACGACCTCACGCTCTTCGTCACGCGCTCCGGCGCGTCGGTCACGCTCAACAGCGGCGTGATGGTCACGACGGCGGACATCGTCGCGGACAACGGCATCATCCACGTCATCGACGCGGTGCTCCTTCCGCCGTCGATCGTCGACGCGGCCGGTCACGCGGGCCTCACGTCGCTCCTCGCGGCCGCCACGGAAGCGGGCCCGGTCGAAGCGCTCGGCGGCGCCACGGTCCCGGAGATCCTCTCGGATCCCACCTCCGGCCTCACGTTCACCGTCTTCGCGCCCGTCAACGACGCGTTCACCGGCCTCTACGGCGCGCTCGGGGTCGATGGCCCGGCCGACCTCCCCGACGCGACGCTCCAGGGTGTCCTCTTCTACCACGTGCTCCTGAACATGGAGGTCCTCTCGAGCGCCATCCCGGCGACCGCGCGCGCCGCGGCCCCCGCGCCCTACCTCGCGAGCCGCACGGGCGCGGAGCGCCTCGGCATGAACCTCTTCTTCGACACCACGAGCGGCGTCGCCATCAACGGCGGCAGCGCGGGTGAAGGCGCGTTCGGCGCGAACGTCGTCATCGCCGACGTCCGCACCACCAACGGCGTCGTGCACGTCATCGACCGCGTCCTCCTTCCGCCCACCATCGCGCAGGTCGCCTCGATCACGCCGAGCCTCAGCACGCTCGTCGAGACCGTCGGCGCGGCGGCGGACATCCCGGGCTCGCCCCCCGTCTCCGTGCTCGCGGCCCTCAACAACCGCGCGCCCGGCACGAACCTCACGGTCTTCGCGCCCACCAACGACGCCTTCACGGCGGCCGCGGATGCGCTCGACGGCGCCTCGGCCGATGCGGTCCGCGACGTGCTCCTCTACCACGTCATCGGCAGCGCAGTGATCTCGGCGGACCTCGAGAACGGCGACGTCGAGACCCTGAACGGCGCCGACGTCACGATCGACGCCGACGCGACCCCGCCGACCGTCAACGACGCCGGCATCACGGCGGTCGACATCGTCACCGGCAACGGCGTGGTCCACGTCATCGACGCGGTCCTCCTCCCGCCCACGTGAGGCGAGTGATGCAGTGATTCGGAGGTCCATTCCCCCGGACCTCCGATGTCGGAGCCCTTCCGATCCCCCGAAACGCCGCCCTCACCCGGGGCGGCGTTTCTCTTTGGGACTCACCTGTCGCACGCGTCGATGTTCTCGACGTGAGCCGCGAGCCACGGCTCCCTCGTTCGCGACGTGGGGCGGCGCAGTCCTCGAGCAGCGATCCGCATACGTTCCCGACGAGTCGGGAGCTCACGCGGTGACACGTAGTCGGCGAGCACCCGGCCATGCGGATGGCGGCCGATCCCGCGCTGCTCACGCCGACCTTCCCGCGACTCACGAAAGGCTGCTCTTCCCGTGACGCCGCGGATCGGCTATCGAAGGGCACACCGTTCGCGGACCGCCGCGGACGAGCCGCGGTCCGGCGCGGCGAGGAGAACGACATGCTTCGAAACATCATCCGCATCGTGAGCTTCAGCGCCGTGCTGCTCGCCCTCGGCTGTGGCGGACCGCAGGAATACGTGGTCACTGGCACCGAGCGCGCCGCGGGCGCCGACGGCACCGTGATCGTCGAGGAGATCGAGGGGAACCGCATGGTGTCGGTGACGCTCGAGCACCTGCCGCCGCCCGACCGCATCTCGCAGGGCGCGACGGTCTACATCGTGTGGATCAAGCCGCAGGGCGCCGCGCCGACGATGGCCGGCCGCCTGGAGTTCGACGGCGACGACCGCACGGGCCGCATGCGCGCGACCACGCCGCACCAGGAGTTCCAGGTGATCGTGACCGCCGAGGTCGATGCGACGGTGGCCTCGCCGAGCGAGATCATCGTGGTCCGCCAGGACGTGACGCCGGCGGACTGAGCGATCGAACGTTCGCGAAACGCCGAGACGGCCTCCGAGAGGGGGCCGTTTCGCGTTTCGGCGACCGCAACCGCGACACGACCGAGACCACACCCGGGAGCGGGCGACTGCGAGACCGAAACCTCGACCACGCGGGACTCGCTTAACCGCGATTAACTGTCTCGCGCGCCCTCACCTGCCCCACCCTGCGACCCGATCTCGTTCATTCGGGACACATGCCCGTCGCGGTCTTTCCTCCCTCGCCTCCAGGAGCTCCCCATGCGACTGATCCTCGGCCTCACGCTTCTCACCGGCCTCGCCTTCGGCTGCGGCGACGACGACGGCCCCGTGGGCCCCGGCACCGACGCCGGCATGCGCGACGCGGGCACGCGCGACTCGGGAGGCGGCACGGACTCGGGCCCGGACGACGACGCGGGTCCGGACGACGACGCGGGTCCGGACGAGGACGCGGGCGGCGTGGACGGTGGCGGAGGCTCGAGCTGCCCAGACCTGATGCCGACGGGGGACGAGCCATTGATCATCTCGCAGATCGACTTTGCCACGTCGACGGTCGAAGTCTTCAACCCGAATGACGAGGAGTACGTCGTCGAGGCGGGCGCGTACTTCTGCGATTTCCCTACCTACGACCCCAACATGAATGGCTTGGGACTCACCCGGGTTGCTGCCCGCTCGCGCGCAACCATCGAGCTTCCAGACTCCGGCTGGCTTCAGAACCTCACCGATGGCGAGCTCGCGTTCTACTTCCGTTCCGGAGGGATGCGACCGTCGTTTGGAGACGGCGACTTCATGGTGGATTACGTGTGCTGGGTGACGGCGGCGGCCGGCGTGGGCTCGCAAGCATGCCGTCTGTCGGTCGATGGAGTGGTGATTGTGCGCCGTCACCCACCAACGGGGCCATCGTCCGCCTGCCCGCCACGTCTGGGACGAGTGCTTCGAGCTACGACTCGACGACACGTTTCACGAACTGCGATTGATCGCAACGTCATCCCTAGCAAATATGGCGACGTCGATCGCGATGTCATCGAGGCAGGTAGTCGCCGAAGTTTCCCCTGGGACCTTCCGTTTGAGGGTTCCGAAGGATCTGGATCAATGGATGAGGCGCACGTCCATCTCGGACGTACACGGCCCCATCCAACGTGTCAGCGTTGTCTTCGCCAGACGACACCAGCAGTTCAGTATAACCGTCCCCGTTTGCGTCAACCGCACCAGCGAGAGTTCGGCTGTAGGACTCGCTGGGAGCAGATAGCGCCGTTTCCACCACGAGAGTCCCCGAATCGAGCCGCGCGATCACCGGGTCTCTTCGAGCACCACGATCTGCCACCACTTTCGCTTCCCCAAAACCCGCGAGAAGAGAGCCCTCGCTCCATCGCAGCACGCGAAGCACCGATCCACCATCGGTGGAATAGAGATGTGTGGCGTAGGCCACGGTTCCAGACGAGCGACTACCGCCAATTGCGAAGTATCCCTCCCATACAGACACCGCGCTTCCGAACGAAACTCCGAGCTCCGGGCTAGGGTCTGCAACTCGAAGGAAGCGCGTACCCGCTCCAAAGAAGATTCCTGCGACCCCTTGTCCTCCGACCAACACGTCGGCAACCCCGTCCTCGTCCAAGTCCGTTCGACCGACGAGTTGGAAGTTTCCTCCGCCCAATCGAACGCCCGCCAAGTCTCCAAGCCTCGTCGTCGTCTCCATGGACTCCGTGGCACGGACCCGAATGCCCCCCACCGCACCGGAAGGACCCGCCAGCATCGGATCAGACACCACGAGATCGTCGAATCCGCCGCCGTCCAGATCGAGCAGCGCGACGCCGAACCCATCAAGATCAAACTCTTCGCTTGGAGAATCTGCTACCCCGCCGCTTTGGCCGTAGTGGACTCGGCCGACTGACGTCGCGAGATCCATCGCCAGCGCGAGGTCTGCGAAGCCATCGGCGTTCACGTCGCCGCAAGCGACGCCGAAGGCTGTGACGTCCGGCCAGTACCGTACTGGCGTCATCGAGAACCCCGATGGTCCTCCGAGATGAACGGTGATTCCCAATCCACTCCGCCCTGCCGCGAGGTCACCGTACCCGTCGCCATTCAAATCGCATTCCGTACGCCCGACGTTGAGATACATCACCCGCGACCAGTCTCCACACACGTCACCTCGACACCCACGAACGCGCCAGTAGTAGCGGCGACCGACGGGGGCGGACATCGACACCGAGAGGTCGGCGTCGGGGCGGAAGACCGTGGTGGTCGTGCGCTCGTCGAGCTCGGGGGAGTCAAACGTGCAGTCGGCGAAGCCGGGGCTCGCGCACGAGTCGTCGAGTTGGATCTGGTAGTCGGTGGCGCCGTCGGCCGCGTCCCATTCGAACGTCGGGCGGAGCGTACCGTTCGCTGCGCCGTGCACGCTGCCGGTCCGGTATCCGTTCCACGGATACCAAGCGCGCGGCATGCCGGGTGGAGGTCCGGCGTCGATCGGTGGCGCAGCGTCGACGCCCGCGTCGGAACCGCCATCCGAACCGACCGCGGCGTCATCGAAGGCGCAGTCGTACCCACCTTCGATCGGCGTGGAGCCGGGCGGACAGACGCAGGCTCCGAGGTCGGGGTCTTCGACGGTCGCGCCGGGGCAGCGTACGCCGGTCGTGTCGCAACCTGCGATGAGGAGCGCGGAGGCGAGTCCGAAGAGTCGTGCGTGCGACATGGGCGGAACCTAGCAGACGCGTCGCACGGGGCGTCGGAGCGCGGCTGGTGAAGAACCGACCGTTCTATCGGCCCCCCTAAGCGTCGACGGAATAGAAAAGTCGGCGGGGTCTCGTGCACGCGCGGACGTGGGCGCGAGGCGCGCGCTAGACCCCACCGACGCTCATTTCGTAGATCGGTTCGGCGCGGGGCGCGTACTCCAAACGAGGTAGGACCGCGATCCCCGCAGCAGATGACACCCGGTCGGCACGAAGCGTCGGGGCGTTTCGTACGCGCCCCATTCGGGGGATGGCCGGCTATGGCTTCCGCGACGACGGTACTCGCGCCGGAGCGGGGTGCGATCGTCGGCTCAGATCCCCACACGGCCGAGGGGCTGCACCTGCGCTTCCGGCGAGAGCTCCTGGTAGCTGAGCACCGTCAGATCCGGGAGCTCGACCTCCACCAACCGACGCACGAAGCGGCGGATGTCGGCTTGGGTCAGGAGCACCGCGCCGCCGTGATCGCGGCCACACTCGGCGGAGATCGCAGCCACGATCTCGCGCGCCATCTGGGGTGCGAGCGCGAGGTAGCTGCCCGCGCTCGTGCGCTGGATCGCGTCGCGCACCGCGTCCTCGATCATCGGGTCGAGCAGGTAGACCGCGAGCACTCCGTCGGGCGCGTGGTGGTGGGTGATCGCGTTCTTCAGCGCCGCGCGCACGAGCTCCGTCAGCGTCACCGGATCGCGCTCGTTCGGTGCGTGGATCGCGAGCGACTCGAGGATCTCGCGCAGCGGTCGGATGCTCACACCCTCTTCGACCAGACGGCGCAGGATGTCCGCGAGGAGCGCGAGTGAGACGGGCTTGGGCACCACGTTGCGCACGAGCGCCGGGTACGCGCGCTCGAGCTGATCGAGCATCGACTGCGTCTCTTGCAGGCCGACGAAGGGCGTCGCGCGCCGACGCACTGCCGCGCCGAGATGACGCGCGAGCTGCGCCGCCGGAGTGAGCACCTCGAGGCCGTCCGCTTCGAGCACCTCGCGCGCGCTCGGCTCCACGAGCGACGCGGGGCGACGCGACACCGGGTCGCTCCACTCCTCCGCGCTCACGCCGTAGCTCGCGACCACCGAGGGCGCCTCGAGGCAGATCAGCCGATCGGGGGAGAGCGTCCCACGCGCGACTGGAACTTCTTGGATCGCGATGACGTACGCGTCGGGCTCCAGTACGCCGACCGAACGCGCGCGCACGCCCGGGAGCTGGAGCCCGAGGTCGAGGAAGAGCCGATCGCGGAGCAGCGGCACCTCGTCTTCGAGGAAGGGCCCAGCGCCGGTGGAGTCCGCGACCGCGCTCGCGAGCCCCTCGCCGACCTCGACCGCGACCGGCACCACGAGGGGCACCATCTGCTTGCGCGCCTTCGTCTCGCGCGCGGCTTCTTGTTTGGCGACCACCGCGGTCGCTTCGGTCGGCGCGGGGCGTGCGGCGAGGCGACGCGCGAGGCCGAAGAAGAGCGCGGCGAGCACGAGGAAGGGCAGCGCGGGCAGACCGGGCACGACCGCGAGCACGAGGAGGAACGCGCTCGCGACCTGGAGCGCCTTGGGCTGCCCGAAGACCTGCGAGGCCACGTCGCCGCCGAGGCTCGAGTCTTCGCCTTCGCTCGCCACGCGCGTGACCACGAGGCCGGCGGAGATGCTGATGAGCAGCGCGGGGATCTGCGAGACGAGGCCGTCGCCGATCGTGAGCAGGCCGTAGACCGAGAGCGCCTCGCCCGCGCTCATGTCGCGCATGCCGACGCCGATCGCCAAGCCCCCGAGCACGTTGACGACCGTGATGACGATGCCCGCGATGGCGTCGCCCTTCACGAACTTCATCGCGCCGTCCATCGCGCCGTAGAACTGACTCTCGCGCTGCAGGTGGTTGCGCTTGCGTCGTGCGTCCTCTTGGCTGAGCGCGCCGCTGCGCAACTCGGCGTCGATGCTCATCTGCTTGCCTGGCATCGCGTCGAGCGTGAAGCGCGCGCCGACCTCCGCGACGCGCTCGCTGCCTTTCGCGATCACGAGGAACTGGATCAGCGTGAGGATCAGGAAGACCACCGCGCCGACCACGTAGTTGCCTTGGACCACGAAGTTGCCGAAGGCCTCGATCACCTCGCCCGCGTCGGCCTGCAACAGGATGAGTCGCGTGGAGCTCACGTTGAGCGCGAGGCGGTAGAGCGTCGTGACGAGGAGCAGCGTCGGGAACGACGAGAGCTGCAGGCCGTCGCGCAGGTACATCGCGACGAGCAACAGGAGCACCGCGAGCGAGACGTTGCTCGCGAGCAGCACGTCGAGCACGACCGTCGGCAGCGGGACGATCATCATCCCGACGACGAGCAGCACGAGCGCCGCGAGCGCCGCGTCGGCGAAGCGCCGCGCGCTGCTCTCGACCCGGAGGGCTTGGACCATGATCCGGCGTTCTTACCACGCCGGGGCGAGAGCCCGAACCCGAGGTCGTGGGCTCATCGCGAGCCGAAGCGCCGTCGGAGCGCGCGGTGCCTCGCCTCGAAGATCGCGCGCACCATCGGCTCCACGAGCCAGCGCGGTGCGCCTCGTGGCTCCACCACGAGCCGATCGGTCACGACACATCCTTCACCGTCGGCGGTGATCGTCCGTTCGTGGCGCCAGCGACGCTGCAGCCACGACCAGCTCTCCTCCACGAACGAGCGCTCGCCGACGGCTTGGAGCCGGACGTGATGTCGATCGAACGGGAGCCAGCGAAACGCGAGCAACGTGCTGACGAACGCCTCTTCTCCGAGAGGCATCTCCGACAGCGAGCGCCCGTGCAACGACGCGGGCACCGTCATCTTCACGACCGGCGCCAGCTCGACGTTCACACCCTCCATCGTCGACGCGTGCGCCCAGACTTCGTCTGCGCTCGCCGCGAGGGAGGAGCTCAGCTCGAGGGAAAACGCCACCCTCGAACTCTATCCGAACGGATCAGCGGCGCATCCAGATCGGGTTGCTCACCGCGAAGGGACGCGAGCCCTGCGCGTCGAAGGGCGCGTCGCCCGCCGCGTGGAAGACCACCCAGCTCCCACCCGCCGCGACGTCGACCTCCACGTCGACGCGCGCGCGGATCGCGGGGTTGCCCGGATCGGCGTCGCTCGCTTCGATCGGCAACGTCTCGCTCGTCACGCCGTCGACGATCACCTCGAGGCGGTTCACCTCGACGTGGCTCGCCGCGCGCACCACGACCTCGAACGCCGCGCGCTCGCCCGCGCCTTCGATCTCGTCGCCGAAGGTCGCGCCGTCCGCGCCCGTGACGTCGAGGTAGATGCCGCCGCTCACGAAGCCGCGGCCCTCTTCGGTCGCGGTCTGCAGTGTGCGCTCGTCGAGGTCCGCCGGATCGTCGAGGCCGACGATCTGGCAGGTGCGCGGATAGCCCACCGGCTTCGAGTGGATCCCGTGGCTGTCCGACGAGCCGACCGCGACGACGCGGCGCCCCGCGTTGAGGAGGCCGAACCAGTCGCGCACCGTGCCTTCGCGGTTGCTCTCGAAGTTGCTGTCGTTGAAGACTTCGACGACCTCGAACTCGGTGTCCCAGCCGTCCATGTCGCGCACGGAGCCAGTGACGGAGTCGAAGCCGACCGCTTCGAAGTAGCCCTGCAGCGAGCCTCCCGTGCGCGGGTGGTTGATGATCAGCGTCGGGCGCTCGGGTCGCGCGCGCACCGCGTCGAAGAGATCGGGCGGGCTCACGCCGAACCACGGGATCGCGCCGTCGCTCGGACGCGTGGGGTCGACCTCGACCGGGAAAGTGTTGAAGTGCCCGTAGGCGAAGGTCGTGAGCTCCATGCCGGAGAAGCCGCGCGCGTAGGCCGCCAGACCCGCCGCGTCGATCACCGGCTGGAAGTCGCTCACGAACTCGTGCTCGGTGCGGATCACGACGTCGAGGCCGTCCGCGACCAAACCGCGGACCTTCATCGTCGCGTCGTCGCCGGAGTCGACGGAGCGGTGCGTGTGCACGTGGTAGTCCGCGCAGAGCACGCCGGGCTGCACGACCACGCGCTCGAGCTCCGCGTCGACGTCGACGTCGTCGCCGCTCTCGAGATCGAGATCCGTCTCGAAGCGCTCCCACGCCGGACCGCGCGACACGCGCAGGCGATACGTGCCGGGCGCGATCGCGAAGCTCGCGGTGCCCGAGGTCGCGAAGGCGACGTGCACGCGCGAGCTACCGAAGCCGTCCTCGCCGAAGCCCATCGCGCCGACCGGCACCGGCGTCGCGCCGCGCGGGAAGATCTCGACGCGCGCGGGGATCGCGGTGGTGGTGCCGAGATCGAAGACCCGCACGTCGACGCGCGCCGCGGTCGGGAGATCGATCGCGTTCTCGCCTTCGACGATCGTGAACGGACCCGCGAGCGGGAAGCCTTCGCGCCAGACCCAGAGTGAGTCCGCGGTGTCCGCCACCGGATGCGAGAACGATCCGTCCGCCTCGACCACGAAGCGCGTGAGGTGCTCGTCGCCGTCGGTCACGTGAACGCGCGCGCCGACCGCGGGCACGCCGTCGACCGTGACGGTGCCGCTCACGACGCGCGTGGTCTCGCCTTCGAGCTCCGCGATCTCGGCCTGCACCGCAGGAAGGTCCTCGGCGATCAGCACGCGACCGAGCGCGATGGTCGCCTCGTCGCACGCGGGCGATTCGATTCGACCCGACGAGAACACGTCGGCGCCGCCGGTCTGGATGAGGGGCGAGAGCGTGCTGCCTTCGCCGGCCATCCACGCGTAGCTCGTCTCGATTCCGTCGGGCGCGCCGCTGCCGTCGAAGGCGACGAAGGGAACCGCAGCGCTCGACTCGGAGACGATGCCGACGCCCGGGCGCCATGCCGCCATGCGGTTGGACTGGAAGAACGCCTGGATCACGCCGAGCGGCGCGCGGAGGTTTCGCGTGCCGGCGCGCACCGAGAGGGTGAGCGTCGCGAACGCGTCGCCAGGGGCGAGCGTGTACGTGATCGCGGCGGGCAGGTCCGCGAAGTCTTGCGGGACCAAGCCGTCGAGCGCGTTGCCGAACGCTTCGAGCCGCGTGAGGCGACCCGCGACGCGGATCTCCGCCGCTTCTCCGTCGGTGCCGTCGTTCATCACCGTGACGGACTCGGTCGCGACCAGAAAGCGCTGGAAACCGAGCACCACGATGCCGAAGTCGGCGGGCGCTTCGATCGCGCCGTCTTGCATCAAGCCGACGCCGACCAGGCGACCGCCGTGCGGGTCGTAGGCCTCTCCCGGCACGTCGGCCGACGTGACGACGAGCGCGACACGTTCGTTCGCGAGCACGAAGTCGCCGGGGTGCCAGCGCGCGAGATCGAAACGATCGACCGGCAGCTCGTCCGCGGTGACGTCCAGCACCATCACCCGGTGGCTGCGCAGC
>CALJLK010000520.1 GCA_937982655.1 uncultured Sandaracinus sp.
GCGACCCGACGTCACGTGAGCGTCGCCGTCAGGCGACCGAACCATCGAACCGAGGTCGCGCGCGAGACCGCCGAGCTACCGTGATCCTTCGTGACCCCGTCCATGGTCTGGTCGACTTCGAGGGCGACGCCGAGCGCGTGATCGGCGCGCTGCTTGCGACGCGCGAGGTGCAGCGCCTGCGGCGAATCCGGCAGCTCGGGCTCACGAGCCTCGTGTTTCCCGGGGCCGAGCACAGCCGCTTCGCGCACGCGGTGGGCGCGGCGCACGTGATGACGCGGCTCTTCTCGCGCCTGCGCGCGATCGAAGGTGCGCTGCCGATCGAGCATCGCCTCGACCCGGAGGGCGCTCGCGACGCGCTCGCGGCCGCGCTGCTCCACGATCTCGGGCACGGCCCCTTCAGTCACCTCTTCGAAGAGGTGCAGCCGGGCGACAAACACCACGAAGACTGGACGGTCGACGCGATCCGCGATCCCGGCACCGACGTGCACCGCGCGCTCGAAGGGATCTCGTCCGGAATGGCGACGCGCGTGGCGGACATGCTGCGTGGACGTCATCGGCTGCGGTACCTCGCGCGCGCAGTGAGCGGCACGCTCGACGTCGATCGCGCGGACTACCTGCTGCGCGACAGCCACATGACGGGCGTGCGCTACGGGCTCTACGACCTCGACTGGCTGCTGCGCGCGCTCGGCTTCGGGGAGGTCGCGGGCGAGTGGGTGCTCGCGGTCGAGGGGCGCAAGGGCTTGCCGCCGATCGAGAGCTTCTTCCTCGGTCGGCACTTCATGTACCAGCAGGTCTACCACCACAAAGCCACGCGGGCGGCGGAGGCCTTGATCCGCGGGCTCTTCGCGCGGGCGGGCGAGTTGGTGCGGGAAGGGCGCGCGCCCGAGCGATTGCCGCCCGCGCTCGCCTCCGCGGCGATGGGGGCGACGGTGTCGCTCGGCGACTATCTGGATCTCGACGACGCGTCGCTGCTCTCGTGCTTCTCGTCGTGGGAGAAGAACGACGATGCGGTGCTCGCGGATCTCGCGGCACGATTGCGCGTGCGGCGCTTGCCGAAGACGCTCCCGCTGCCGACGGAGGCGGACCGCGACGCGAGCGGAACGCGTAATGCGAACGACGCCGAGGAGGTCGGCGCGCTCGACGCGGTCTGGCGGGAATGCGAGCGGCGCGCGCGCGAGGTCGCGACGCGAGCGGGACTGCGCGCGGATCTCGAGGTGCGTCTCGACGTGGCGGAGGACACCCCGTACGACGAGCCGAACGAGCCGACCGCGGAGGGCCTCTGGGTGCTCATCCGCCACCGGGCGCCGCAGCGGCTCGGGGACGCGTCGTTCTTGCTCGGTGAGCTGCGCGGAAAGACGGTGCGTATCCCGCGGCTGCTCTTCCCGGCCGAGCTGCGCGAGCCGATCCTGAGCGCGCTCGAAGACCTGCTGCCGTCGTGAGCATCGACCGCGGATCGCGCCCGCCCTTGCGGCGCCCGCGGCGAGCAGACATGACCTCCGCGTCGTGACGACCGTGCGACCACGCCGGCTCAGTTCCGACTTCGTTCGTCTTCGATCTCGAGGCTCCGCGTGATGCACTCCGCACGATTCGCCGCCCTCCTCGCCTTCGCGCTCGTCGGCTTCGCGCCCGCGTCCGCCGTCGACGCACAGCGAGCGCGTGTCCCCGAAGAGCCGCGGCTCTCCGTGACGCTCGAACCGTTCCCCGAGGCGGGGCCGTGGAAGCGCAAGCTCGTGCTGCGCTCGCTGCGCGCGCAGGAGGTCGTTCGCGATCGCCGGTTGCTCGAGCTCACGGTGCTCGAGGCGCGTGAGCGTGGACGGCCGCGTCGTCACGTGTGTCGCTACCCCGGCGCGCCCGCGCGTCCGGTCGAGGCGCGCGTGGCCGCGATGAGCGCGGGGGAGACCTACGTCGAGTGGCTCGATCTGCGTGAGCTCTGCTGGGGACGCGCGGCGCGGGTGCTCGAGAGCGGTGAGGTCACGGTGGAGGTGAGCTACGGCTTCCGCGCGCGCAGCCGGGCGGTGGTGCGCGAGGAGGGCGAGCGACGGCCGCCCCATCGCGTGGCCGGTGACGCGTTCACCTTCGCGCTTCCGGCGACTTCGAGCGCGGCGACTTCGAGCGCGGCGACTTCGAGCGCGACTTCGAGCGCGACTTCGAGCGCGACTTCGAGCGCGGCCACGAGCGCGCTCACGGTGAGCCTCGCGCCCACCAGCACCGCGGGCACGCCCGTGCTCTCGGTGACCATCCGCGGCGAGGGCGGAGGCCGCATCTACGTGCGCGACGATCTCTTCTCGTTCGACGTGCGCGGCCCGCTCGGCGCCGTGCGCTGCGCGATCCCACGCACGACCATCGTGCCGATCGTCGACTTCTACCGCCGCCTCTCGCGGCCCACGCGCACCTCGATCGCCGCGTCGATCCAATGCCCGGACGACACCTTCTCGGTGCCCGGCGTGTACGAGGTCGTTCCGAACGTCGACCTCGTCTACGACGGCGCGCGCTACGACCTCGAGGCGGTGACGGGTCGCTTCGAGGGGGCGCCCGCCGCGGTGCGGATCACTTCGCGCGACTACGTGGAGCAGCGCGTGGAAGACCTCCTCGCGATCCTCCGTCCGTCGAGCCCGGGGGCGCCGTGAGCACGTCGAGCACGGGCACGCCGAGCGCTTCGAGCAAAGCGACTTCGAAGGGCGCGCCCCGCGATTCGCTCGCGCGCGGCCTGGCCGCCACGGCGCTCGCGCTCGCGCTCGTCGCGCTCGTGCTCGCGGGATACGCGACGTGGCTCGGCCAGCGCTACCTCGACGACGTCCGCACGATGGGCGAGGCGCTTCGCGAGAACGCGCCCGCGCCGAGCGGGCTCGGCCCACCGCCGGAGCTCGCCGACTGAGCCCCGCATCGCGCATGTGGGGACGCGAGAGGATTTTCGGGTAGGATTCCTCCACCCATGGCCAAGATCCTGGTCGTCGACGATCAGCGCAACATGCGCACCACGCTCGCGATGATGCTTCGTGGCGCCGGGCACGACGTGGAGGAGGCCACCGACGGCGACGAGGCGTGCGAGAAGGTCGTGTCCGAGGTCTACGACCTCGTGCTCACGGATCTGCGCATGGGCGCCACCGACGGCATGACGGTGCTGCGCCACACGCGCCAAGAGTCGCCGCTCACCGAGGTCATCGTGATGACCGCGTACGGCACGATCGAGAGCGCGGTGGAGGCGATGCGCATCGGCGCGCACGACTACATCCAGAAGCCCTTCGAGGAGGACGAGCTCCTCGTGAAGGTCGACAAGGCGCTCGAGAAGCGGAAGCTCGCCGGCGCGGTCTCGGTGATGGCGGCGGAGTTCCGCGATCGCTACCACTTCGAGAACATCATCGGTCGCTCGCAGGCGATCCGCGACGTGCTGGGGCGCATCGTGCGCATCGCGCCCACGCCCGCGACGGTGCTCATCACGGGCGAGAGCGGCACCGGCAAGGAGCTCGTCGCGCGCGCGATCCACGCGAACTCGAAGCGCTCCGATCGTCCCTTCGTCGGCGTGAACTGCGCCGCCATCAGCGAGACGCTGCTCGAGAGCGAGCTCTTCGGGCACGTGCGCGGCGCCTTCACCGGCGCGGTCAGCTCGCGCAAAGGCCTCTTCGAGGAGGCGGACGGCGGCACCTTCTTCTTCGACGAGATCGCGGAGACGCCGCCGGCGTTCCAGGCGAAGCTCCTGCGCGCGATGCAAGAAGGCGAGATCCGACGGCTCGGCGACAACAAGCCGGTCATCGTGGACGTGCGCATCATCGCGGCGACCAATCAGGATCTGAAGAAGGCGATCGAAGAGAAACGTTTCCGCGAGGACCTCTACTACCGCCTCAACGTCGCGCGCTTCGTGCTGCCGCCGCTGCGCGAGCGGCGCGAGGACATCCCGCTGATCGTCGAGCACTTCCTGCAGAAGTACGGGCGCAAGATGGGCCGCCGCGGCGTGCGGCTCGGCGACGGCGTGCTCGACTACCTCCTGCGCTACGACTTCCCGGGCAACATCCGCGAGCTCGAGAACCTCATCGAGCAGGGCGTCGCGCTCGCGCTCGAAGGCGTGATCACGATGGACGACATCATCACGCCCGAGCTGCGCGACGGCCCGGCGGCGATGGGCTCGGGGAGCACGCCACTCCGCCACGGTCGCTCGCTGCAAGACGCGGTCGATCGCGCGGAGAAGGACGCGATCGAGGCGGTGCTCCTCGAGGTGGACGGCAACAAGGAGCGGGCGGCGGAGCTGCTCGGACTCAGCGCGACCACCCTGTGGCGCAAGATGAAGCGCCTCGACATCCACGGGCCCTGAGGTCCGCGGTCTGTGGAGGCGACGGGCGTCGCTCGCGCGTCGCGACGGCTCCCTTTCGTTTCATGGCGGGTCTCGTGGGGCCGCGCGACGATCGCTTCGTGGGTCTCGACTGCGGCCTCCGCGGCGCGGGTCCCGGGTCGTTCGTGGGGCGTCGCTCCCGCCGAGCGCGCACGAAAAAAGCCCCGTGTCTCCACGGGGCCCTCTTCGATTCGAGGCGTCGCAGACCGAGTCCGCTTCGCCAGCGCGTTCAGTTCGTGATTTCGACGCCGTGGGCGGCGAAGCCACCGACGATTTGCCACGCGTTGCAGGTCTCGGGGGTGCAGCCGCCCATGGTGCACGCGCCCGCCTCGGTGCAGGTCGAGTCGGGCGGGCTCGCCCACTCGTCGCGCGGGGTGTCGTCGCAGTCGGCCAGGCCTGCGCCGAGCGCGTTTCGGAGGATGTTGCAGAGCGACGCGGTGATGCCGCCCGCGTTGACCTCACCGACCTTCGCGTCCTCGACCGTGATGTAGGTCTCGACGCGGCCCTGGGTCGCGTCGAAGCGCGTGGCGGTGATGCCGCGGCCGATGCAGGAGCGGTCTTCGCTGAGCGTCGCGCTCACGACCCGGAAGCCGCGGAGCGGGAGCTCGAGGATGACGGAGCCGTCGTCGTCCTGGACGGGAACCGTGAAGACCTCGGAGAGGGCCTCGGTCGTGACCGTCTCGCCCGTGAGGGTGCCCTCGATCGACTGGGGGTCCCAGCGCGTCACGTCGCCCGGGGGATCCGCATCGCCCATCGCGAACGCGAAGGTGCCGTCGGTCGCCTTGCGGCCGTAACCGGTGGTGATCGTCACCGGGCCGTCGGCGTCGGCGCCTTCGAGGCGGATGAGCCAATTGAAGCGCTCCTCGCGGAGCGCTTCGTTCAGGATGTTCGCGATGACCGTCGAGGCCAAGATGGGCGGCGTTTCGAGACCGAGGAACACGACACGCAGCTCGGGGGCGTCGAGCTGGTCCGCGTTCGACTCGCGGTAGCAGCAGGCACCCGACTGCACGTCTTCCATCTCACACGGCGGGTCGACCACTTCGCCCGAGTCCGTGCCGCCACCGTCCACCGGAGGCGGACCCGAGTCCACCCCCGGGTTGTCGTCGTCTCCGCATCCCGCGAAGGCGAGACCCGCCACCGACAGCGCCAACCAAAGCCATTGCGCTCGCTTCATTTCCGCTCCCCGTCGACCGAGTCGACTTCGTCCAAGAAACCCGTCCAAGAAACCCGTTCGAGGTTCGACGCCCCTCCGAAGAGAGCCGTCGAAGTGCCTCGTTGGCCCCGTCACCCAACACCCGTGGCGACGAGGGGTCCCCGCTCCGCGCGGGGACGACGCACTATGCCAGCTTCCGCGGCGTGTACCAACGCAGCTAGTGCAAGACTTGCTGCACGGCTGCTCAGTGGCCGACCTGGAAGTCCACCAGCTTCCGGAAGTCGTGCACGCGGGTGACGATCTCTTCGCGCGTGAGGCTGAGCAATCGATCGACCGCGATGCCTTCCACGCAGAACGACGCGACCGCGGAGCCGTAGATCACGGCTTGGCGCAGAGTGGCGGGCTCGATGTTGCCCGCGCGCGCGACGTAGCCGAGGAAGCCACCCGCGAAGGAGTCGCCCGCGCCCGTCGGATCGACGGCCTCGAGCAGGTACGCCGGCGCGTTGAACACGTGCTCACCCGCGAAGAGCCACGCGCCGTACTCGCCTTGCTTGATGACGGCGGTCTTGGGGCCCATGTCGAGCAGCTTCGCCGCGACCTGCACGAGGTGGTGCTTGCCGGTCAGCGAGCGCGCCTCTTCCTCGTTGATCACGAGCACGTCGACGCGGCGCAGGAGCTTCTCGAGCGCGGGGCGCGCGCCGTCGATCCAGAAGTTCATCGTGTCGGCGACGACGAGCTTCGGAGACTTCACCTGATCGAGCACCGCGAGCTGGAGCTCCGGCGCGATGTTGCCGAGCATCACGAAGGGCGTGCTGCGGAACTTCTCCGGGATCTTCGGATCGAAGTCCGCGAAGACACCGAGCTCGGTCTTGAGCGAGGTCCGCGAGGTGAGGTCGTCCGTGTAGCGGCCTTCCCAGTGGAAGGTCGGGCCGTCCGCGACCTCGAGGCCGTCGCAGTCGATCCCACGCTTGCGCATGGTCTGCACGAGCTCGTCCGGGAAGTCTTTGCCGACCACGCCGACGAGCTGGACCTCGGTGAAGAACGAGCCCGCGAGCGAGGCGTAGGTGGCGCTGCCGCCGATGACGCGCGGGAAACTGCCGCGCGCGTTGTGGAGCGTGTCGAAGGCGACCGAGCCGACGACGAGCATGGAGGACATCTGGGAGCTCCTTCGTGATGCGAAGCGAGAAGTCGGCGGCTGACCCCGCCGACTCGGGCGACAAGCAGGGTTTCAACCAAGGTATCTGGCGGCGAGAGGGGCGAGCTTCGCCCTGGATTCGGGCGAGATGCGATCGCGGGAGGTCATGATCGCGTGGGCGAGCGCGGTGCTGGCCGGGCTCTTCGACGGATCGGGGAGCTTGGTCGCCACGCTGCGCAGGATCGCTTTGGCGGTCGAGACGTTCTTCTTCATGACCGCCATCACCGCCTCGACCGTCACCGACTCTTCGGTCTGGTGCCAGCAGTCGTAGTCGGTGGCGAGCGCGACCGTCGCGTAGGGGAGCTCCGCCTCGCGGGCGAGGCGCGCCTCGGGCAGGTTCGTCATGCCGATCACGTCGACGCCCCAGCTCCGGTAGAGGCGCGACTCCGCGCGGGTCGAGAACTGCGGGCCTTCGATGCAGACGTAGGTGCCGCCGCGGTGGGTGCGCGCGCCGACCTCGACGCTCGCGCGGTAGAGCGCTTCGGCGAGCGCGGCGTCGATCGGATCGGCGAGCTCCACGTGCGCGACCACGCCGACGCCCTCGAAGAACGTGCTCGGGCGGTTGCGCGTGCGGTCGATGAACTGATCGACGATCACCATGTCGCCCGGTGCGATGTGCTCCTTCATGGAGCCCACCGCGGACACGCTGATCACTTGCTCCGCGCCGAGCTGCTTGAGGGCGAGCAGGTTCGCTCGGTAGTTGATCTCGTGCGGCGCGACGCGGTGACCGCGGCCGTGGCGCGGGAGGAAGAGGAACCGTGTCTCACCGAGCCAACCGGAGATCACGGCGTCGCTCGGGGTGCCGTAGGTCGTCTCGACCGCGTGCTCTTCCACGCGCTCGAGCCCTTCCATCTCGTAGAGGCCGCTGCCCCCGATCACCCCGACGGTCCGTTGCGTCATTCGTCCATCCTCGACGCACACCAGGCTCCGAGCGTCCTGCGTGTGCTTCGTTCGGCGCGTCGTGCGATCGGCGCGTCGTGAGGCCGAGCGAGCTGCGCGCGGCGCACGGCGGCGGCTTCTAACACGTGGGGGCGCAAGCGTCGAAGGGAGTTCGGGAGGGCTTCTACGTGCAGCGAGGGCCCTCGGATCCGCGGCCGAACGCGTTCAGCGGTCGAGAGCGGCGATCTCGCGGCTGCGGGCGAGGATCACGAGCGCGGCGACCGCGACGAGCGCACCTGCAGCGAGCGCTCCGAGGGGAGCGAGCCACGGAGCCACGCCCGAGATCGCGAGCCCGGCGCCCGCGGCGGGGAGGATCGACACCCCGAGCGCGAGGGCGGGCGGCAGGCGCGAGGAGAGCGCGCGCGCGGCGCTGGTGCCCCAGACCGCGAAACCGACCGCGGCGAGCGCGAGCAACGCGGCGAGCGCGAGGCGAGGTGCGAAGTCGTGCGCACGCTCGAGCGAGGCCGACGCGAGCTCGGGGCCGTCGGGGACCATCTCGCCTTCCACGTAGACGTCTTCGAGCACCGAGAGCGGCGCTTCCTGGAGCGCGCCGAAGCGGCCGGGGAGCATCACGCGATCGGGGCGACCGCGCACCACGCGGACCGCGAGGTCGGCTGGCTTCGTCTCGCCGTTCTCGACCTGCACGAAGCGCGGCTCGTGGATCATGCCGCGCGCGGTCGCGACCGAGATCGACGGGTTGCGGGAGGCGCCGTCCGCGATGCGCTCCATGCCGGTGTAGAGGCGCTCTTCTTCCGCGCGCTGGCTGGCGGACTCCGCGGCGAGGCGGTGGATGCGCACGTCGTCGAGGATCGCGCGGCGCGACTGCACGCGCTCGCCGAGCGCGCCGGTGCCGACGCCGACCATCACGAGCAGCGTGGCGATCACGACCGCGGTGAGGCTGCCGAGCAACGAGAGCGCGGCCTGGTCGCGGGTCTTGTGCGCAGAGAGCGCGTGCACCGCGCCGGTCGCGCCGGTGGGGGCGGCGAGCGGGACGAAGAGCGCGGTGGTGGTGGAGCGCGCGATCTCGCCTGCGAGCGCGCCGGTCCACGCGTCGCGCTGCGCGGCGCCTTCGAACGCGTCCGTGAAGGACGACGCGAGCGCACCGAAACATCCGCCGGGATCGGAGAAGAGCGCCCAGAGGCCCGCGGCGAGGAGGGTGCCGAGGCCGACGAGGCCGAGCCATCCCGCGATGGCGTGGGTGCGAGCGCCACCGAGCGCGAGGAGCGCGCCGACACCCGCTGCGGCGCCGACGAGGGCGAGTGCGCTGCCGGGGAGGATCGTGCTGGTCACGCGGGCGAGGGCGTCCGCGTTGGCGGCGCCGCCGAAGCTGAACGCGGCGGCGATGACGAGGATCGCGAGGAGCGCGCCGAGCAACCGCCAGCGTTCGCCCATGCGGTAGAGGCGTCGCGCGAGGGAGCCCGTGGCGTCTTCGTCGGAGCCTGCGCGGCCGGGGGCGTCGGTGCGTGCGAGCCAGACCTCCGCGTAGGGGATCGGCGCGAGCAAGAAGCCGAAGAGCCAGAGCCAGGGCAGGGCGCCCGCGCCGCCGAGGCTGACCGCGGTGAAGGCGCCGATCGCGCTCGCCGCGCCGAAGGTTCCGACGGTCGAGAGGCCGAACGCGGGCAGCGGGGTGAGGCCTTCGCTCGGTCCGCGCAGCGCACGAATCGCGTCGGGCAGACGACGCCACTGGGGCGCGCGCAGGCGCACGGTGAGCACGAGGGCCGTGAGCACGAGGAGCGGCGTGACGACGTAGTACCAGAGCGGCTCGTGCGCGTCGGCGAGGGCGACCGGGTCCATGGGGGCGTGGTCATGGACTCGGAGCCGAGGGAGCGCAAGGGGCGGGGATCGAAGCGGATTCCTCGGCGGTGCGCGGTGTGCGGGGAGCGGCGCGTGCGGCGTGGTATACCGCGGACGTGAGCGCCGAGGCCCCGACCGATCCCGCGCCTGCACCCGCGGCGGCGGATGCCGGAGAGCCCGGCTGGAAGGCCGCCGGCGAGCGCGTGGGGACCTTCGTGCTCGCGCCGCTGGCCGAGCTCGGGATGCTCGCGCGCATGCTCTTCGAGACGCTGTTCTGGCTCGTCCGGCCGCCGTATCGAGGGCGCCTGCTGCTCGAGCAGATGGAGTTCATCGGCGTCGGCTCGGTGTTCCTCGTGAGCCTCACCGGGTTCTTCATCGGCGCGGTGCTCGGGCTCCAGCTCGTGGACGGCTTCCGGCAGTTCGGGGCGGAGAACCAGACGGGCGCGGTGGTCGGCATCGCGATGGCGCGCGAGATGGGCCCGGTGTTCACCGCGCTGATGATCTCGTCGCGCGCGGGGAGCGCGATGACGACCGAGCTCGGGTCGATGCGCGTGAGCGATCAGATCAACGCGCTCGTGGTGCTCGCGGTGAACCCCGTGCAGTACCTCATCGTGCCGCGCGTGCTCGCGGGGGTGATCACGGCGCCGATCCTCACGCTGCTCTTCAACGTCGTGGGAATGGCGGGCGCGTACCTCGTGTGCGTGCACATGCTCAGCATCGACCCGGGCATCTTCCTCGGGCGCATGCAGTGGCTCGTCGATTGGCCGGACGTGATGCAGGGGCTGACGAAGGCGGCGATCTTCGGCGGGACGATCTCGCTCATCGCGTGCCGGCAGGGCTTCTACGCGACGGGCGGCGCGGCGGGCGTGGGGCGCGCGACCAACCGCAGCGTCGTGCACAACGCGATCGCGATCCTCGCGCTCGACTACCTCGTGACCGCGATCATCCTCGGGCAGGGGTTGTTCTGATGCGGATCTTCGGCGCCCGTGCGGCGGTCGCGACGGATTCTCCCCGTCGGCGGGGTCATCCGCCGACGGAGCCTGCGCCGGGCGCGAAGGACGATCCGATCCACATCCGCGTGCGCGATCTGCACAAACACTACGGGCCGCACCACGTCCTCAAGGGCGTTTCGTTCGACATCCTCCGCAAGCGCACCAACGTGGTCATCGGACCTTCGGGCTCCGGCAAGTCGGTGTTGATGCGGCAGATCATCCGGCTCGAGAAGCCGGACTCCGGGCAGGTGCTGGTCGACGGGATCGACTACGCGGTGCTCGAAGGCATGGCGCTCGAGCGCAAGCGCCGCGGCATGGGGATGGTCTTCCAGATGTCGGCGCTCTTCGACTCGATGACCGTCTTCGACAACGTCGCGTTCCCGCTGCGCGAGCACACGAAGCTCTCACGCAAGGAGATCCGCGAGCGCGTGATGGAGCGGCTCGAAGGGCTCGGCATCGCGCGCGCGGCGAACAAATGGCCGGCGGAGCTCTCGGGCGGCATGCAGCGTCGCGTGGCGGTCGCGCGCGCGGTGGTGCTCGAGACCGACGTGTTGATCTACGACGAGCCGACGACCGGCCTCGATCCGCTGACCGTGCGCACGGTCGACGATTTGATCGCGGAGACGGAGTCGAAGTTCGGAGTGACGTCGATCGTGATCAGCCACGACATGGCCTCGGTGTTCCGCATCGCGGACCGGCTCACGTTCCTGAACTTCGGTGAGGTCGTGGTGAGCGGACGTCCGGGCGAGGTGATCGATCGACTCGACGACTCGCTTCGAGAGTTCATCGACGCGAGCGGAGTCAGTCGAGAGTTCATCAGCGCGCACGCGCGTCGATGAGCTCGCGGAAACGTGCAGCTTCGCGGACTGACGTCCGCTTCGCCATTCACGTTTCCGCTTCGCCGCATCGACGCGAGCGGAGTCAGTCGAGAGTTCATCAGCGCGCACGCGCGTCGATGAGCGTCACGCTCAACGCGCCGCGGGGGCGATCGTCGACTCGGTGCTCGCGTGTTGGTCGGCGAAGCGCACCACGACGTCGTCGTAGCCGAGCGCGCGCACGAGCGTGACGATCGCGGTGCGCGCGTTCTCGCGCGCGCGCTCCAGCACGCCCGCGTCGATGGCGGCGCGCTCGAGGTCGGCCTCGGCGGCGCGGCGCGCACGCGTCTCGAGGGTGTCGCTGCGACGCGCGAGGGTGTCGGTCTCGCGCGTGTGGACGTAGGTGCGCTCGTTGTCGAGGCGGGCGTCGAAGATCTCCGGCGCGGGGAGCACGATCGTCGCGCGACGCGCTTCCGTGTCGACCATGACGTCGCCGTCGCGCATACGCGTGAGGTCCACGCCGGCGCGCACGTCCGCCGCCGCCACGAGCAGGATCGCGTCCTGCGCCTGCACGAGCCCGAAGAGCGCCTGCTGTTGCTGCTTCAGATCGATCACGCGCTCCATGTGGAAGCTCGCCGTCTCGAGGCGCGCGAGATCGCGGATCGCGGTCACGGTGGCGGCGCCGCTGCGCACCGTCTCGGTGGTGGTGGGCTCGGGCGGCGGCGGCGAGAGCACTCGGTAGAGGAGCGCGCCGACCAAGAGGCCGCTCGCGAGGATCCCGAACGCGAACATCCAGCCGATCGCGCGGAGCGGCCCGAGCTTCTCGTCGCGCGCGGGGGTGGCACCCGACGCGGTCGCGGCGGTCGACGTCGCAGCCTTCGCGGGATCCTCGTAGGTCTGGCGCGGACGAAGCTCCACGGGGCCCAACGTAGCAGCTCACGTCGTCGGTGTCGGAAACGCGGCGCGAGGCCGCGCGTGCGGGGTGGGCACGCACGTGGGTATAGTGCGCGGGTGCCGAGATTGGCTTCGTCCTTCGCCGCGATCACGCGGCACTTCGCGAATCACTTCGCCAAGCGCTTCGCGACCCGGTTCGCGAGCCACTTCGTGCTCGTCGGGTTGGCGTTCGTCGCGTCCCCTGCGTTCGCCCAAGACGCGGGCGTGTCGTGCGACGAGCCGCCGTTTCGTGGACCGCTCGAGGTCACGCCCGCGAGCGGCGCGGGCGGAGTCACCGTCGACGCGTACGTGAAGGTGCTCTACGGAGCCGGCACGCTCGGACCGGAGCTCGACCCGGAGGGCCTCATCGATCTGCGTCTTTGCGGCGAGGTCGGGGTGTTCGAGTGCGAGACCATGGGTGAGCGCGTGCCGGGGCGCGCGCAGATCGTGGGGGACCGCTGGGTGTTCTTCGTGCCGGACGGTGAGCTCCTGCCGAGCTCGCAGTACGCGGGCATCGCCCGGGGCGCGGAGGCGGACCTGTCGTTCACGTTCCGCACGGGCAGCACGCGCGACGCGCGCGCACCGCTTCTGGGCAACATCGCGGCCCCCTCCACCGCGCGAACCGACCTCCCGTGCGACGGAGGCCGCGGCTTCCGGGTCGACGTGCGCTTCGACGCCGCGACGGACGACGGACCGGCGGGGAGCATCGAGTACCTGCTCTACCTGACCCGCGGCGCGACGGTCGAGGCGCCCGAGCTGCGCACGCGCGTGCGGAGCTTGGCCACGTCGGAAGTCACGATGGCGTTCTTGCTCTCGGACGCGGAGGCGGTCGCGCCGGTCTGCTTCGTGGTGCACGCGGTGGATGGGCTCGGCAACGTCGACTCGGACGGAGAGCCGGTCTGCTTCGAGCCAGTCCAAGGCACGTACTTCGAGGCGTGCTCGGTGTCGGCGCCGGGCGCGACGCGCGGCGCGGTCGGACCGGGCCTGTTGGGGCTGGGCCTCGTGGGCCTCGCGCTCGGTGCGCGCCGTCGTCGTGCGGCGCAGGCACGATCGCGCGCATGAGCTCGTCGGCCGGCAAGCTCGGGTGGAGCGAAGCGATGCTCGACGCCTTTCGGCTCGTCGAGCGTCTCCTCGGCGATGCGCCCGAAGGCAGCGTGGGGACGCACGTGCGCGTTGCGCTCGACGCGCGCGGCGCCGACACCCGGGCGCTCGCGAAGCGGGTGGCGGCCCGACTGCGACCCGCGCCTCCGACCGAGCGTGTGCTGACCGCGCCCGCGCGCGTGCGGGCCTTGCTCGGGTCGCCGGGCGCGACACCGCGCAAACGTTACGCGCCCCCGCCGGGCCTCGCGGACACGTTGCGCCGCGCGCTGCTCGTGGCGCCGCGGCGCGTGGACCCCGCGTGGCGTGGGCTCGGGCGCGCGGCGATGGCGGCGCTGGCGGACGAAGCGCTCTTCGAGCGTGCGGTCGCGCGCCTCGGCGCGGAGGAGGAGGGCGCCGTGCGGACGCTGCGAACGCTCGACGGGACCCGGACGTCGACGCACGTGCGAGCGGTGCGCGCGCTGGTCGTGGTCGGAGGTGGGGCCGAGCTCCTCGGCGCGATCGTGGCGGGCTACGAGGGCGCGAGCGGAGAGGGCCCGGTGCGCGCCGGCCGCGAGCTGCGCATGACGGAGCCGTGCGAGTCCGACCTTCACGCGCGGGGGGAGACGTGAGCCGCATCGTTCGCGCGGGGCCGAAGGTGATTCCGGTCGAGGTGCTCGACGCGCGCGCCCGCGCGGAGGCGATCGTCGCGGTGGCGCACGCGGAGGCCGAGCGGCTGGTGGCGGAGGCGCGGCTCGAAGCCGAGCGCACGCGGGAGTCGACGCGCACCGCGGCGGAAGAAGCGGGGCGCGCGGAGGTCGCGGCGCTCTTGGTGCGTGCGCACGCGATCGTGGACGCGGCACGAGAGGACGCGGAGGCGGACCTGAAGCGGCTCGCGGTCGCGGCGGCGGAGCGGCTGGTGCATGCGGAGCTCGCGCTCCACCCGGAGCGCATCCGCGACGTGGTGCGTGGGGTGCTCGATCGCGCGAAGCGAGCGACGCGGCTCGTCGTGATGGTGAGCCCCGAGGATCGTGCGCTCCTCGAAGGCATGCCGGAGCTCGCGAGCGCGCGGATCGAGGAGGACCCGAGCCTCGCGCGCGGCGACTGCGTCGCGCGCACGGATCTCGGCACGCTCGACGGACGTCTGGTCGTTCGCCTCGACGCGCTGCGACGGGCGCTGCTCGCATGAGCGACGCGCAGCCGACGCAGGCGGGGGGGCACGCGGCGTCCGACTCGGACGCCGATGGCGCGCGTGAGGCGCCGAGCGCGGACGACGCGAACGGCCCGCGCGGTCTGCTGAGCGAGTGGGGCGTGCCGGTGCTGCTCTTCGTCGCCACGATCGGCACGACGCTCTACGGCGGCGCGATGTTGGAGGGGCACGAGGTGCGCTCCTTCGCCGACCTCGCGAAGGGCTGGGTGTTCGCGCTCCCGCTGCTCGCGATCCTGCTCACGCACGAGCTCGGTCACTACGTCGCCGGTCGCCTGCATGGCGTCGATCTCTCGCCGCCGCACTTCATCCCGATGCCGACGGCGTTCGGCACCCTCGGCGCGATCATCCGCATGCGCGCGCGCATCACCCGGCGCGACGCGTTGCTCGACGTCGGCGCCGCGGGACCGCTCGCGGGGCTGGTGGTCGCGATCCCGGTGTTGATCTACGGGCTCGCGACCTCCGAGGTGAAGCCGATGACGCCGCGCGCGATCGACGCGACGGTGCTCCTCGAAGGGCACTCGATCCTCTACGAGCTCTTGCTCTTCGTCATCCACGGGCCGATGCCCGAGGGGCACGACGTCTTCCTGACCTCCACCGCGCTGGCCGGCTGGGCGGGCTTGTTGCTCACGCTGATCAACCTCGTGCCCTTCGGACAGCTCGACGGCGGGCACATCGCGTACGCGCTCTTCGGTGCACGCCACGAACGTCTGTCGCGCGTGGTGTTGATCTCGCTGCCCGTGATCGGTGTGGGGGTGGGGCTCGCCTACGGGCTGCCGACGCTGCTGGCGAAGGAGCCGTGGGACTTCGTGCTGCGCGACTTCGCCGCGGGCATGAACTGGATCGTGTGGGGGCTCGTGCTGACGGTGCTCGCGCGGGTCGGCGGCGGCATCGCGCATCCCCCGACCGACGACGGAGAGCTCTCTCCCGGACGCCGACGCATCGCGTGGCTCTGCCTCGTGCTCTTCGTGCTGCTCTTCATGCCGAGCTGGATGCGGACGTATTGATCTCGGCGAGGATCGAACTCCGCGCGTGACTTCGCTTCGAGGTTGGCGCGATCTCTCCGAAAACTCGCGTGGTCGGATCGCTGCGAGTAGCGTCGTCCGGTGGTTCGTGGGCTCTGCCTGGCCGTCCTTTCGTTCCTGCTCGCGCCGGTGACCGCGCACGCGTGGACCGATGCGCACGTGCAGACCGCGTCGGCGGCGCTTCGGCTGAGCCCGGAGGGCGCGCTCGACGTCGATCTCACGGTGCGCGTGCACGTGCGGGGTGGGTGGCTCGAAGCGCTCGAAGTGGCGGGGCTCGATCCCGCGCTCGCGCTCGTCGACGAGAACGTGGTCGCGGTGTCCGACGAAGGCGAGCGCATCTCCGCGCGTGCGAGCGCGACCGAGGACGGCCGCGTGTCGATCGTCTTTCCTCGCCGCGCAGGTCCGCGTCGTGGGCACTACACGCTGGTGCTCCGCTACCGCGCCGATCTCACCGCGCGCTTCTCGCCGAGCGACCCCGAGCACGTGCGCGCGAGCTGGACCTTCCCCGGCTGGCAGTCGGGGCTCGATGGCGTCGAGGTCGTGCTCGACGCACCGTCGGGCGCGCGTTTCGTCGGCGAGGACGACGCGCTCGTCACCCTGACGCGCACGCGCGAGGACGCGGGCGACCGCACGATCCTTCGTTGGCGTCGCGCGCACCTGCCTCGCACGCTCGCGTGGGAGCTCGCCTTCGAGCTGCCGCGTGGTGCGGTCGCGCCCCACCTCGGCTCGGCGGCCTTGCCGTCCCCCGACGGATCGCCGGTGAGCCACGCGGTCACCGAGAGCACGGCGGCGCCGCTGCGATCCGCCGCACGTGCGGAGGCGACGCCGCTTCGTCCTGGCGTGCTCTTCGTGGGTGTCGTCGCGCTGCTCGGCGTGATCGTGTTCACCCGCGAAGCGCGCCGCCGTGGGGCTCGCGAGCGCTTCGTGCTGCCGATGCCGATCGCGATCCGGATCTCGCTCGTGCTCGGGGCGATCGCGGTCGCGAGCTTCGGAGTCGACTCCATCGACGCGCGTCGCCTCGCGCTGGCCGCGATCGTCGCG
Organism: uncultured Sandaracinus sp.; assembly: GCA_937982655.1. GTDB lineage: Bacteria > Myxococcota_A > Polyangia > Polyangiales > Houyiibacteriaceae > JACKEH01. Next base: position 16,496 of record CALJLK010000520.1, read on the forward strand.
GTCGTCTGGCCTCGCAGCGCGCAGGTGCGGGCCGCGCGGCTCGGCGCGTGGGAGCGTGCGGGTCGTGCCGAGCTGACGACGGCGGAGCGTGCGGTGCGTCGCTCGCGGGTCGCTCCGTTCGCGTGGGTCGACGGCACGGGTGCGGCGGGGCTCGCGCTCTTCGCGGCGCTCTTCGTGGGTGCGACGCGGCTCGGTCCGGTGATGCCGGAAGAGCTGTTGTTCGCCGCGCTCCCGCCGCTGC
>CALJLK010000521.1 GCA_937982655.1 uncultured Sandaracinus sp.
CCAGAGGCCTACCACTGCAGGACCCCGGTCGTGGAGTAGATACAAGCGTGTACTGCCAGGTCAGCGCGTCGACCTGTGCGGTCGCACGCCCCACGACGACGAGCTCGTTGCTCTCGAGCAGGTCGGTTCGACCATCCCCGTCGAAGTCACCGAGGGTCGCGCCGGCGATCGCCGGCCGAGAGAGCCACGCGCCGTTGCGTACGAAGTAGGGAGGCTCGGGGGTCCCCAGCGCGACCGAGACCGAGCTGCCGAGCGCGACGAGGTCGAGGTGACCGTCCCCGTCGAAGTCGCCGGCGGCGCAGGTCGCACCCGCGCAGAAGCGCGAGAGCACGAGGCGGCCACTCCGGGCTCCGAGCGTGTCCACGTAGACGTGTCCATCCGTCGACCCACCACGCGCGATGCGCACGACGTCGACCACCCCGTTCCGGTCGGTGTCGAGGAGGTGGCACTGGGTATCGCCACGACAAAGGCCGACGTGCTCGACCCGCGGCGCGCGGAACGCGAGCACCGACGTACCGTAGGCGACCGAGACATCGCCGCGCGTGGGGTCGATGCCGATCACGTCCGCGAGCCCGTCCCCGTCGACGTCTTGCATGCGGCAGCGGTCCACACTCGGACAATGCGTCGGTCGCACGAGGCCCCGATACCGGAATTGACCGCGGGACGGATCCGACTCGTAGACGTAGACCTGCGTGGACGAGGCCGGATGGAACCAGACGAGGTCGGCGCGACCATCCCGCGTGACGTCCACCAGCTCGCAGCGCCCGGTGCGGCAAGCTCCGTTCAGCCAGGTGACGGGCGGAAGGAAGTGCGTGCGCCGAGAGAGGCTGACCGAGATCGGTCCGCTGCTCGGAGCAAACGAGACCAGGTCGTCGTCGCCGTCGCCGTCGACGTCGCCCGACAAACAGACCTGCCCCGGACGACACGCGTCCGGCCCGACCGCTCCAACCCGGAACGAGCCTCCTCCGATCGAAGATTGCGCCAGCAGCGGGTTGGGGAGCGAAACGCTGACGAGCACGAGCGCGGTGAGCCAGGACCTCTGCATGGCGAGGTTCTATCGAGATTCTTCCGAACGACCATGGTCAGCAATTGACCAAGATTGTCGATACTCACGCGCGGGAGCCGATGAACCAGCCTCGCGACACGGGCAGAATCCGACCACTCCGCGAAGCTGCGAGGCGTGCGGCGAACGCGGGCGAGTCGTTCGGCCTCAGCCGCAGCGTCGTGGTTTCGTGTTGGAGCACGAGGGGCAGACGTCTCGTCTGTCTTCCGCGCAATACGCGGTCTTGGAAGTTCTCGATGACGCACCGGCCGACCTCGGGCGGGACCGAGGTGTCGACCTGGCCTTCACGGCTCGAGTCCTCGCTGCAGCTTGGGAGGGCGAAGGAGTCGAGTTCGACGCGTTCCTGCAAAAGAACGAGGCACGCGCGATCGAAGCTGTTCGTCCTCGGCTTCATCCCGTCGAGGGCGGATATCAGGTTCGAGTCTCCGCGCCGGGGGTCGAGGATGCGGCACTCGACGAACACCTCTACTCGCTCCCGGAGAGTCGTTGTGGGTCCACGCCTCTTTCGACCCGTGTCGGAGACCGCCGAGTTCGAAGTGTTCTGATGCCTCGTGCGGTGAAGGGACTCCAGCGCGCAAAGGAGCTCGGCGTTCTCGACGCTGGAGGCGTGTCGTTGGCGCTGTCGCGCCCCGAAGATTTCTTTGGCGCGGACTTCGACCTGTCGGAGCTGAGCGAGCGCGTCATCGGCCTCGGACCGATGGTTCGGCGAGTTCCAGCCGTCGTGCGCGAGCTGCAGGAGCTCGACTGGTGGAAGTGGACGGGCGGGGTCGCCACCGAGGACGTTGCCGGAGAGGTCGACGACGGGACGTTGAGCCTCGCGGACGAGTCCGTGCGTTCGGTGCTTCGAGATTCGATCGCGTGGGCGGACGAGAACGGTGCGGCGTTCGTGCCGCATCCCTCGGAAGACGGAGCGCAACTCGAGTTGACGCCCGCATTGCGTGAGCGCCTCGCACTCGCCGAACGACGCGCACGAGGAGAGCCCCCGCCCACCGAGTACGCAAGGCCTGGCGGCTCGCAGTCGGTGCTGCTCGTCAAAGAGAACCTGGAGAGCGTCGAGTTCGACCGAGCTCGCAGCGTCGACGAGCTGACGCGGCGTTTGAGATTGGGAGCGCCACCAGGCCTCGCGACCGGCTTCCAACTTTTCCCCTACCAGCAGGAGGGCTTCGAGTGGCTGGCGTCGCGCTACGACGAAACAGCGGGTGACCATGGCGGCGGCGGAGTGCTGCTCGGCGACGACATGGGATTGGGGAAGACGCTCCAGGTGCTGTCGTTCCTCTCGTGGCTACGCGCTCATCGGCGCGGTGCTGGACCACATTTGGTGGTCGCACCCGTGGGGCTTGTGACCAACTGGATGCGGGAGTCGCAGCGCTTCTTCGGTACGACACTCGACGCCATGTTGGAGGCGAGAGGGGCCCTAGTGGCGGAGCGAGGCTCGGCGGTCGGACGCCTCGAAGCGGCGCATCTCGTGCTCACGAGTTACGAGGCGCTGCGGCGGAGCGAACTGATATTCGCTCGAGTGCCGTGGGACGTGGTGGTCCTCGACGAGGCGCAGAAGGCGAAGAACCCTGGAACGCAGATCGCCAGAGTCGTACGAACCCTCAGTGCGCGCTTCCGACTCGCCATGACAGGCACCCCGGTCGGCTACGGCGTTCCGGCGCCCGTCATCAACGGGCAGGTGAATGAGTCGCGTCAGCGGATGGCGATCATTGACGAGTTCTCCGACCGACTCGGTTTCGCCGCTCTGGTGCTGGCACCGAAGGCGGCAGGTGTCGGCCTGAACATTACGGCGGCGAATCACGTGCTCCACTACACACGCGAGTGGAACCCCGCGCTGGAGAACCAAGCCAACGACCGCTGCTTCCGACTCGGCCAGAAGCGTCCGGTTCACGTTCACACGTTCGTCGCTACCTCCCGCCGGGGGACGACCGTCGACGAAGTGCTGCTGGACGAGTTGCTCACTCGCAAACGCGAACTGATGCGGCAGTTCGTCGTGCCCATGTGTGGCTTCGAAGTCACGACCGACGACATGCTCGCGAAGGTGGCTTGAGCGCGGCACATTTCGCTGCGGTTCTCGCTCAGGTGAGATCGAGCGCGCGGGTGCGTCACGGACGACGCACGTAGACGAGGGACGTCGGCGACTCCGCGCTCCATAGCTCGTCGCTTTAGCAGAGGAGGAAGGGCTCGGGCGTCATCAGGGTGTCAATGCCGACGCATCTCGAGAGCGAAAGCTCGAAGATGCTACTCGGACTTCACGCTCGATCCCGTATGGTCTCGCGCGGTCCAAGCGACGATCCGCCATAGCGAGGATCCGATCGTCGCTCGGAACCGCGAACACATCCTCGTTTGAGATCACGGCCAGCGCGAGATGCGCTCGATCAGGAGGACCCCGAGACGCCACGTGACGGCGAGCTCTGACGCGGCCTCGGTCACGCGTGCTCGAGCTCGGTGAACCGCACGAGCACCGCGTCGAGGTCGTGCGCGGAGTCGGTGGGTGTCGGGGTCGTGGGCGCTCCCGACGCCACACCGCGCGCCACCTCGCTCGGGCGGTCGGGGCGACGGTGGCAGAAGTCGCAGTCGGGGTCGCTGCACTTCGGCTCCAGCCACACGTCGCAGCACGGGCAGTACATCGCGTCGTGGACGTCGCAGCGCTCGCGATCGCGATGCTCGCACGGCGCCTCGGGAGGGACCTCGGCCGGACATGGCGCTCACCGGTGAGGCGCTCGCGGGCGGTGTCAACGCCCGGCACCGAAGAGAGCGTGACCGAGACCGGGCTCGCACGGGCTCGAGCTTCGCCCGATCGAAGCTGGCGCGTCAGAGACGAACGCCGTGGGACGTCCCTCGCACGTGGCCTTCCTCGTCACCGTCCGCTACCGCGAGCCCACGTACGCGCTTCGGCGCGGCGTGGAGCCCAAGACGCACCAACGCACGTACCGCGTGATCGCGGTCTCCGCCGACGAGGCGATCTTGGTCGCACACGAGCTCTTCTACCGCGAGGTCGTCGCCTCGAACGTCGGATGGGCACGCGAGATCGTGGACGCGTCCGCGGAGTGGATGGCGTCCGCGTGACGCGCCCACGGTCCATCGGGACCGGGGGAATCGTCCTTCGACGACGGCAAGGCCCGTCCGTACCCGTTCGTGCTCGCGGGATCCCGAATCGCCATTGAAAGGTTCAATGATGTGGTGGAATGCCGGAACGTCGGGGCCTTGCCAAGGTTGAAGTCGAGGGTTCGAATCCCTTTTCCCGCTCCGAATAGATGAACGATTCAGCCCGGTCAGGCCTCGCGCCGACCGGGCTTTTCGCTTCCGTCGCGCGGCGATTCAACCATTCGCCGCGGAGGACTCCTCGGAGGACTCCCGAGGACTCCTTGGCGCGTTCGCGGAGGACCACCGCGAGCAGCGATCTTCGGAAGACGTACCGGGTCCCCACTCGGGTCCGTCGCGTCCAGGCTGCGACGATGCTGTCGTCCCTCCACGTCGGCGCGTCGAGTACGAGCGGGCTCGACGCGAAACGCGTCGCTCGACGCGCCGACGTGTCGCTCACTCCACGCCGAGGCGGGCTTCGAGCGCGAGCGCGAGCGGGTAGAGGACTCCGTCTTCGAGATGCATGTGACGCGTGAGATCGGCGTCGAGGGCGCGGAGGGCGTCGACGAGCTCGCGCCAGGTTTCGTCGCCGTTGGGGGGCGCGGCGTAGCCGTTGGTCGCTTCTTGGACCGCGTCGAGCAGCTCGTCTTCGACGGCGTGCTCGGCGCTCATGATGCGCAAGGGGTGTCGGAGCGAGCCGAAGTGCGGACGCGGCAGCGGCGCTTCTCCTCGGGCCGCGCGTTCGAGGTCCAACAGATACGGGAAGAGCACGCGCTCTTCGCGGGCGAGGTGGGCCTCGAGCTCGTCGGCGAGGTTGCCCACGAGCTCGGCGAGCAAGAGCGCTTCGGGGTGCGCGGCACCGTGCTTGCGGGCGACCTTGGCGGCGAGGCGCTTGAGACGCGGGAGCTCGTGACGCTCGGGGTCGTGATGCTCACGCAGGATGTGTCGGATCAGCGCGCCGAGGCCGACCTCGCTCGCCTCTTCGTCCGCGATGCGACGCAACGAGGCGAGGACTTCGTCGAGCGGGATCTGCTCGCGTTGGCAGACCTGACGCAGCGTCTGATCGGACGCACGCAAGGGCACCGCGTGGGCGCGGAGGGCGGACTCCGCGCCGTAGACGCGGAGGGCGAGCTCTTCGAGACGAAGGTCCGGATCGAGGAACACGGGACACCTCTCTTCTCCACGATCTTCCGACTCGCGATGCGCGGCGGCCATGACTTCGATCAGCCGCGGTGCGTCATCGGCGGTGCGTCATCGCGCTCGCTCGGGCGCTCCAGGATCGGCAGGTTCGAGCCTCGACCGAGCCGCTCCGTGGGACCGACGCAGTTCCTGCGCAGGCCTCGCAAACGACGCGAGAGTCCGCGGGCTGGAGCGGTGGGATGTCGCGATTCGGCTCGAATCGTGGGCGATCCTCACGCGTGAAGAGTCGACGCGGGCAGGCACGGCGAGTGCTTCGGACGAGGGCGTCATGGATCTCGCTTCGACCGCCGACACCGAGTCCCAGCTCCTCCGAACCGTACGCGGCTGCCGCTACTTTCGTGAGCTGGACGAGCGCGAGCTGGTCGAGATCCTGCCCTTCTGCTCGCTGCTGAAGCTGCGACAGAACGACCTGCTGTGGCGCGCGGGCGACCCCGCGACGCACTTCCATCAGGTGGTGCGCGGCTTGGTCGAGCTGCGTCGCGCGGCGGGCTCCTACGACGCGACGTTGATGGCGTTCTTCGGCCCGACCGAGTGCCCCGCCGTTCCAGTCGTGCTCGATCAGAAGCGGTACGGAGCCGACGCGGTGGTGGTGAGCGACGACGCGGTGGTGCTCTCGATTCGGGCGCTGCCGATTCTCGAGCGCATGAAGCAGGACCCGCGGATCACGCTCGCGATCAACCGTGCGCTGATCGCGCAGATGAGACTGCTGCACGGCAAGATCGACGTGATGGCGGCCGGCACCGTGCCTCGTCGGCTCGCGCTCTTCTTGTTGAGCCTCGCGGATCGTTTCGGCGACGAGGTCGAGTCCGGCGAGACGGTGATTCCCTTCGGGCTCAGTCGCCAACAGGTCGCGACGTACGTGAACGCGCGGGTCGAGACGGTCATCCGCGCGCTGAGCGTGTGGCGCAAGTCGGGGCTCGTGGAGCTGCAGCGCGATCGCATCGTGCTTCCCGACACCGAGTCGCTCCGGCAGTCGGTCGCAGCCTGAGCTTCTCGCGATCGCACACACGAAGCCCTCCGCGGCATCGAGCCTTCGCGCACGCGCCGTCGCGCTGTGCCTTCGAGCGTTCGCGCACGTACTGCGAACACGCGCCTTCGCGCACGAACCTCTTCCCTCGGCGCGCGCCGCCGACGACCATGCACGCGATGGCCGCGTTCGAGTGCCAGTCGTGCGGAGCCCGCGTCGAGATCGACGACGATCGGCGCACCGGCAAATGCCTCTACTGCGGCTCGCCGCAGGTGATCGATCGCCCACCCACGCCGGACCGTCCGTCGCCGACCTTCGGGCTCGCGTTCGTGGTGCCTCCCGAGCGTGCGCTCGAGATCGCGCGTGGCTTCGTCCGTCGCCCGCTCTTCGCGCCGACCTCGTTCCGCAAGGCGAAGGTCGACGACGTGCGCGGCATCTACCTGCCCGCGTACCTCTACACCGCGGTCGCGCACACGCAGTACTCCGCGAGCATCGGCGAGAACTACACCGTGACGGAGACCTACACGACCACCGTCAACGGCAAGACCGTCAACCGCACCCGCACGCGCACGGTGACGGAGTGGCGCGATCTTTCGGGTCGGCACTCGGTGTTCGTCGGCGACCACGTGGTGTCGGCGTCGCGTGGGCTCCCGAACGCGGAGCTCGAGTCGATCGAGCCGTTCGACTGGCGTGCGATCAAACGCTTCGGCCCGCGGCTGATCTCGGGCTGGGCCACCGAAGAGGCCTCGCTGGCGCCGAGAGACGTGGCGGACGCCGCGCGTCGCGAAGCGGCGGACGCGATCGGCGCGCGGCTGTCGCGCTTCATGCCGGGCGACTCGCACCGCAACCTCCGGTGGCAGACGCAGTTCGATCACGAGGACCTCGAGCTCGTGCTGGTGCCGCTGTGGATCTTGCCGGTGCGTTACCGCGAGGATCGCCCGCCGGTGCGCTTGCTCGTCAACGGTCAGACGGGGCAGGTGCACGCGAAGACGCCGATTTCGTGGCCGAAGGTCGTCGCGGTGGTGGTGCTGATGCTCGCGCTGATCGCGCTCGTCGTCTGGCTCGTCACGGAGGCGCGATGAGCACGCTCTCGAGCTGCACGCGCTGCGGAAGCCCGCTCTCCGCGGGCGATCTGCGCTGCGCGGTCTGCGCGCTTCCCTGCCCTCTGCCGCCGAGCGGTGAAGGTCCGTACCGCGCGGTGGCGAAGGTCTTGCGCTGCGACGGCTGCGGAGCTGCGCTCACCTACGACGTGCACGCGCAGGCGCCGCGCTGCGCGTTCTGTGGATCGGTCGCGCACCTCGAAGAGTCCGAAGACCCGCTCGAGGAGGCCGAGGGCTACCTGCCGTTTCGCGTCGCGCCGGACGTCGCGCGTGAGGCGTTGCGTGGCTGGCTCGGCTCGCTCGGCTGGTTCCGCCCCGACGATCTCGCGTCGCAGTCCTCGGTCGACGCGCTCACGCCGCTCTGGTGGGTCGGCTGGACCTTCGACGTCGAAGCGCTCGTGAGCTGGACCGCGGACTCGGACGCGGGTGCCAACCGCTCGCGCTGGGCGCCGCACTCGGGACAGGTCCCGATGACGTTGCGCGCGAGCCTCGTGAGCGCGTCGCGCGGCCTGAAAGAGGACGAGGTCGCACGACTCGCGGCCAGCTACGACCTCGCGCAAGCGGCGCCCACCCCGCATCCGATGGAGGGCGCTCAGATCGAGCGCTTCGACGTCCAACGCTCGGGCGCGCGACGCATCGTGCAGCGCGCGCTCGAAGCCGAAGCCGCCCGGCATGCGAGGCAGTACGTGCCAGGCAGCGCGATCCGAAACCTCCACGCCGCGGTGTTGCCCAAGCGCCTCTCCACGCGGCGTTGGGCCTTCCCCTGCTACGTGCTCGCCTACCGCTACCGCGACCGCCTCTACCGCGCGATCGTGCACGGCCAAGACGCGCGCATCGTCTTCGGCGCGGCGCCCTACTCGCTCGCGAAGATCCTCGCGGTGGTGGTGCCGATCGCGCTCGCGATCGCGGCGCTCGTCGCGTACTTGATGCTGCGTTGAGCACCGTGGGGCACTCGCTCGACGAGGTGCGGCGATTCCCCACCGCGCTCGCGACAACCCTGACGCTCTTCGTCAGCGTTGCCTCTCACGGTCCTTTCGCTGCCGACGCGCATCCTCCGCAAGCGCGAGGGCTTTCGGGAGGCCTTCCACGGCTTCGACTTCGAGCGCGTGGCGCGGATGACCGCACGCGACGTCGAGCGCCTCGTGGAGAACGCGGCCATCGCGCTGCCGTGGGCGTTCGAGCAGCCGAGCGGATCGCGTGCGGGAGGAGCGCTCACCGCGGCTCGGTGCTCGCGCGCAGCACGGCGTCGAGCACGGCGTCTGCGAGCACGGCCTCGCAGCGAGGGAAGAGCTCACGCTCTTCGAAGCGGACGTGATCGTGGAGCGCGGTCCCGAACGCTTCGTGTGCGTCGGCGGCGGCGGCGAGGCGACGCAAGGTCGCGTGCTCGGCGAGCAGACGATCCACGAGCGCGTGCTCGCCGGACTCGCGCAGCGCGGGCGCGAGGATCGTCTCTTCGATCGCGAAGTGTGGCTCGAGCTCGCGGGCGAAGCGCTCCGCCATCGGCTGACGATCGAGGCCGCGCCGCAAACGTCGCGCCCACACCAGCGCTGCGTGGTGCTCCGACGAGAGCTCACGCAGGCGCGCGTCGCGCTTCGTGTCGCCGACGGGACTGCGTGTGGTGGGGCTGCGCGTGGTGGGGCTGCGCGTGGACGGAGTCTCACTCGGCTCGACCTCGTCTGGATCGTCGTCGATCACAGCGCGACTCCCGCCATCACGTAGAGCCAGTGGGTGGGATCGGTCGCGCGGTCGTCGCCGGGCGCCGCGAGCGCTTCGACGGCGGGGCCGGGAAGGAAGAGCGCGTAGCCGCCCCACACGGTGAAACGTTCGATCGGCGTCCAGCGGACCTCGAGATCGAGCTCGCCGCCGGTGATGCGGTCGTCGTTCGCCGGGTTCACGCCGAGGGTGGCGCCGCCCGCGTTCGACCAACGCGCGCCGGGATCGGCGAGCGCGAGAAGGTGCGCGTCGACCCAGAGCTTGAGCGGCACCGAGCTCGGCGCGAGCTGCACGCGCACGCGCGCGTCGATGGTGTTCCGTAGGCCGTGGAGATCCGCGTAGCCGTAGAAGAGGTGGTTGGTGGGGAAGAAGTTGTCGAGCTCGTCGATCGTGCCGTCTGCGGAGGCGCCGGTGCCGTACGCGCCGCCGAGCAAGAGCGAGAGGCCCGCCGCGCCGCCGATCTCGTAGCCGACGTCCGCGATGGCCGCGCCGGCGAGGATCGCGTCGCCGTCGCCGATGGCGCCGTAGCGATCGGTGCGCATGCGGCCGGTCTGGAGCGCGGCTTCGAGCTCGTAGATCCACGGGCCGGTCTTGCCGTTCACGCGCGCGCCGAAGTGCACGACGTCGCGTTGCGACGTAGGCGCGGCACCGTTCGGCGCGACGTGGCGGTAGATCACGTAGGGCTCGACGGTGAGGCTCTCGAGGCGCGTGGTGAGCGCGAGGACTCCGAGGAAGTCACCTTCGGAGTCGCGGGTATTGCCGCTGGTATCCGTCACGGCGCCTTGGGCGCGGGTCCACGAGAGGAAGACGTCGGGTTGGAAACGACCGAAGTCGCCGTGCAGGCGCAGACCGTCGAAGGAGCGCGCGGCCGCGAGCCACGCGAGGGGACCGATGAAGCGCTCGCCACCGAGCACGTACTCCTGGCGACCGAGGCGGACGTAGCCCGCGTCGCCACGGACCTCGAAGTAGCCTTGGTGGAAGTCGGTGCTCGAGCCCGCGGCTTGGCCGGGCGGGATGGTCCCGAAGTTTCGCGCGTCTTGCGCTTGGACGTAGACGCGGAGCTGACGCCACTGCGCGTCGAGGCCAAGGCGGATGCGCGACTCGACGAAGAGCGCGGCTTCACCACGCGTGATCGCGCCGGTGGTGGTGGGGAGGAAGGGGGCGGTTCGCGCTTCGAGGCGCGCGCGCGCTTCGCTCTCGAGGCGGAGCCGGAGCTCGCCGACCTCGAAGGTGCCCGGCGGGAGCGGCGTGGGCTCCTCGGCCGGCTCCTCCACCGCCTCCGTCGCAGCGCTCGCGGCGCTCGGGTCGGCGCTCGACGCAGACGCTGCGTCGCTCGACGCAACCGCTGCATCACCTTCGCTCGTGGGCGCTTCGATCCACGGGTTCTCGATTCCGCTCGGGTCGGGCTCGGTCGGCGTGGTCTCCGCGGGCGCTGAATCGGTCGGCCGCGGATCGCTCGGTGCGAGCGGGTCGTTCGACTGCGCGAGGGCGCTCGGCACGAAGAGCGCCGCGAGGGTGAAGGGAGCCGCGGCGAGCAACGCGCGGAGGGAAGAAGCTGGAGTCGACATGACGACCTCGAGGAGGTTGGGCGCAGGAGGCGCGCGTCACGCGGTAGTGCACGACGCGGACCGTGCGGACAGAGCCGCGGCAGGGCGGCGGAGATCGGACGATGCGCCGCGCGAAGGCACGACGAGGATCACGACGAGAACGCGCGCGAACACTCGGTCTCACGACGAACGGCCGCGAGACGGAGCGACGAAATGAACGATCGAACGAACGCGCGAAAGAACGATCGAGGCGCTACTCGGCGGGGGCCGGTTCGGGCTCGGAGTCGGGCGTGTCGTCGCGCTTCCAGCTCCGCTCGCCCGCACCGACCTCACCGCCGAAGATCGGCAGCGCGACCTTGAGCGCGATCGTGAAGACCATCATGCCGACCGCCCAGAGGCCGGCGGTCACCTTCCACTCGGTGAGCGTGGGGTAGTACTCGACGAGCTCGTGCATCGTGCTCGGCACGAAACCCGGAATGATCAGGCCCATGCCTTTCTCGATCCACACGCCGGAGAAGACGAGCACGAGAGCGAGGTTGAGCAGCGGTCGCTTGGCGACGAGCTTGGGCGTGTGCAGGACGATGGCGGCGAAGACGTTGAACGCGAGGCCGGTCCAGATCCACGGCACGAGCGCGCTCTTGCCGTGCAGACCGACGTAGAGGTAACGCGCCGCCGCAACGTGGCTGCTGCCCGTGTAGAACTCGGTGAAGACCTCCGCGCCGGCCATGAAGAGGTTCACGAGCACGGTGACGCGCATGATCTTGAGCAGCGTCTGGATCGGGCCTTCGGGGACGCGGAAGCGCGTGGTGCGGCGCACGACTTGGAGCGCGAGCACGATGAACGCGGGGCCGGTGACGAAGGCCGAGGCGAGGAAGCGCGGCGCGAGGAGGGCGGAGTTCCAGAAGGGGCGCCCGCCGAGGCCGCTGTAGAGGAAGGCGGTCACGGTGTGGACGCTGATGGCCCAGATCACCGAGAGGAAGACGAAGGGCACGTACCACTTGGGGTTCGGCTTTCTCCCCAAGAAGCGCATGTAGAGCAGGTAGCCGCAGATGTGCAGGTTCAACAGCAGATAGCCGTTGAGCACGACCACGTCCCAGGTGAGCATCGAGATCGGCCAGTTGAAGCGGCCGATGCCGGGCAACAAATGCCAGAACCGATCCGGTCGGCCGAGGTCGGCCACCACGAACCCCAGCGACACGATCAACGCCGCGATCGCGAGGAGCTCACCCACGATCACGACGTCGTGCATCTCGTCGTCGTGGTAGAGGTACGCCGGGATCACCATCATCACGCCGCCCGCGGCGAGGCCGACCGCGAACGTGAAGTTCGCGATGTAGAGGCCCCAGCTCACGTGATCGCTCATGCCGGTGACGCCCATGCCGCTCGCGACCTGGCCGGCCCAGGCGTTGGCGCCCACGAGCGCGATCGCGGTGAGGCCGGTCATCCACGCGTAGAAGGCCCAGCTTCCATCCGTGGCGAGCGCGAGGGAGCGCCAGAGGAAACGCGGATAGCTCACCCAATGTTTGGGGCGCTCTTCGCTCTCTTTCGCGGTTTTGCGGCTCATGGTGCCTCGGTCGGCGATCGGACGTCGGCGAGATCAGACGTCGAAGAAGTAGAAGAAGCGCGGGCGAGCCCCGAGCTCTTCCTTGAGGACGAAGACACGTTTGTTCTCGAGCACCCAGCGGATCTCCGAGTCGGGATCGAGGAGGTTTCCGAACACGCGCGCGCCCGTCGGGCAGGCTTCGAGGCACGCGGGGAGCGCGCCGGTGCGGGTGCGGTGGAGGCAGAAGGTGCACTTCTCGACCACGCCTTGGGGGCGGATGCGGTTCGAGAGGTACGATTGATTGGGGTTGATCTCTTCCGCGGAGATCTCCGGCGCTTCCCAGTTGAATCGGCGTGCGTGGTAGGGGCACGCGGCCTCGCAGTAACGGCAGCCGATGCACCAGTTGTAGTCGACGACGACGATGCCGTCCTTCTCCTTCCAAGTCGCTTCGACCGGGCAGACCTTGGTGCAGGGCGGGTTGTCGCACTGCTGGCATTGCACCGGCATGTAGTAGCGACCGGGCTGCGGGACCGGGTGGTCGTAGGTCGCGTCACCCTGCTCCATGTCGAAGGAGCCCTGCTGCATCTCGAAGACGCGGATGTAGCTCTGGTGGGTCTTGCGATCGTGGTTGTTCTCCACGTGGCAAGCCTCTGCGCAGCGCCGGCAGCCGATGCAGGTGGAGAGGTTGAGCGCGTAGCCGAACTGGACGCCGTCCTGCGGTCGGATGTCGCGGATGGTGACGTCGGCGCCGTACTTCTCTTTGGTCTCGGCTTCGAGGCGCGCGAGCACCGTGCGCAGATCGTCGGGGGAGAGCTCGCGGTAGTGCTTCTGGAGGAACTCGTCGCCCGAGAGATTGCTCGTGAACTCGAAGACCGGCTCGATGGCTTTGGCGAAGGCGAGCGCGCCGAGGGTGGCGCCCGCGCCCTTGAGCAGGCGGCGTCGGTTCAGGGCGCTCATGGCGTCTCCTCTTGCGCTTCGTCGTCGTGCGCTTCGTCGTCCTGCGCCTCTTCACCCTGCACGTCATGCGGGCCTTCGCCGTGCGCGTCGCTCGCGTGGTCTGCGCCGTGATTCGCGCGATGCGGCGGGGTGGGGACGAAACGATCGCGCGGCGGCGGCATCGGGCGGTACTGACCGAAGGCCGGACGGTGCGGGTCGTGGCAGTCGACGCAGTGGTTTCGCTCGCGCGGGCCCGCGTTGAGATCCCAATGACCGCGCATGCCGCCGTGGGCGCCGTGCTGGAAGTCGGTCCACTGCAGGCCGTGACACTGCGAGCAGAGCTCGAGGGCTTCGGTGGTCGGCAGGCTCCGCGCGTCGGCGGTGCGCAAGTGGCTCGGGTCGGCGGGATCGTGGCAGTGCGCGCAGTCGAGGGTGCCGTGATCGAAGAGCAGACCGACGTGCGGTCCGAGGACGTCGGGCTGCAGCGGCGTCGGCGCGCGGGTGGAGAGCTCCACCTGGAGAATCCCGTGGCAGGTGAAGCACGCGACGCGAACCACGCCGCCGTCGGGTGCGGGGGCCGCGATGCCACGCAGGCGATCGGGGGTGCGGATCGTCTCGTCGAAGGTCGGCTCGATCCGCGGCTCGTTCTCGCGCTCGGTGAAGAGCTCGGCGCGCCACGCGCCGTGGTCCTCGGACTGCGGGCAGCCGACGAGCGCCAGCGCGGTCAACGAGAACGCCAGCGCATGCATCCTCGTGCGAGCGCCGCCACACCGAACGACGCCACGAAGGACGACGCGAGGGTGGAGCGCGCTCGGCGGACGCGAGAGCGACGATGGGATCGACGCGTGCACGCCGCGAGACTAACCGAACGCGTCGTGTTGCCAAGAACCGATTTTGCTCGCGCTGACATCCATCAGGTCCACGACGGGGGTTGGTCGATTGTCGCGAGCGAGGTAGGGTCGGGCCGCGTACCTTTCGCGCGAGGCGCCCATGCCGATCACCGGAGCCGTCGTCGTCCTACCGCCCAGCCCCGTCGACCGCGACGCGGTGCTCGCGCGGCTGTCGACCGACGCACGCGTGACGCTGGGGCCGGAGGCGCAAGGCCGCCTCGCGATCGTGGTCGAGACCACGACGACGCGCGAAGGACAGGATCTCTTGTTCGACGTGCAATCGATGACGGGCGTGGGCGCGGTGTTGCCCGTGTTCCACGACTTCTCGGACGAGCATCCGTCCGACGATCCTCTGGAGGAGTGAGCCATGGACCGCCGAGATTTCTTGCGTCAGATGGCGATGACGGCGGCCAGCGCGGCGGTGGTGGGCTCGGTCGAAGCGCAGCGCGCGATCGTGCCGCTCGGGACCTCGCCGCGCGACGGAGTCACCTGGAACAAGGCGCCGTGTCGCTTCTGCGGCACCGGCTGCCACGTGCAGGTCGGCGTGCGTCAGGGCCGCATCGTAGGCATCCAGGCCGATCCGCTCGCGGAGGTGAACAAGGGCCACCTCTGCGTGAAGGGCTACCACGTGGGGCTCGCGCCTTACGGTCCGGATCGGCTCACGCGGCCGCTCTTGCGGCGCAACGGCGAGATGGTGCCGATCTCTTGGGATCAGGCGCTCGACGTGATCGCGGATCGCATCCAGCAGAACCCCGCGGGGTTCGCGCTCTACGGCAGCGGTCAATGGACGATCCCGGAAGGCTACGCGGGCACGAAGTTCGTGAAGGGCGGCCTCGGGACGAACAACATCGAGGCGAACGCGCGGCTCTGCATGTCGTCCGCGGTGACGGGCTTCCTCGCGACCTACGGCGTCGACGAGCCCGCGAGCTGCTTCGACGACCTCGATCGCTGCGACGTGATGATCTGCTGGGGCAACAACCCGGCCGAGATGCACCCGGTGCTCTTCTCGCGTTTCCTCGATCGTCGCTCGCGCGGGGAGCGCACCACGCTGATCGACATCGGCACGCGTCGCACGCGCACCACCGGCTTCGCGGACCACTACCTCGAGTTCAAGCCACACACCGACACCGCGATCGCGCTCGGCATCATGGCGCTCTTGGTGCGCGAGGGGACCTACGACCGGCAGTTCGTGGAGCGGCATTGCGCGTTCCGCGCGCCCGAAGCGCAGAACCCGACCCTGCAAGGCGAAGCGATCGACTTCGAGACCTGGAAGTCGCGCATCGCGGAGTACACGCCCGAGCGCGTGCAGGAGATCAGCGG
This sequence comes from uncultured Sandaracinus sp., assembly GCA_937982655.1. Classification (GTDB taxonomy): domain Bacteria; phylum Myxococcota_A; class Polyangia; order Polyangiales; family Houyiibacteriaceae; genus JACKEH01. The sequence goes on from CALJLK010000521.1 coordinate 15,361, forward strand.
CGTGCCGGCGCGCGAGATCCGTCGGCTCGCGGAGCTCTTCGGGAACCGCGATCTGCGCATCGCGAGCTTCTGGTGCATGGGCATGAACCAGCACACCGCGGGCACGGCGATCAACTCGCTCGTGCACGGCGTGCATCTGCTCTCGGGACACTGGGGACGCGAAGGCGACGGACCGAGCAGCCTCACCGGGCAACCTTCGGCGTGCGGCACCGTGCGCGAGGTCGGCACGCTCGTGCACTTGTTGCCCGGTGGTCTGTCGGTCGCGAAGCCCGAGCACCGCGCGGCGGTCGAGCGGCGCTGGAACCTGCCCGAAGGGCGCATCAGCGACCGCATCGGACCGCACACGATGGAGATGTTCCGTCGTTTCTGTCTGCCCGCCGATCAGGGCGGCGACATCGACACGATCTGGGTGCAGGTCACGAACCCCGGTCAGACGATCCCGAACGCGACGGAGTACTTCGATCGCGCGCGCGAGCTGGACGGGAAGTTCCTCATCGTCTCGGACGCGTATCCGACGTTGACCACGCGGGCGGCGGATCTCGTGTTGCCCTCGGCCATGTGGGTCGAGAAGAACGGAATGTTCGGCAACAGCGAGCGACGCACCCAGCAGTGGTTCAAGATGATCGATCCCCCGGGAGAAGCGCGGGACGATTGTTGGCAGATCATCGCGGTCGCGCGGAAGCTCTTCGATCGTGGACATCCGGGGATGCGCGACGCGGAGGGGAAGTTCATCTTCCACACGACCGACGCGAGCGGGCGCGAGGTGCCGATCTGGGACTTCCGCCGCTATTACGACGTGAACGTCGACGAGCGACTCTTCGACGAGTACCGCGGGTTCTCGACCGCGAAGCACAAGAACCTCGCGCCTTACGCCGAGTACGTGCGGGCGCGCGGTCTGCGCTGGCCGGTGGTGGAGACCGAAGGCGGCGCCTGGCAGGAGACGCGTTACCGCTTCGTGGAAGGTGAAGACCCCTTCGTGCCGGAGGGCGCGGGCTTTCAGTTCTACCACTCCACCTCGGAAGACGACCGCGCTCAGATCTGGTTTCACCCCTACAATCCGCCGCCCGAAGTGCCCGACGACGCGTACCCGTTCTGGCTCTGCACCGGGCGCGTGCTGGAGCATTGGCACTCGGGGACCATGACGATGCGCATCCCGCCGCTGCGGCGCGCGATGCCGCAGGCGTACGTGGAGATGCACCGCGACGACGCGCGCCAGCTCGGGATCGCGAACGGCGACCTCGTGCGGATCGAGTCGCGGCGCGGGCACGTGGACATCACGGCGTGGATCGACGGACGGGGGCAGCCGCCGCGCGGCAGCGTGTTCGTGCCCTTCTTCGACGAGCGGCTGCGCATCAACCTCGTGACGCTGCACGAGTACGACCCGTTCTCGAAGCAGCCGGACTACAAGAAGTGCGCGGTGAAGATCCGGCGGGCGCCGCGAGGAGCGTCGGCATGAGCACGCCCACCGATGGCCCGGAAGATCGCGACGAGTCTCGCGGCGGAGATCGCGACGAGGATCGCGACTCGGCGAGCGCTCCTGCCT
>CALJLK010000522.1 GCA_937982655.1 uncultured Sandaracinus sp.
GTCCTGGCCCAGCGGCTGTTCGCCCCGCGAAGTGATCAATCCTGAGGGGGGACACTTCCCCCCGCCGTGAGCGCAGCGCAGAGCGCGTAGCGAACACAAACCGTGCGACCCTCGCGCGCATGCGTCGTTCGACCGTGCTGCTCCTGCTCTCCGGATCCCTCGCGTGCGGTGTCCTCGCGTGCAAAGGCGAAGGCTCCAACCCGCTCGTGCCCGAGGACTCCGGGCCCGACGCGCCCGAGCTCGACGCATCGAGCGACGCCGGCCGCTCGTGCCGCACCGAGTCGCACCCCGAGCCAGTCGCCGGTCGCTGCTCGGCCGTGATCGTCGACGACGAGGACGATCCGCTCCTGCCGGTGGGCGACGACGGCGTCGACGCGTACGTGGTGCCGGGCGCGCGTCGCGTGCTGCGGGTCGGAACCCAGGTCGCGCTGCCCGGCTTTCCGATGGCCACGCGCCGCATCGCCGAGACGCCCTTCGCGATCGTCACCGACGGCGGCGTCGACGTGGAGCAGCTCAGCGTCGTGAACCTCGACACGGGCGAGGTCGTCGATCAGCGCACGCTGCGCGAACGATCCGACGAGGCCCTCTTCCTCGGCCTCGCCGCCACGAGCACCGGCGACCGCGTCTTCGTGAGCGGCGGCGGCAGCAACGTCGTGCGCGTCTACGACTTCGACGTCGCCACCGGACAGCTCACGGACGCCACGCCGATCCGCTTCGCCACCGACGTCAACGACGGCTACGTGGCCTCGCTCGCGCTCCTCGCCGACGACCGCACGCTCGTCGCGAGTTTGCTCTTCGGCGATCAGCTCGTGGTCTACGACACCGTCGAGGCGCGGGAGATTCGGCGCATCCCGCTCTCGAACGCGTCGTACCCGTACGACCTCGCGATCGCACCGCACGCCTCGATCGACGACGCCACCGCGTTCGTTTCGCTCTGGGGCGCCGACGCGGTCGTGTCGGTGCAGCTCGGGACCGGCGTCGTGAGCTCGCCCATCGGCGTCGGCAAGAACCCCGAAGGCCTCGCGCTCTCCGCCGACGGAAGCACCCTCGTCGTGGCCGACAGCGACTCCGACAGCCTCTCCATCGTCGACACCGCGACGGGAGTCCGCACCCGACAGCTCTTCTTGCAGGGCGAGACCGCGCCGCGCGGATCGTCGCCGGCCGCGGGTGTCTTCGACCCGAGCGGGGAACGCTTCTACGTGGTGAGCGCGGGCGAGAACGCGATCGACGTCTTCGATCCGAGCGACTGGACCCGCATCGGACGCGTGCCGACGATGTGGTACCCGACGGATGTCCGCGCGCTCTCCGACGGACGCCTCGTGATCGTCAACGGCAAGCACGAAGGCACCGGCGCGAATCTGAGCCCTTCGCGCACCGACATCCTCGACCTCGTGGGTGGCTCGATCAGCATCGTCCCTGCCGAGCTGCTCGACGACGAGTCGCTCGCGCGTTGGGACCTCGAGATCGCGCGCAACAACGACCGCGCCACGCGTTTCCACCGCGTCGAATGCCCCGCGGGCGTCGACGACGACTTCCCGATCCCGCAGCCCGGCGCGGGTCCCTCGCCGCACATCCGCCACGTGGTCCTCGTGGTGCGCGAGAACAAGACCTACGACGCGTACTTCGGTGATCTCACCGACGAGTCGGGCGCGCCTTACGGCAACGGCGATCCGAACCTGACGCTCATCCCGCGCGATCGCATCGAGCAGGTGATCCCGAACACCCGACAGCTCGCGCGCACCTTCTCGCACAACGACAACTACTACTCGCTCGCCGAACAATCCGTTCAAGGTCACGTGTGGACCACCATGGGCCGCACCACGGATTTCGTGGAGAGGAGCTGGCTCACGACCTGGGGTCGTGGTTATTGGACCATCCCGCCCCAGGGCGTGCAGGACATGGGATACCCGGAAGAAGGCAGCGCCTTCGACTGGCTCGTGGACAACGACATCTCGGCCACGAACTACGGCGAGATCGTCTCGAGCCGCTCGCTCGTGCCGAACGGCAGTTTCCCCGGCGTCGTCTACAACCTCACCATTCCCGACATCGACAAGGTGCGTTTCCTCCAGCGCCGCTGGCAGGAGACGTGTTTCCTCCAGACCTTCACGTACGTGCTGCTGCCGAACGATCACACCTCGGGCGGCCGCCCCGGCGCGCCGACTCCGTCCTCGATGATCGCGGACAACGACGCCGCGATCGGTCTGCTGGCGGACGCGATCAGTCACTCGACCTTCTGGCCCGAGACCGCGATCTTCGTGATCCAGGACGACCCGCAGGACGGCGGCGATCACGTCGACAATCACCGCGCTCCGACCCTGGTGATCTCACCGTGGGTCAAACGCGGTTACGTCTCGAGCGTTCACTACAACGAGTCGAGCATCTGGCGGACCATCCAGCTCATCCTCGGTGTGGAACGACCGCTCAACGCGTATTGGGCGAACGCCGCGCCGATGTACGACATGTTCACGAGCACGCCCGACTACACACCCTACGAGGCGATCCCGCGCCGATGGCCGGAGGAGACCAACCCGGGCGGCACCGGCACCTCGTTCGAGGCGCAGTCGCTCCGCTGGGATTGGTCGGTCCCCGACGAGCAGCCCGGCCTGAGCCGCGCGCTGTGGCGACACTTCCACGGGCAGGACGCCCCCTGGGCGGTCAGCCGCGACGAAGTGCTCGAAGCCCTGGAAGAAGAAGACGAGGACGGCGACTCCGACGAGCGCTGAGCCGCCCGTCGTCTGTCCTTGCTCTTCCTGGCGCGGATCCGCGAGATCGAGACGCCGGTGGCCCGGTCCGTGTATCCTGTCGCCGTGAGGCCCTCTCACCTCTGCATTCTCGTCGCGCTCGCCACCACTTCGAGCGCGTTCGCCCAGAACACCGCCGCATCGACGAACGCGGAGGCGTCCGATCGCGTCGCGACCGGCGACGCCGTGCAAAACCGCCAAGCGGCCGCGCAGGCGTACGACCGCGCGGCCTCGCTCTACGTGGCGGGTGACTTCGCGCAGGCGGGCCAATGGTTCATGAGCGCCTACCGCCTCGCGCCCTCGCGGGCCGCGCTCGTGCAGGCCGTGCGCTCCTATCAGCGTGCCGGCGAGATCACGCGCGCCGGCACGCTCGCGATCCTGCTCGGCGAGGCCTACCCGAACGACGCGTCCGCCACTGAGCTCGTCTCGCAGATCGTCGAAGAGGCCGGGCGCAGCTCGGTGCTCCTGACGGTGCAGTGCGATGGCTGCGTGGTCGAGGTCGACGGGCGCCTGCTCGCGACGCGCGGCGCGTACCTCTCCCCCGACAACCGCCACGTGGTGGTCGCGTACTTCGGCGACGTGCGGGTCGAACGCACCGCGGAAGGCGCGCGTGGCGCACAGGTGCTGGTGGAGATCCCGACCCCGGACGGGGTGTCGATGCAGCCGAACCAAGGCGACGGAACCACGCCGCCTCCGCTCACGACCCGCGATCGTGGGGTGCGCGTGATGCCCGCTGGTGTGTTCTGGACCGGCCTCGGTCTGACCGCTGCGGTCGGTGGGCTCACGATCTGGTCCGGCGTCGACACGCTCTCGGGCGTCGATGCCTACGAAGAGAATCCGTCGGAGGACCGCTACGACGCGGGCCAACGCAAAGAGCGCCGCACCAACGCGCTCATCGGTGCGACCGCGGGCCTCGCGTTCGTCACCGTGCTCACCGCGTTCTTCACCGACTTCGAAGGCGACCCGGAGGACGACGATCGCGCCTCCGTCACGATCGCGCCGTCCACGGACGGAGCGATGGTCTACGTGCGAGGTGCGTTGTGAGCGTCTCCGGAGGTCCGACCAGCTCCCTGCAAGCCATCAGCCCCGTCGTCGCCGGCGCGGGCGGTCTGCCGAGCGCTTACCTCGGCCGCTACCAGCTCCTCGCGAAGCTCGCCGCGGGCGGCATGGCGACCGTCTACCTCGGTCGCATCCACGCGGTCGCCGGCTTCGATCGCCGCGTCGCGATCAAGGTGCTCCACCCGCACTTGTCGGAGGACAAGAACATCAAGGCGATGTTCCTCGACGAGGCGCGCCTCGCGGCTCGCATCCGCCATCCGAACGTCATCCCGGTCACCGACGTCGGCGAAGATCCGCAGCACGGCACCTTCCTCGTGATGGACTACGTCGAGGGCATGGACCTCTCGCAGATCCTCCGCGCGGCGCACAAGAAGGGCGCGCGCGTGGCGGTGCCGGTGGTCGTGCGCATCGTGAGCGACTTCCTCGCCGGCCTCGGCGCCGCGCACGATTTGGTCGGCGAGAACGGGCAAAACCTCGGGGTCGTGCACCGCGACGTGTCGCCCCACAACGTGCTCGTCGGCACCGACGGCATCGCGCGCATCACCGACTTCGGCATCGCGAAGGCCGAAGGTCGCGTCTCGTCGACCCAGACCGGACAGCTCAAGGGCAAGCTCGCGTACATGCCGCCCGAGCGCTTCGGCAAAGGCGGCCAGCGCATCGACGATCTGCGCGGCGACGTGTTCGCGTCCGCGGTCGTGCTCTGGGAGTCGCTCACCGGTCAGCGCCTCTTCAAGGGCGAGGACGACATCGACACCGTGCGCAAGGTGCTCGACGCGCCGATCCCGAAGCCGTCCGAGCTTCGGCCGGAGCTCGCACCCCTCGACGCGGTGGTGCTCAAGGGGCTCGATCGCGATCCGCACGCGCGGTACCAGACCGCGACCGAGTTCCGCGCGGATCTCGAGCGCGCGGCGGCGGCGATCGGTGGGGTCGCGCGCCCGGAGCAGGTGACCGCGCTGATGAAGGCGGTGCTCGGGCCGAAGCTCGAGCAGCAGCGCGCTTCGGTCGAGGTCGCGGTGAAGCTCGCCGACGAAGGCCTCGCGCCCGGAGCGGGACCCGCGCCCGCGTTCCCCGCGAGCGAGTCGTCCGCCACGGGAACCGCGGTGCCAGCGGTACACACTCCACGGGCGAGCTCGGGGACGATCTGGCAAGCCGCGGTCGTGGTGCTCCTGCTGCTCGTGGTCGGGCTCGGGGCCTACGTGTTCGGGCGCAGCAGCCCCGAAGCCGCGCCCATGACGGTGATCGCGACCCCGGCGAGCGAGGTCGCGGCGCCCCCGCCCTCGGTCCCGAGCGAGAGCGCGCCAGTCACCACACCCATCGCGGCTCCGACGACTCCCGAGCCCACTCCGGCAGCCACGCAGGACTCCGTCGTAGAGCCAGCGACCCCGGTGGCACCCGTGGAGCCGACGCCGACGCCGACGACCGCGACGACACCGACGACCGCGCCGACGCCGACGACCGCGCCGACGCCGACGACCGCGACCGAGGCGACGATGCGCGCGCGTCCGCGCCCGAACAACCCGAGCCCGACTCCCGCCACGATGGTGGCGGCGATGGAGTCGGTGATGGAGGCCACCCCCGTGGAGCCGCCTCCCACCATGACGACCACGATGCGCGACGACGCCGTGCTGGAGAACCCCTATGCGCAGTGAGCGGCGCGTGATCGCTGCGAGCCGGCGATCTCGGATCGTCGGGGTCCTCGGCCTCCTCACCACGCTCGGGCTTGGGTGCGATGTCTACGACCCCGCCTTCCTCGGTCGGCTCGACGCGGGGCCACGCATCGACGGCGGCGAGGACGCGGGCGGCCGCGACGCGGGCGACGCAGGAGAAAACGACGGTGGGGAGCCGGACGGAGGCGAGGACGCCGGCGTCGATGCCGGTCCCGTCACGTGCGGACGCCCCATCCCGGCCCGTCCGAGCACTGGCGATGGAACGGGCCCAGACCTGATCTTCGCGTTCAAGGATCCACTCGTCGCTCAGATCGATCCCGTCTGGCACGAGCTCGGCTTCAACCTCGACGGCGAGTGCACCGCCGCAGGCATCACCGAATACCTGTGCGCGCCCGAGGGCGCGACGGGGCCTCAGGCGGACGGTCCCGAAGGGGTCGACAACATCGTGGGGGAACGGATCTTCCCCTTGATCAGCATGTTCGACCCGGACTTCCAGACGAACTCCGCAGAGGGCATGGAGCGAGGCAGCACCTTCCTCATCCGGATTCGTGGCTGGAACGGCGAGCCGAACGACCGGCAGGTCGAGGTGGTGTTTGCCCAGGGCATCGGCCGCGCTGGCTTCCGGCGCGCGGACGGAAACCTGATGCCGCTCTGGGACGGCCTGGACGAGTTCGACGTTTCGCGCGCCAACTTCTCCGCTGGCAATCCGAACCGCCCGATCGTGTTCGACGACAACGCGTACGTCGTGGACAACCGGCTCGTGTTCAAGCTCCCCTCCCGCGAGAACATTCGACTTCCCTTCGACGGTCCCAACGACCTCATCGTTCGGCTCTCCGAAGGTTGGCTCACCGGCGTGATCTCCGAGCCCGATCCCGAAACCGGTTTCCGAACGATCACCTCGGTCCTCACGGGGCGCTGGCGGTCGGACGACATCGCCGATGCGGTCGAGCTCATCGGGATCTGTGCGGGGAGCGGGCCGCGCATCGCGTTCGACAGCCTCGTCGCGAACCAAGTCGACATTCGGAGCGACGGAGCGACGACGGGGATGCTGCGTTGCGATGCGGTCAGCCTCGCGGTCGGGTTCACCGGCTACACGGCGATTTGGGGCAACGTCGTGGAACCGCCGCCCGAGCCACCGGAGCCGTGCGACATGATGTGAGGTGTCGTTCCTCGCATCGTTCACCGAGCGAGAGTCCATCCCGAACCGTACGAGATCCGCACAGTCCGCCTGGTGCGTCGGGGTTTCCCGTGCAAGCTTCGGACGGATGTGGAAGTGGTGTTTGGTGCTCGTGGCCGTGGTGGGCTGCGGGAAATCGCATTCGACGGATCGGGATGGAGGCACGGCGACGGGGGACGCCGGGCCGACGACTCGAGACTCCGGAACCATCTCGACGCCCGACGGAGGTGAGACTCCTTTCTGTGGCGACGAGCGACGTATTCCTCTCGTGTACTACGGAACCCCCGAGCCCACGGCGTTGCCGCTGACGCCGGGACAAGTCCTCGCGATCGGCGCGTGGGGCGGCTGCACCGGCACGTTCATCACGGACGAGTGGGTGCTCACCGCGGAGCACTGCGGCGTGCGCGTGGGCCGCGAGTTCTGCGTGGGTCCGGATCGCCGGAACCCGAACGTGTGTTTCCGCGCCGCGCAGGTGCAGAACCATCCGTCGCAGGACATGACGCTCGTGCGCATGGACGCGCCCGCGTCGTCGCGCATCCCCGAGCTTCAGCCGATCCCGATCAACACCGTGCGGCTCGACGACTCGTGGATCGGTCGCACGGCGGAGGCGTCGGGCTACGGGCAACAAGAAGACGGCCGCAGCGGCGAGCGCGAGTTCACCGCGCAGCCCATCGCGGGCTTCGAGCGCCCCGAGTTCCTCGTGATCGACGGCGAGGGCCGGCGCGGGGTCTGCTTCGGCGACTCCGGCGGCCCGGTGATGATCCTCGCGGCGGACGGAAGCGTGCGCGTGGCGGGCGATCTGAGCTACGGCGATCCGAGCTGCGTCGGTCAGGACCGCTACTCGCGCACCGACCTCGCGGTCGCGTGGATCGAGTCGTTCACCGGCCCGACGGTGGTCGACGGCGGCGACTGCAGCAGCGTCGGCCCCGAAGGTCGTTGCATCGGCAACACCGCGGTCTACTGCGAAGGCGACGCGGTCACGAGCGATCGCTGCGAGGGCGCGTGCGGCTGGGATCCGAGCGTGGAGGGCTACCGCTGCCTCGCGGGAGCCGATCCGTGCAACGGCGTGACGGCGCAGGGCGACTGCGCAGGCAACGTGGCGCGTTGGTGCGACCGCGGCGTGCTGCGGCAGCGCGACTGCGGCGCGTGTGGCGGTCAGGTCTGCGGTCAGGTCGCCGAGCTCGGCGGCACCTACTGCATCGACGATCCCTGCGCGGGCATCGACTACCTCGGCATGTGCGAGGGCGACACCGCGGTGTGGTGTGCGGACGGCCGCGAGGTGCGTCGTCGCGACTGCGGCCGCGAGGGCCTGCGCTGCGACTACGTCAACGACATGATCGGGTACTTCTGCACGCGTTGATCGCGGAGACACCCGAGACGTGAGCGAAGAGGCGGGAGCGATCCCGCCTCTTCGCGTTGGACTCGTGTGTTTCGTTCACTCCATCGTCGCTTCGTCGTGGTGGTGAACGAGAGCCCGCGGTGTGCTCCTCCCGCCCACGTCTCGACGCCTTGGCGCGAGCCGGCACGGCGTGCGGACACTCTGTCGAAGGTTCCCTGCGCGATCGTGGGCGTTCTTTCGAGTTTCGTTCTTCGACCCCGCTGGCACGTGCGCTGCACTACCGGACATCACGAACGAACGGACGCGTTCCCGCGCGACGTTCGAGCGGTTCTCTCGTCCCATCCCAATCCAATCATCCCATCCCATCCCATCCCATCCCGAACGCGCCCCTCTCGTTTCCCGACGAGAGGGGCGTGGCTTTTTCGGGTGATCGACACGTCGTCGAGTTCGTGGTCGTCATGTCGCCGACCACGCCAACATCACGTCGACGATCTCGTCGCCCCGCCGATCACGTCGACGACGTCCCCGACGACGAAGCCACGACGCGGTCTCAGTCGTCGTCGTCTTCCGAGAGCTCCGGCGGCAACACCAGACCTGCGTGCGCATAGGCGAGCATCCACGGGAGCTCGAGCACGCGCGCGAGGAAGACCGCGGACAGCAGCGCCTCCTCCGGATCGGCGTCCCCCACGAAGGGCGTCGGCCAGAGCATCATGAGCAGCAGCGCGCCGTGCGCGGCCGAGCCCACCGCCATCAGCGTGCGTGGGATGCGGCCGAGCCATCCGCGGCTCAGGAAGAGCAAGCCGAGCGGCGCGATCGCGCGCAGCGCCTCGGATGCCATCGGCGGCAACACCGTCCCCGCCACGACGATCGCGAGCAGCGGCCACCAGCGTGGTCTCCACCCGACCTTCTCGCCGTCCTCCGCGCTCACGTTCGGGTGATAGCAGGCGATCGAGCGGTCATCGAATGACGCGTCGACCCATCGCGAGGCGACGCGCCATCACTCGCCACGAGGAGGAGCTCGTCACGGGGCATCAGTCGCGGCGACGCCGCAGGAGCGCGACGAGCGCGGCGCCGATCCAACCCGCCGAGCTCGAGCCCCCGCTCCGACAGCCGCAGCCTCCGTCGCCACCCTCGCTCGGCGTGCCGGCGTCCACGTCCACGCCCGCGTCCGCCACGACCCCCGCGTCGAGCTCGACCCCCGCGTCCTCCGTCGGCGCGGGCGCATCGCACGCCGAGAGCTCGCTCGGATCGCCCACACAGACCGTCGCGCGTCGCGCCTCGCCCACGCGCGCGGTGTTCACCACGAGCACGATCACCTCGTCCGCGCCCGCCACGTCGAACCGCGTCGCTCCCGCCTCCGCGAGGGTGACGACGTCGTCGTCGACGCGCGCCAGCCGCAACACGAGCCCCGCGCGATCCTCGTCGGTGCCGCCGAGCCGCGCGTCGATCGACGTGCGCCGACCGGGTGAGAACGTGTACCCACGCGTCGCCGCGCGCGCGTGCCGCGGGCGCTCGTCGATCAGCGGGAGCGTCTCTTCACGCAGCGATACGGGCTGGTACCGCGCGCCGTCCGCGTACGAGACCTCCGGGTTCGCGCGCCGGTCGGTGAAGAGGTTCCAGATCGCGAAGAGCTCCATCTCCTCCGCGAACGAGCTCCCGCGCGCTGCGAGCAATCTGTCGAGCAGCGCGAGCCAGCCCTCGTCGGGCTCGGCCGCACACGCCTCCCAGAGCTCCAACATCAGCACCTCGTCGTGTCGTTCTTCGAGGAACTGGAAGAAGATCGCGCTCCCGTAGGCGAAGGGATCGAGGACCACGCCCGCGCGCGGCACGTCGAGCGGTCGCTCGATCGACTCGAGGTAGCCGCCCGAGAACGCCGCCACCTCACGCAGCGAAGGATCGAGCCGATCGGTGGCCCACACCGCCGTGCCTTCGCCGAGGATGGAGTCGCGCGCTGCGTCGTACGCCACCTGCACCGCGTGGAAGAGCTCGTGCGTCGCGACGATGCGCGCGGCCTGCTCGCGGCGCAGCGCGCCCACGGTCGCGAAGTCGTTCTCCATCACGAAGTGCCCGATGCAGGTCGCGGTGCCTCCCTCGGAGCTGCATCGGTCGCGCACGAACGCGCCGTCCGCGCTCCCGAAGAAGTCGACCAAGTACACGTCGAAGCGCGCGTCGCCGCCGTTCTCCGCGAGCGCGGCGTCACCGAGCGGCGCGAGGAAACCCTCCGCGGCGTAGAAGTCGAGCGCGGTCTCCGTCGCGTCCCCCGCGAGCTCCACGAAGTCGGGGATGCCGTTTCCATCTTCGTCCGCCGCGGGCACCGCGTTGGAGCCGTCACGCGTGAAGTGAACCCGCACGCGCTCCTCGTCGTGGCGCTCGATCACGTCCTCGGGCGCGAATCGGAAGACCGTGCCCTCGTCGGGCATGTCGGGCCGCAGCGCGCTCGGGCGAGAGCTCACGGACTCTTCGCTGCAGCCGAACGATCCGAAGACCGCGAGCACCATCGAGGCGACGACGATCGAAGCGCGCTTCGACGACGAGGCGCTCGACGATGCGATCGAAGACGCGCCGCTCGACGACGAGGCGCTCGACGACCCGTTCGAAGAAGAAGTGTTGGCGATCGAGAGGCGCATCCGTCGGAGCTCCTGCCCGAAGCGTTCGGGCTTCCATCGAGCGAGGCGGTCGAGCGAGACGATCGAGCGAGACGGTCGTGCGAGCCGACGTCGAGTCTCGGCCGTGGCTACGCTCGAACGATCGAGCTCGCGCCGTTCAATCCAAGAAGCGCCAGAGGATCTGCATGTTCCCCGAGCCGCTCGGGCCACCCGGCAGCGAACCGGTCGAGTCACACGCCTCCTGCACGGAGGGCGTGTAGTAGGTCTCGAACTCGATCGCGACGTGACGGCCGTTGCCGAGCGTCAGCACGTAGACGTTGCCCGTCATCTGCACGCACGACGCGTACGTCCAGAAGCTCGAGAGCGCGGTCGCGGGACCCCCGATGCCCGAGGTGTCCGGCACCACCGCGCAGCTCTCCGAGAGGTACTCCTCTTCGCGCACCGGCGAGAGCTCGCTCGGCAGCGCGGTCAGCGTCTCGATCTCCGTGCCCGGCATCGTGCGCTGCACGGTGACGCAGCCCGGACCCGACACGCCCGAGCTCACGCGCGCGACGTAGCGCCGCACCGCGAGCTCCCACGTGGTGTCCTCGAGCGCGTCGAGGTCGTCGAGCTCCACCTTCTCGAGCCCCGCGTCCGCGAAGCGTGTGTACACGTAGCTCAGCGTCGGGCTCATCCCGCCCGCGCTCGTGTCGATCGTGCTGCGAAAGAGCCCGTCGCCGAGCGCCTCGTTCCCGATCGTGGCCGGGTTGGCGTCCTCCAGCAGCCCGAGCCCCGTGATGTGCTCGTCGACGCAGGTGAGCTCGTGCGGCTCGCAGGTCACGGGCGGTGGACCGGAGTCGGTGCCGGCGTCCATCGTCTCCATGCCGGCGTCGTCCTCCGGGACGCCCGCGTCCTCCATCGGCGTCGTCGCCACATCCGAACGCCAAGCCGCACAGCACTGCACACGCCAAGAGGGATCGCATCGTCAATTCTCCGAAGTCGGGCGCGTCTCGTCGCACCCGTTCCCACGATCGCACCGATACCGCCCGACCGCCGGGGCCGATACCCTGTGCGAGTTCTTGGTTGGGTCGGCGGGGTCAGCCGCCGACTCACTGCGTGAGTACCATTCCACGAGCGGTGGGGCCTGCGCGAGCGCGCCGTCCCGAGACGCGGAGATTCGACGTTGAAGCACTGGTTCGGACCCGTCAATCGTGAGGCCTCCCCCGTACGAGCCCAGCGTGGGCTCCGACCCGGACTCCGCTCCGCGATCGTCGCGGTCGCCGCGGTCGTCCTCGCGTCGCCCACCGCGAGCGCTCAGCTCGACGGGCTCTCCAACGCGCCGACCGCGGGGCGTGGTTTCCTCTTCGACGGCGCTCGCACCGTCCCCTTCGAGCGCCTCGGCCCGAGTCGCGTACGTTGGGACGGCTTCGAGGCCTTCGTCGACGAAAACGCGCTCCTCTGGCTGCACGAGCCCGCGCCACTGCGCGACGTGCTCGCGCGCTGCGCCGCGCTCGGGGTCGAGCACGTCTCCGTCGTCTCCGAGCGCCTCGGTCTGCACCGCGTGCGGTCCCTCGACCGTGGGTCCGCGGGGTCAGCCGCGGACGATCGTGGTGGGTCCGCGGGGTCAGCCGCGGACGATCGTGGTGGGTCCGCGGGGTCAGCCGC
>CALJLK010000523.1 GCA_937982655.1 uncultured Sandaracinus sp.
TTTCTTCGAGGGTCTGTCGCCAGCCCCTCCCCCACGGGGCAAAGCCCCGAGGGGCCCCCTCCCACGAGCCTAGAGGTAAACTTTGAGCGACAACCCTGGTTTGACGACGATCTTCGTCGACGAAAAAGCGACGAAACGTCGTTTGAAGCGCGCGAAGCTGCTCGTGGTCGACGGCCCCGACCGCGGCAAGGAGCTCGTGATCGAGCGCGAGCGCGTGACGCTCGGGCGCAGCGTGATCTGCGACCTCGTGCTCGCCGACAAGGCCGTCTCGGGCACCCACGCGGAGGTCATCGCGACCGAGCGTGGCTTCATCCTGAAGGACCTCGAGTCCACGAACGGCACCAAGGTCGGCGACCTGCGGGTGCGCGAGGTCTGGATCAAGCCGGGCCAGACCTTCACGGTCGGACAGACGCGGATCCAGTTCGAGCCCCAGCAGGGCGAGGTGGAGATCGAGCTGTCGAAGAAGGACCGCTTCTTCGACCTCGTCGGCAAGAGCGTGCGGATGCGCGAGATCTTCGCGGTGCTGGAGAAGGTCGCCGCGGCGGACCTCACGGTGCTGATCCGCGGCGAGACCGGCACCGGCAAGGAGCTCGTGGCGCGCGCGATCCATCAGGCGTCGCCGCGGCGCGAGAACCCGCTCGTGGTGCAGGATTGCTCGGCCATCCCGAAGGACCTCATCGAGAGCACGCTCTTCGGACACGAGCGCGGCGCGTTCACGGGCGCGACGGATCGACACAAGGGGAGCTTCGAGCAGGCGGAGGGCGGCACGATCTTCCTCGACGAGATCGGAGAGCTGGATCTCTCGCTGCAGCCGAAGCTGCTTCGCGTGTTGGAGAATCGTGAGATCAAACGTGTCGGGGGCGACAAGACGATCCCGGTTCATTGCCGAGTGGTCGCCGCGACCAACCGCGATCTGCGGCAGATGGTGAACGAAGGCACCTTCCGCGAGGATCTCTACTACCGCCTCTCGGTCGTGCAGGTGGAACTGCCTTCGCTGCGCGAGCGCCCGGAGGACGTGCCGCTGCTGGTCGACTCGTTCCTGGAGGACTTCGCGCGGCGTTGTTATCCGGACGATTCGGGCAAGCGCTTCACGGTGCAGCCGGACGCGATGACGCGGCTCAAGAGCTACCCCTGGCCGGGCAACATCCGCGAGCTGAAGAACACCATCGAGCGCGCGGCCGCGATGGCGGACTCGCTCGATCTCGGGGTGCGCGACCTGCTGCCGAGCTCTCAGAAGACGCCCGCGCAACCGCTGCCGGGCGGCACGGCCGAGCAGTTCGTGGAGGACGATCTGCCGTTCAAGGAGGCCAAGCAGAAGGTGCTCGACGCCTTCGAGGCGGCGTACCTGAAGGCGCTGCTCGACAAGCACGGCGGCAACATCACGCGCTCCGCGCAGGCGGCGGGACTGACGCGTTATCACCTGCGTGAGCTCGCGAAGCGGTACGGCATCCGCGGGAGCGACTGATGCCCGCGCTCGAAGGACGCGGTCGCACCTCTCGCGCCCCGCTGCGCGTGTTGATCGTCGGCGCGGGCGCCGTGGGACAGGTCTACGGCCACTACCTGCAGCGCGGCGGGGCGCACGTCGCGTTCTTCGTGCGACCGAAGCACCGCGCGGAGGCCTCGGACGAGCTGCGGCTCTACCTCATGCGCGGCAAGCGCGGGCGCGAGCTGCACACCTGGCGCGCGGACGAGGTGCTCTGCGACCCGGAGCGCGCGGCAGCGCGGGGCTTCGATCAGATCTGGCTCTGCATCTCGACCGCGGCGCTCGAGCGCAGCCTCGAGGCGAAGGACGAGCTGGCGACGCTACTGGAGAAGACGGCCGGTACGACGGTGGTGTCGATGGGGCCGGGGCTCCACCTGAAGAAGCTGCTCGCGCCCTACGTGCCGGAGCGACGCCGGGTGGACGGCGGCATCACGATGGTGAGCTACCAGGCGCCGCTCGTGGAGGGCGAGGTCGATGCACCGGGGATCGCGGCGTATCTGCCCGGCCCGTCGCCGTTCTCGGGCGCGGAGGCGCAGCGGGTGGTGGACGCGCTGCGGCGCGGCGGTGCGCCCGCGAAGGTGCATCCGGACACCGGCGCGCTCATGGCCTACGGCTCGGCGACCTTGATGCCGACGATGGCGGCGCTCGAAGGCGCGGGCTGGGAGCTCGCGGGGATGCGGAAGGGTCCGTGGGCGAAGCTGGCCGCAGACGCGTCCGCCGAGGCGCGCGCGATCGTGGCCGCGCAGGTGGACGCTTCGCCGCCCTTCGGGGTGGGTTTCGTGACGGCGTCGACCCTGAAGCTCGCGAGCTGGATGGCGCCGAAGATCGCGCCCTTCGAGGTCGAGATCTACCTGCAATACCACTTCACGAAGGTGCGCGATCAAACCGAGAGGTTGCTCGCGCGTTACGTGGAAGAGGGCGAAGCGCTGCGCTTGCCGCACCGGGCGCTCTCGGAGCTGCGGGCGCGTGTGTTCGGCTGAGCGCCATCGACGCGCGTGTTCGGCTGAGCGCCGTGGCCACGGGCGGCTCGAACGAGCCGATGCGTGTGGACCACGCGTGTGACGAGCGACGAGCGACGGCGGCGCGGTACGTCGAACGACGGATACGAAAAAGCCCCTCGAGATCGGGGCTTTTCGTTCCGAAGCGACCGCGCCGCAGCGCGTTCGGCGTGCTCACTTCCGGGGAGCCGCGCTCAGCGCTTCCCCTTGAGCAGGTCGCCGAGGGTGCCCATCTTCTGACCCTTCGCGCCCTTCGCGTAGGACTCGAAGACCGAGCGCTCCTCGTCTTCCTTGATCGCCTTCACGGAGAGCTCGAGCTTGTCGCCCGCGCTGACGATCTTCGCGGAGAGCTCGGTGCCGATCGGGAACGTGCGTTTGACGTCCGCGCCCTGGGCGAGGCCGAGCTCGCGCTCGCGGATGAGACCGCGGCCCGCGCGACCCGCGGTGCCTTCGATTTGAACGAACACTCCGAAGCGCTCGATGGCCTCGACGGTGCACTTCACGATCGCGCCCACGGTGAGGCCGCCGCCGCCGATCGCTTCGCCCACGCTCGCGCCCTTGGGGGCGGGCGCGAGACCGATGCGCTGACGCTCGCGGTCGACGTTGCGGACGACCACCAACACCGCGTCGCCAGCGTTGAGCATGGTGCTCGGGTGGCGGTTGCCCGCGCCGAGCTCCGAGACGTGCAGCAGGCCCTCGATGCCGGGCGCGATCTGCACGAACGCGCCGAAGTCCATGAGCTTGACGACCTTGCCCGCGACCACGCGGCCGATGGGCGCGATCTCGTCGATCGCGTCCCAGGGGTCGGCGGCGAGCGCCTTGAGCGAGAGCGTGATCTTGGTCTTGTCGCCGTTGCGGTCGATGTCGAGGACGCGGACCTCGACGTGATCGCCGGTCGAGACGACCTGCTCGGGGCGGCGGCGATCGTGGGTGAGCTCGCGGGTCGGGATGAGGCCTTCGACGCCGCCGATGTCGACGAACGCGCCGAACTCGAGGACCTTCGTGACCTGGCCGCGAAGGCGCGCGCCGAGCTGGATGGACGCGAGCAGCGCGTCGCGCTGGACCGCTTGCTCGGCCTCGAGGATCGCGCGACGCGAGACGATCACGTCGCGATCCCCACGCAGCTCGACCACGCGGAAGGGAAGCGTCTGCAGGAGGTACGGCGTCGCGTCCATCACGCGGCGCGTGTCGATCATGCCCATCGGGCAGAACGCGCGGGTGCCGCCGAGGTCGACCGTGAGGCCACCCTTCACGACGCCCGTGACCTTGCCTTCGATGGGCGTCTGCTCGGCGAGCGCGGTCTCGAGCTGCTCGCGCGTCATGCCCATGCCGGCGAGGCGACGACCGAGCTCGATCGAGGTGCCGTCGATCTTCGTGATGAAGCCCTCGAGCGTGTCGCCGACCGCGACCTTGAGCTCGCCGTTCGGCGCGGTGAGCGCGAGCTTCGGGAAGAAGCCCTGCTGGCCTTCGAGCTCGACGAAGACACCTTCGGCGCCGACGAGGACGACCTGGCCCTTCACGGCTTCGCCGACGCGGTAACGACGGCGGGTCGGCGTGGCGCCGCCGGAGGACTCGAACATGTCCGCGAAGGAACCCGACTTCTGCTGCTCGCTCATCTTCTCGCTCGGTCTCTTCTCGCGTCGGCGGGGTGCGCGCCGCCGACGCTCGGTGCTGGCGCGAGCGACTCGGTGTCGCGCGCGGGAGCGGCGCATTACCACGCGGCGTGGTCGCGAGCGAGCGTCCACGCGGTCGTTCGCGGGTCCTTCCTCACGGCAGCACGTCGGCCTCCCGGCCGAACCTCCCACCGAACCTCACACCAGAGGTCGTTGAACCCACGCGTCAGGCACGTATGCTCCCGGCGCCCGCACGACGGCTCGCCTTCGCGAGCCTCGGCCACGAGGGCGGAGGAACGACGATGAAGCTCGACGGTCTGGATGCGAACGAAGCGGCGTGTTTCATGGGCTTCTTGCGCGAGGTCGTGCAGGCGGACGGCGAGTACAGCGTCGAGGAGCAGGCGAAGATGGCCGAGCTCCGCAAGGAGATGGGCGGCGAGAAGTTCGACCGCGCGATCGCGGACACCAAGGCGTTCAAGAGCCGCACGGAGCTGCAGGCCTGCGCGAAGGCGGTGTCGCGTCTGGACGCGCAGAAGCTGATCCTGAACACGCTCGTGAAGGTCGCGGCGGTGGACGGGATCGAAGAGGACGAGACGCGTCCGCTGAAGTGGCTCGTGAAGCAGTGGGGCGTGAGCCCGGGCTGAGCGACGGACGCGCGAACGCGATCGTCGCGATGTCGATCGTCGCGATGTCGATCGTCGCGATGTCGATCGTCGTGACGTCGATCGTGGTGAGCGACCACGTCGAGCGTTCGTGAGCCAAGAGCGAGAGGCTCGTGAGAGCCCGGCTCCGTGGCTCACGGCTCGATCACGGTGCAGCGCAGCACCGCGGACGCGATGCGGTCGATCGGCTGCGGCGGCTCGAGCGTGCAGGAGCGCAGCGGGCCCGATGGCCCGTACAGCACGAACGATCGGACCGCGCCTGCGTCGTCGTGCTCGAAGGTCGTGCGTGCGCCGCCTTCGAGCGCGATCTGCGCGACCACGCGCTCGCCGTCGCACGCGCAGACGGATCGATCGAGCGACTCGAGCGCTTCGGGACAAGCGCAGCTCGCGGTGCCTTCGGGCAGGGTGTGCGCGCGCAGCTCGCGGACGCCGAGCCCGATCACGAGGAGCTGAGTCGCGGCGATCGCGACGCTCGCGCCGAGGAGCGTGAGCGCGAAGCGACGACGGCGGGTCCAGAAGAGCAACGAGGCGCCGAGGGCGGCGCAGAGGACGACCGCGGCGACGAGGCCGACGAGCCAGACCTCGACGAAGAGCAGGTGTAGCGGGGCTCCGAACGAACCGCCGAAGTGATCGAGCAGCGGCGAGAGCGCGTCGCGTTCGGGGAGCGCCCAGCCATAGATCGCCCACGGGACGAGGCCGCACAGAAGGCCGCTCGAGGCGAGCAGCAGCGACGCCAGCGGGTCGAGCACGGGACGCGTGGGGGAGTCGGACATCGGCGGCAGAGGTACACGAAGCGCGGGCGCGCGACGAGGTGCTCGAGGCCGATGGAGCGGCCTCCCTTCGGCGATCGAACCGGAGCGTCGAGCCGGAGCGTCGAACAGGAGCCCGTGACCGAGTCTCACCGAACGCGCGAAGTCGCCAAGCCGCCCGCGATCGGTGATGCTCGATCGCAGGGGTGAAACCGATGCAACGAACGATCACGATCGCGCTGGTGTGCGCGTTGGGGTGTGGCGGCGGCGGTGAGAGCGAAGAGGGCGTGGGCTCCGCCTCGACCACGGGGAGCGAAGAAGAGGTCACGCCGACGCCGATCGAGGAGCCGATCGAGGAGGAGGAGCCGGAGCCCGAGGTGGCCGAGCCGAGCGAAGGGCAGGTTCGGATCGTCTTGAAGGTCGGCAACGAGACGGCGGCCGGACGGGTGCAACTCCTCGACGAGACCGGCGCCGTGGCCGCGGAGGGCGGCGCGGGGGAGCGCTTCACGTTGCCGGAGGGACGCTATCGCGTGGTGGCCACGCTCGATCCGGGCGCGCTCGCGGGCTCCACGCCGCGCGAGGACGCGATCTTCGTCGAGCCGGGGCAGAGCGAGCGCACGATCACGTGGGAGGTCACGCGGGTGCGCTTCGCGGTGCGGCGGCGCGGGCAGCCGGTGTCGCGGTGGCGCATCGTCGCGCAGCGCGAAGGCGGCGAAGAGCTGACCTTCGAGCCCACGGAAGAGTTCCGCGTGGTGATGCCCGGTCGCTACCGCGCGGTGCTCACCTTCGGCGCGCAACGCGTCGAGGTGAACGGACTGATCTTCCAAGGCGGCGCGACCCAGACGGTGCCGGTGGACGTGGACTGAACGCGCTCGGATACCGAGACGTTCGCTCGGCCGACGATCACCTTCGGTTCACCGTCGGACTGGGCGAATCCATCCCTCAAAACAATCCTTGTTGTCCGTCCGGGGGCTCGCCGCCTTTGCGGGACTTCCCGAGGTGCTCGTAGGCGCGGCGGGTGGCCATGCGGCCTCGGCTGGTGCGGGCGAGGAAGCCTTGTTGGAGGAGGTACGGCTCGTAGACGTCTTCGAGGGTGTCGCGCGGCTCGCTCAGCGCCGCCGCGAGGGTCTCGATGCCGACGGGGCCGCCGTCGTAGTGGTCGATGAGGATACGCAGGTACTTGCGGTCCATCTCGTCGAGGCCGGCGTGGTCGACGTCGAGGCGATCGAGCGCCTTCTTGGCGGTGACGACGTCGAGGATTCCGTCGGAGAGGACCTGCGCGAAGTCGCGCGCGCGGCGGAGGAGACGGTTGGCGATGCGCGGGGTGCCGCGGGCGCGGCGCGCGAGCTCGAAGGTCGCGTCGGGGTGAGTCTCGAGCGCGAGCAGGCGCGCGCTGCGGGCGACGATCTTCGCGAGCTCTTCGGGCGGGTAGTAGTCGAGGCGCGCGTCGTAGCCGAAGCGCGTGCGCATCGGGTTGGTGAGGAGCGCGGTGCGGGTGGTGGCGCCGACGAGCGTGAAGGGATGGAGCGGCAGCGAGAGCGTCTGCGCGTACGGGCCGTCGCCCTGCACGATGTCGATGCGGAAGTCCTCCACCGCGGTGTAGAGGTTCTCTTCGACCACCGGCGGCAGGCGGTGGATCTCGTCGATGAAGAGGACGTCGTTGGCGTCGAGCTTCGTGAGCAACGCCGCCAGCTGCCCCTTGTGCTCGATCGCGGGCGCGCTCGCGGAGTGCAGCGTGACGCCGCGCTCTTCGGCGAGGATCATCGCGAGGGTCGTCTTGCCGAGGCCGGGCGGGCCGCTGAGCAGCACGTGATCGACCGGCTCGCCGCGGCGACGCGCGGCCTCGACGAACACGCGCAGGTTGTCCTTGATGCGCTCTTGGCCGACGAAGTCGTCGAAGCGCGAAGGACGCAACGAGATGTCGTAGACGCGATCGTCGCTGGTGGCTTCGCCGGTGAGGGAGTCGGTGCGTCCCATGATCTTCGTTTGATTCGTTCGGTCTTCGCGGGCGATTCGTGGATGAGCGCGGTGGTGAGCGTGGTGGTGAGCGTGGTGGGCGCGTTCAGAGCGCGCCGAGCGCCTCGCGCAGCAGCGTCTGCAGGTCCTTGCCTTCGACCTCGAGCGCCTCGACCGCGCGCTCCGCCTCGGGCCGCTTGTAGCCCATGCCCACGAGCAGCATCACGACCTCGCCCGCCGGACCGCTCGGCACGGGGCGCTCCGGGGCCTTCGCGATCGGGCGCGGCGCGATCGCGTGGCCCGAAGAGCTGCCGTGCACCACGAGCTTGCCGTCGAGGTCGAGCAGGATCCGCTCGACCGTCTTCTTGCCGACGCCGGGGATGCCCTTGAAGGCGTCGCGGTTCTGCGCCGCGATCGCGTGCGCGAGCGCGTGCGGATCGAGCGCGCCGAGGATCGCGAGCGCGAGGCGCGGGCCGACGTTCGAGACGCCGAGCAACGCGCGGAAGGCTTGTTTGCCTTCGATCGAGTCGAAGCCGAAGAGCTGGAAGGCGTCCTCGCGCACGTGGGTGTGCACGTGGAGCGTGACCTCGGAGCCTTCGGGCAAGCGACCGAGGGCGCCGATCGGCACGTGCACCTCGTAACCGACGCCCGCCACGTCGAGGATGACGCTGCCGTCGAGGTTGTGGTCGCCGAGGATGCCGGTGAGCCGTCCGATCACGGCGCGAGCGTAGCAGGCGCGGGATCGGCGGAAAGGAAACTCAGCCTCCGAGCCAGACCCAGAGCGCGGTGACCACGAGCATGCCGATCATGGCCATGCTCGGGCTCATCCACGCGACGGTCTCGATCGCGCGCTTCGGCTTCGCGCGGGCGGCGAGCCAGCCGCGGATCGCCTCGATCGTCGCGTCGTCGAGGCCGCGCTTGGGGAGCACGTGGAAGACGTTCGGCTTGTCGTGCACGTAGAACGCGAGGCGCGTCTCGTAAGTGCGGTAGAGGCCGAACCACTCGTGGCTCGTGACCGCGGGGCCCGACTGGATCTGGATGCCGGCGTCGCGGAAGCGCCACGTCGCCTCGCGCACGGGGACGCGCGCGAACATCTGCGCGGCCATGCGCCGCAGACCGAGCGGCACCAGCGTGAGGAAGCCGACGCACGCGGCGCCGAAGATCAGCTCGTAGGTGGAGGGCTCGTGTCCACGCGCGAGCACGACGACGCCGAAGATCAGCGCGACGATCGCGAGGCCGTAGAAGAGCGGCAGGAAACGCAGGCCGGGGCTGTGGCGCGTCATCGTGAAGAAGAGCCCGCGACGGACGTCGGCCTCCTCCAGCGTGACTCGGACCTCGACGGGGCTCATGCGACGCGGTGTTGGGTCATGGGGTCGAGAGGCGCAAGCCGATGACGGCTCGACCGCGAAGGCCCAGAGTTCGCGCGTGCGGGTGCTCTTCCTCGACTTCGATGGCGTGCTGAACTCGGATCGCTTCGCCGCAGAAGGGCCGGCGACGCCCGAGGGCGAAGGGTGGTGGGGACCGAGCGCACTGGACCCGCGAGCGCTCGAGCTCCTTCGACGGCTCGTGGAAACGGCTCGATGCGAAGTGGTGATCAGCTCGACGTGGCGGCTGAATCACACCCGAGCCGAGCTGGCGGCCCTGCTCGGAGTCGAGGTGCTCGACGTCACGCCACGTCTTCATCGAACGCCGGACGGTGTGCCGCGGACTCGCGGAGACGAGATCCGTGCGTGGCTCGAGTCCCATCCGGAGGTGGAGGTGTGGGTCGCGGTCGACGACGACCCGGTGGACGTCACGTCGTGCGTGCGAACGGATCCCGCGGTCGGTCTGACGGAGGCAGACGTCGAGGCGCTCCTCGCGAACCTGCGACCGGAGTGATCGAAGCCGGGGCCACGAAAGCGACGAAGCGCCGTCCGCGAACGGACGACGCTTCGTGTTTCGGTCTCGGCGCGTGTGCGCCGGTCGGTCACTCGACCGTGGCGCTCGCGTTCGCGCGGATCTCGATGCGGCCTCCGCGCGTCGCGGGGGCGGTGAAGCGGCGCGTGTCGAAGGGCGGCGGTTGGCTCGGGTTGCAGTTCGGTCCGAAGCCGGTGGCGTCGAACTCGTACTCCGCGTCGCCGGAGACTCCGTCGACCGTCGCTTCGATGGTCACGCGGTGGACGCCCGCGCGGGCGGGCGAGCAGTAGCTCAGCAGGTAGAAGCGCTGCGTGTAGCCGATGATGCGACGCGAGATCGCCTCGAACGCGGCGGAGATCGCGGCGCTGTCTTGGATCTGCACGTAGCCGCTGCGGCCGACGTCGCCGAGGGTTCCTTCGTCGATCTCGTTGCCGACGCCGATCGCGAAGATGTCGTAGCCGGCGGCGTCGAGCGCTTCGCCCATCTCGTCGCGCGAGACGCGGGCCGCGCGATCGGTGCCGTCGGTGAACACCACGAGGGTGCCGAAGCGCAGCGGGGTGCGCGACTGCTCCATCTCGGTCGAGAGCACCTCGGTCGCCTTCACGACCGCGCCGTGGAGGTTCGTGGACGGGTCACGCGTGCGGAACCCGCCGAGGCGCGCGATGCCGCCCGCGCTCTCGCGAAAGCCTTGGATGGGGAAGATCTCTTCCGAGCCGTCGAACGCGTAGACCGCGACCTTCTGGTAACCCTCGAGGGTGGCCGCGAACGACTGCGCAGCCTCGACGATCATGGGGACCTGATCGGACGCGGTCACGCTGCCGCTCATGTCGACGAGCAGCATCGTGTAGTGCTCGGC